>NZ_BRYH01000003.1:0-362690 GCF_054772055.1 Lacrimispora brassicae | reverse complement strand
CCTCCCCTCCTCAGCATAAAATATATTGCAGGCATTATTATGTACTGTGTTTATTGATTAGAAATATATGGGAAGGAATTACAATGAGCAATTCCGCACTGCAAATAGACTTAAATGTTGTCACATCAATCGGAGCCGGATCAAATGTCCTTTTTGATTCAATTAAATATCTTTCAGGAAATATCAGCTATAATCCGTCAACTGGTACTGTTCTTATTCTTGATCCCTGAAGATATATCATCCATTGGTGGCTGGCGACGCAGTCATCACCGTCATTAAATGGGACTGCTTTCGCCATATCTTCATCACAGGGGGATTTTATAATAGGTAATTCTCCTATAAAAACAGGAGAAGTGTATGGGGTCGGAATTATTGAGGTCTCATCTGCACCTGTTACTTTTTCACTGGTAAATATTAATACATCAATTGTATACCTTTCTCAGCATGTTCCGTTAAGAGGAACTCTGGTTGTGGAAGAAGATGAAATAAATGAAGCCATTGGACCTACTGGGCCTATCGGTCCCGCCGGAATTAGTACTCTCATAGGTGGCACTGTAACGTATACTGGAGCTTCAGTTCCAGTAAATACCAGTACACCAATAACTTTTACCCAAAACACATTACAAGGCATTACTTTCGTCAATAATACCACCACATTAACCATTGTAACTGCTGGCTATTATTATTTTGATTGGCAAGTATCTACTGCTATAGGAATGACCCCTTCTAATACGTTCGGTCTCGTTATCAATAGTATTGTAACAAATACGCATACCATGACTTCAAACTCTACCGGAGGATTATGCGTAGAATCAGATATTATTAGCTTAAGCACAGGCGATACGATACAGCTTTATAACCTTTCCGCAGACAACAAAGCAATTGCTGCTACTACTGGAACGGTTGTTGCAAGACTTTCTCTTTATTGGATCAGCTCATAACCTTGCTATGGAATATAGGCAAAAGCTGAAAAGGATGAAACGTTCAATAAATTTGAATTAATCTTTTGGTTCTTTAGTAACATCACATCTAAGCAATCAAAGGAACAGGGCAGAGCGACGTGATAAAGCGTCGACTCTGCCCTGTTTTCTTTATGGGTTTTAGCTTGTTGAGCATGGATAGTTTCTCTTCAGTAGAAATGAACCTATGTGAAATAATAAAATGCTCAATATGCAGACAATCGTTTTTCCTTTCGTTCCTATGCCCATATGTGCATTTATTCAGTAAAAATCCTTCCCATAAAATTGGTGTATATCGACTTTTTTATAATAAACGATTGGCATAACGACTTTTAAATCTGCAAGGTCAGCATCCTTTGGATCTAAGACATAGAAAACATCATTGGTGTACAGCAGGCTTCAATCAGTATTAATATATCGTACGACGAGCATATAAATCAATATTTTAGAATCAACCAATTAAATTAATGTTTAGATCACTTTAAGCTTCCCTTAGTGTAAATATGTGTTTGTATACTGTGTTTACTATTAAAAAAATACTACTTATGCTTTTTCTCTTTTTTAATTAATTCAGGTTGAGTCGCAACCGGTCTTAGCACTGAGGAAGCTAAGGTAGCTGAAGGCTTTTTATCTGATTTCTTCGGTTTTTTTGTTTCCTTTTTAATACTTTTATCACCCATTTTATTTTCCATCCTTCCCTATTTAGTATCTATATTAATAAAAATCTGCCTGCACTTCACCGCTGGGGATTCTTTGCGTGAGACGTACATCTGCTCACTTCATTTGTTTTACTTCTTTGTAAGCAGTGTTACGGTTTCCACGTTCCTTGATTGGTCAATAAAAATGTTGCCCCTCTCTGGTATCCCCTTGGCGGCAGATTATGATAATATAAAGCGGTTTAATCCAAACTCATTTTTAATTCCTTCGAATTCCGGAAATTAAGATCCAAATTGTACATTTGTTTCAGTTCTATTTACAAGGATCTTCTTTGCCAAGTCCCTCACCCCTTTTCTAAAGCGGCTGCATGCTTCTCAACACCTTCTCCATCGGCTTGCCTTTTGCCAATTCGTCCACCAGCTTGTCTAACCAGCGTATCTTCTGCATAAGCGAGTCTTCGATTTCCTCGACACGAACTCCACAGATTACTCCGGTGATTTTGGAAGCGTTGGGATTGATTTGAGGGGCTTCGGCAAAGAAGGTCTCAAAGTCCACATCTCTATTAATTTGAAACTGCAATCCCTGTTCATCGTAGCCTGTCAGCCATTGGATGACGGTATCGACTTCCGCTTTCGTGCGTCCTTTACGCTCAACTTTTTGAATATACAGGGGGTAGACACCGGAAAATTTCATTTTGTATACACGTTCGTTATTCACTCTTCATCCCTCCACTTACTTCGGCGCGCCTTCATTGGTAAGGCGTTATACCTTCTCCATCAAACAGCATACTTCCGTATGCAGCACCTGGGGAAACATATCACATCCTCTGACCCTCGTCACTTCATACCCTCTCTCCGCCAAATACTTCATATCTCTTGCCAAGGTAGCCGAATCACAGCTCACATACACCACTTTCTTGGGCGCCATCTTCACAATGGTCTCCAGGCAAGCCTCATCACAGCCCTTTCTTGGAGGGTCCACAACGATCACGTCCGCATACACATGATTCTTCTCATACTGTTCCGGCAGGACCTCTTCTGCTTTCCCCACAAAGAACTCCACATTGTCCAGTCCATTTAATCTGGCATTCTCCCTTGCATCCTCAATGGCCTGGGGCACCATCTCCACCCCATACACCTTCTTTGCCTTTTGCGCCAGAAAAAGAGAAATTGTCCCGATGCCGCAGTAAAGATCCCAAACCGTTTCCCCGCCTGTCAGTCCTGCATACTCAAGTGCAGTTCCATAAAGCTTTTCCGTCTGCGCCGGATTTACCTGATAAAAAGACAGGGGAGAAATGCGGTATTTCACCTCTCCAATATAATCCGTAATATACCCCGGTCCATAAAGGTTTTCCACCCGGTCCCCCAGGATCACATTTGTCCTCTCCCTATTGATGTTAACGGAAATACTGGTTATACCCGGAATCTCCAGAAGGCTTTCCACCAATTCCTTGCTGTGAGGCAGGCTGGTGCCATTAATGACCTGACACACCATGATCTCCCCTGTCCGGAACCCCTTTCGGATCAGGGTATGGCGGATCAGCCCCCTGTGGGCGGCTTCCTCATAAGGCAGAAGGCGGTACCGCTCCATATGGGCCTTGATCCGCCTTAGAACCTCCCGGTTCTCCTCTACTCCCAGAAGACAGTCCTCACAGCCTATGATGGAATGGGTGCGCCCTGCATAAAATCCCGTAATAATATCCCCATCCTTATCCAGTCCCCATGGAAACTGCGCCTTATTCCTATATCTCCATGGCTCCTCCATTCCCATAATGGGCAGCATGGGAACTTCAGCAAAACCGCCGATCCTGGTGATATTGTTATAAATCTTCCGTTCCTTATACCGAAGCTGTTGCTCATAATCCATTGCCTGAAGCTGGCAGCCGCCGCATGGCCCGGCGACCGGACACTTCGGCTCTACACGGTTTAAAGACGGCTCTGTGATCCGCTCCAGCTTTGCAAACCCATAGGATTTCTTGGTCTTCATCGCCTTAGCCTGAACCTTATCTCCCATTACCGTATCCTTAATAAACCAGGTAAATCCATCTGTCTTGCCGATCCCTTCCCCGGTTTCGCTCATATCCTCAATCACTACATCTATTTTGTCATTCTTCTTCCACTCTGCCATCATAACCTCCTGTTAATACCTATCCACTCCCAGGCTTGCTACCACGTCCCGCCCGGAACATTTCCAGGACAAAACCTTCCAAAGACAAAGCCTTCTAAACAAAAACCTCTGAAACCAAAGCTTCTGAATCCAAAGCCTCCTAAACCAAAGCCCCTTAATCCAAAACCTCTTAATCCAAAGCCTCTTAATCCAAAGCCCCTTAATCCAAAGCCTCTTAATCCAAAGCCCCTTAATCCAAAACCCCTTAACCCAAAACCCCTTAATCCAAAGCCTCTTAATCCAAAGTCTTCCCACCCCTGTATCTTATACACATCTTGTACTTATTTTAACTTCTTTTTCCACAAGAAGCAAGAAAACCTTTTATGCAACCAAGAAAACCACGTACCTGCAAAACGGACTCCTGCCCAAAGCACAGCCGCTTCAGCAATCATACTACACTTACGTAAAGTGCTCATCCATACCGAAGTGCTTTTTATTCCATGGAACGTAATTTTCTATGATCAAAAAAAACGGGAGCAAGGCGACCTCGGTAAGACACGTTGTCTCCCTTCCTCACCCAGCTCCCGGAAATTTATCTGCCTTTTCCGTTGGCTTTTTCCATATGGATATTTTTCCCTTTGATCTTTACATCCTTCATGGCCTGTAATATGGCGTCAGCATTTTCTCTGGGCACCTCTACAAAGGTATATTTGTCATACATATCAATGCTTCCAACCATCTTCCCAGGCATGCCGGACTCTCCAGCAATGGCTCCCAGGATATCTCCCGGTTTCACGTTCTGGTTCTTTCCGATGTTAATGAACAGACGAGCCATATCTTCTCTGGAAGAGGACTCGTATCTTCCTCCCCGGCCGTTTCCGTTTCTGCTGCTGCTACTGTTACTGCGGCCACGGCTTCCACCGCCGTATAAATTATCCAGCTCATCAAGGGAACGAGGCTCTCTTGTATCAACGATATCCTCATTTTCCTCACCCATCACCAGTTTCAGCAATGCGGCTGCCAAATCAAGAGAGGTATAATCCTCTTCCAAAAGCTTCTTTTCAATGATGTTCACCGTCTTGCTTAAATCCGTATCTCCGATGGTGTCCGCCACACTTTCCAGAATCTTATCCACCTTAATGGCTGTGACATCATTTAAAGATGGGATAGCCTGGGGAACGATCTTGGTCTTGCAGTAGCGCTGAATGTCCCGAAGCTTGTAAACTTCTTTTCCCACTACAAAGCTGAAAGCAATTCCTTCACGGCCTGCACGGCCGGTACGGCCGATCCTGTGAACATAATATTCGTCATCCTGAGGAAGGTCATAATTGAATACGGCCTCTACGTCGTCTACGTCGATTCCACGGGCCGCTACATCGGTAGCCACAAGGATCTCTGTCTTACCGTTACGGAAGCTTCCCATGACCCTGTCACGCTGGATCTGCTTTAAATCTCCATGAAGACCTTCTGCAAAATATCCCCGTCCCTGAAGGGACTGCACCAGCTCGTCTACCTGCTTCTTAGTATTGCAGAAAACAACGGACAGCTTTGGGGCATACATGTCAAGGAGACGGCACATAACCTCCACCTTGCTCTTAGGCTTTACTTCATAATAATACTGGGTCACCTTTGGAACGGTCAGTTCCTTCTTTACCACCTTAACAGTCACCGGCTCCTGCTGGAACTTTCTGGCGATCTCCATAATGGCTGACGGCATGGTAGCGGAGAACATAACGGTCTGCCGATCTTCAGGAAGCTGGCTTAAAATGGTTTCCATATCCTCAAGGAATCCCATATTTAACATCTCATCAGCTTCATCCATGACTACCGTATGAACGTGGTCGAACTTCACGGTCTTTCTGCGCATATGATCCATAACACGTCCCGGAGTCCCGATGATGACCTGGGTGCCGTCTTTTAAGGAACGGATCTGCTTTACAATATCCTGTCCCCCGTAAATTGGAACAACCTTTACACCGTGCATATATTTTGCAAGTCTGCGGATTTCATCTGCCACCTGAATAGCAAGCTCTCTGGTAGGGCAGAGGGCAATCGCCTGAAGCTTTTTCACCTTAGGGTCAACTTTCTGCAACAGAGGGATACCAAAGGCGGCTGTTTTCCCTGTTCCTGTCTGAGCCTGGCCAATAATATCCCGGCCTTCTGCCTGGACCGGAATGGCCTGGGCCTGAATGGGAGACGCCTCTTCAAATCCCATATCCGCTACTGCCCGCAGAATTCTTTCATCTAACTGTAATTCATCAAATCTAACTGTTTCCATAAATGCTTGATCCTTTCTTACGGCCAACCGGGTTCCCATGTTGCCGTCGGCCTCGCACACAATTATCGCAAACAAAACGAGAGGTAGCAGGCACGTTTCAGACCTTCATCCTCTCGCTTCACACAAAAATATATTATAGCAGTTTTTTTTTTAAGTGTCAAGGGCCATGCTCTTGATTTTCCATGTTTTTTTTTATAAACAGTAAAATCCCCGGATTCCTTCTTCCTGTTTTTTTAACCAGCCATTTTTATTAAAGTATCATATATCAGCAATCCTTTCCCAACATCAGCAAAACAGGCCCCTTCAGCAAAAACCAGGGCTTCCACCCATGCTTCACTAAAAAGGCCTGTTTTTATAAAAAGCTTCCCATTCTGATTATTCTCCATATAGCTGGTGCACGACTTCCGCGATCAGCTTTGCGGTTCCCGTGACTCCAAGAAGGGAAGAGTCAATCATCAGATTCTTATGCTCCGGATCACCTGGAAGGTAACCGGCGTATTTCTTATGATAGGCATTTCTGGCCTTCTCTACGGACGCGATCATCCGCTTTGCCTCGCCCTCAGTCATACCAAGAGTGTTCACACAGTTTTCCAGCCTCTTTTCATAAGGTGCATATATGAAAATATTGATGTTGTGCTTTTCCTTTTCCAGTAAGTAATCCGAACATCTTCCTACCAGGATACAACTGGTCTTTCTTGCCAGATCCAGAATGATGCCTTTTTGCACATCAAAGATAATATCCTGAATATAAGCCTCGTCCGTTCCCAGGGGAAACATCCGGGGCAGAAAACTCTGCTTTGATTTTTCTTCCTCATCGCTGACCGTGGAGACAGGAAGGTTTAACTGCTTTGCAACCTCCTCCACAATATCACGGTCATAGAATTCCACCCCCAGCTCTCTGGACAGCTCCTTGGCGATAGAACGCCCCAGGCTTCCGAATTCACGGGTAATGGTAATTGTAAACTTTTCCATAGCAAGATATTCCTCCCTAACCGGTTACAATTGTTTTTTGATATCCCCTCACTGCACAGCTAAGGGCAAAGCAGATGGCAAAATAACAGAGCGCTTCAAATGCGAACAGCATAAGCATGCCTCTTGTATCATAAATACTTCCAAGGACAACGGAGCAGTTTCTCATAAACTCCGCTACATCCACCATTTTTAAGAAAGAAGTGTCCTTGATGATGGTGATCACCTGGCTGAGCAGGGCAGGAATGACCTTTTTATACGTCTGAGGAAGCACAATATAAATAAGAGTCTGTGGAAAGCTGAATCCCTGGGACTGGGCACCTTCAAACTGTCCCTTGGGAATGGAGTTTAAGCCTCCTCGGAATATTTCAGCCATGACCGCTGAGGTGAAAAGGGAAATCGCAAATACCGATACACCTACCTTATTCCCCTTCACGGTAAAATAGATCCAGAGTATCCACAAAAGATTGGGAGTACAGCGGAAAAATTCCGTATAGGCGGCCACGATCCCTCCCGCCCATTTCCATTTTCCTGAGGAATAGGTCCTGATAAGGGCCAGGATGGTTCCAAAAAACATGCTGATGATTGTGGCAAAAATGGCGATCATCACCGTCATTCTCAGCCCCTTCAGCATGAACATCACATTGGCCTGAGTAAATATCTGATGAAATAATTCTAACATGCTGCCTCCTCGTCTGCCTGAAGATCAAGCGTTTTTGCTACAGGCAGCCGCATGGATCTGATCTCCAAATAGCGGGCCAGCCTTGCCAGGGGGAAACAGATGATAAAGTACATAAGAGCACTGGTAAAATACGCCTGGGCAAAGTATCCCCTGTCAGCGCCCCAGGAATCCGTAAAGTACATAAGGTCCATACCGGCCACCATAGCCAGAATGGAGGTGTTCTTCACCAGATTCAGCGCCTGATTTGCAAGGGGCGGCATGATAATCTTTACAGTCTGCGGCAGGATGATATGATACATGGTTTCCAGATAGGAAAAGCCCTGAGACGAAGCTGCCTCGGACTGGCCTTTTGGTATGGCTTCAATTCCGGTCCTTATGACCTCTGATATATAGGCCCCATGATAAACGCCCACTCCGATCACTCCCAGAACGAACTTGGGAATCCGGAAGCCTGAACTGGAAAATATCATGGGCAGTACGGAATAATAGCACAGAACCTGCAAAGCCAGTGGCGTATTCTGTATGAATTCCACGTAAATTCGTGAAATTATCTGAAGCGGCTTAAATTTAGCCGTGGAAAACATACCAAATACCACTCCAAGGGCCAGCGCAACGGCCAGCCCCACCAGTGATATTTTAAGCGTCATAAGAAAGCCCGGTATATAATATTCGGGAAATGCCTGAAACAGGGCATTCCATCGTTTTGCATCAAAAAGACCTTTTATCATGTCATCTATCCTTTACATAAGGGTTTACTGCAGTCCCCATTGATCCTGAAGGGCCATAAGGGAACCGTCAGAAAGCATGGAAGTAATCTTTTCATCAACAAGAGCAGCAAGGCCGGCGTTCTCCTTTGCCGCTGCCACACCGTAATCCTGCTCTGCAAAGCGGTCCTCTAAGATCTGGTTTCCGTCATTTACATAGCCTGCTAAAATGGCACGGTCTACGGAGAAGCAGTCGATCTGCTTGGTTGCCAGTGCCTGAGCCAGTGCCGGATAACCGTCAAATTCCTGGAACTGAGGATTTACTTTTAAACCTTTTTCATCAACATATTTCTTAAAGCCATCCTTTGTTGTGGAGGATTGGGCTACACCGATGATCTTGCCGTCCAAATCTTCAATGGAGTTGATTCCGGAGGTTTTATTAACCAGAAGTCCTACCGCATCGGTATAATATGGAGTAGAGAAGTTATAAGTCTCTTTTCTTTCCGGTGTAATGGTAAAGGTAGCAATAACCAGATCAATCTCTCCGTTCTCTAAGAGAGGTCCTCTTGTCTTAGCGGTTACGCCCTGGAATTCCACCAGTTTCTTTTCCTTTGCTTCATCCACGGTGCAACCGAAGATGGAGCCGGCGATCTCATAAGCCAAGTCATCCTCAAAGCCTTCGTATTCTCCTGTTCCCGTATTCTGTAAACTGAACTTTGGAATATCAGCCTTGCAGCCAACCTTCAAAACTCCGCGGTCAATAATTTTCTGTACGTCTGCGGTCACTTTTCCGCCTGCTGCCTCTGTAGAGCCAGCCGCCGTGGTGCCTTCCTTAGCCGTTGTCTCTGCGGTCGCAGCCGTGGTAGTTTCCGGGGCCTTTGATCCACACGCAGTTAAGGATGCCACAGTTGCAAAAGCCAGGGCCAGTGATAACATTTTCTTCATCATAATTGGTTCCTCCTCATTTTATATTATATTAAACAACATCCTAATGAAGGATTTTGCTTAAAAACGCTTTGGTCCGTTCATGCTCCGGACATTCAAAAAAGTGTTCCGGTGTTCCCTCTTCCAGGATGTACCCTCCATCCATGAAGATCACCCGGTCTGCTACCTGACGGGCAAAGCCCATTTCATGAGTCACACAGATCATGGTGATATTTTCATGAGCCAGCTCTACCATAACATTTAAAACTTCCTGAACCATCTCGGGATCAAGGGCTGAAGTAGGCTCGTCAAAGAGGATCAGGGGCTGTTTGGTACATAACGCCCTTGCTATGGCTACCCTCTGCTGCTGTCCGCCGGAAAGCTGAATGGGATAATTACCCGCTTTTTCCATTAAACCAACCCGTTCCAGACATTTGATGGCATTTTTCTTTGCCTCTTCCTTGGGAACATGCTGCAGCTTGATGGGCGCAAGAGTCAGATTTTCTAAGACAGTGAGATGGGGATATAAATTAAACTGCTGAAAGACCATGGAGGAATATTTTTTTGCCATATCCAAATGGTTCTTTTTTGTCACTTCCGTACCTGCCACGGTTATCTTTCCGCTGGTGGGTTCCTCTAAGTAGTTGATGCAGCGGATAAAGGTGGACTTTCCTGAGCCGGAGGGTCCGATGATTACCAGCTTTTCGCCCTCCTTCACCGTCAGGCTAATATCCTTTAAAACCTCTAAATCTCCAAAGTTCTTTTTTAAGTTTTCAACTTTCACCATATCTGGCATAATTCCATCCCCTCTCTGTAAGCTTTTTCCGTAAATATGCAAAAAGACGCCTTAGAGTCTAAATTTCTTAAGCGTCTTTGCTTAGTCTTTTTAATTGTTGTTATTATAAAAAGTTTTATTTGAAAAGTCAAGGATTATTTTCTTTTCAGCCAATAAGCGGCAGGCAGGAGCAGGCCACAAAATGCCCGGGAGAAACCTCTTTCATCTCAGGCACCTTACTGCTGCACTCCTCCCTGGCATACATGCATCTGGTGTGGAAATGGCATCCGGACGGCACATGCATTGGGCTGGGAAGCTCTCCCTGAAGCATCAGGCGCTTTGACTTTGCAGAAAGCCCCGGGTCGGCCACCGGGATGGCGGAAAGCAGTGCCTTTGTATAAGGATGAAGGGGGTTTTCATACAACTCATCGCTGTCTGCGATTTCCACCAGTCTTCCCAGATACATAACTCCGATCCTGGTGGAAATGTGCCGCACCATGGATAGGTCATGGGCCACAAATAAGTAGGTCAGTCCCATTTCCTCCTGTAAATCCTCTAACATGTTCACCACCTGGGCCTGAATGGAAACGTCAAGGGCTGAAATAGGCTCGTCGCAAAGCAAAAATTCCGGTTCCACCGCCAATGCCCTGGCAATTCCGATCCTCTGGCGCTGGCCTCCTGAAAACTCATAGGCATACTTGTACATGTCATCCGGCTTCATTCCAACCTTTTTAAGCATTTCTTCGATCCTGCCATCCATCTCGCTGGCTGCCATGCCGGATACCGCGGCCATGGACTCCCCGATGATTTCCCGCACATTGTGGTGGGGATCCAGGGCAGAATAGGGATCCTGGAAAATGATCTGCATCTGCCGGTGGATGGGGAGCAATTTTTTCCCCTTCACCTCGGTAATATCCTGCCCCTTAAACTGGATAGACCCGCTGGTGGGATCGTACATACGGATTAAGGTTCTCCCTAAGGTAGATTTTCCGCAGCCGGATTCTCCTACCAGCCCAAAGGTCTCTCCCTTCCGGATGGTAAGATTCACGCCATCCACTGCCTTTACCTCCGCCTTCTTGCGGCCGAAAAAGTCCTTGGCAGGAAAATATTTACAGACCTCCCTGGCTTCCAGCAGAATTTCCTGGTTCCTGTTCTCCATATCACTCCACCTTCCTTTCCCTTGCGTCAAGCTCCTCTGCCGAAAAAATGCACATGGCTCTCTGGGTGTCTGAATATACCCGGTACTGGGGAATCTCCTTTTCGCATTGTTCACAGGCAAACTTACACCGCTCCGCAAAAGGGCACCCATCAGGCGGATCCACCAGAGACGGGGCCATTCCCGGAATAGGTTCCAGCCGCTTCCGGTCCCCTGCCTGGGGTTTGGGAACTGCCTGGAGAAGAGCCCTGGTATAGGGATGCTTTGGCCCATAAAAGATTTCTTCGGTCAGTCCTTCTTCCATCAAAAGGCCCCCGTACATGACCAGGATCCGGTGGCTTAAGCTTGCCACCACTCCCAGATCATGGGTAATGAGTATAATGCTCATTCCAGTCTCATCCTGCAGCTTTTTCAAAAGTTCCAGGATCTGGGCCTGAATGGTCACATCAAGAGCCGTGGTGGGCTCATCTGCAATGAGAAGCTTGGGCCGGCAGCAAAGGGCCATGGCGATCAATACCCTCTGCCTCATGCCTCCGGAAAATTCGTGGGGATACTGATTCAGCCTCTTTTCCGGCGACGGGATGCCCACCTGTTCCAAAACCGCGATTGCTTCCTTATGGGCAGACCGTTTGTCCATTCCTCTGTGGCGTTTCAGCACCTCCGTCAGATGAAAGCCAATGGTCCTCACCGGATTCAATGCCGTCATGGGATCCTGAAAGATCATGGCGATCTCTTTTCCCCGCATCCTTCTTAACTGTTCCGGAGTCATTTTAAGCATATCCTTATCCATAAACAAAATCTCATCCGCAGTGACCTCTGCATTCTCCGGCATCAGGCCCAGAATGGATTTCATCAGGACACTTTTTCCGCTGCCGGACTCTCCCACCACAGCCAGAATCTCCTGGTAGCCTGCGTGAAAGCTTACGCCCCGTACCGCCTTTACCGATTTTCCGTGGGTATGAAAGGTGGTATGGACATTTTGGGCAGACAGGATCTTATCATTGTTTTTCTTTATCTCTTCCAATTCCTGTTTCCTCCCTTTACTCTTTCTCGTCATTCATAATTTTCGGTTCCACGAAAACCCGAAGCAGGTTTCCCAGCTTATTAAAGGCAAAAATCGTGATTATGATCAGAAGGCCGGGGATCAGCGCCATGTAAAAGGTGTTCTGCATGGTTCCCTGGGCGTTCTGCAACAGGCTTCCCCAGGAAGACATGGGCTGCTGGATGCCAACTCCCAGGAAGCTTAAGGAAGACTCTGTCATAATCGCATTGGCCATGCTGGTGGTTGCCGACACGATGATGGTGGGAAATACGGAAGGTATGATATGGTGGATAATGATCTTCCAGGTTCCCACGCCGGAAAACTGGGCATAAAGGATGAATTCCCTTTCCTTAAGGGAAAGAGTCTCGGCCCGCACCAGCCTGGCGATTTCCATCCAGGTAAAAAATCCGATGACCAGTATAATGGATTTTAACCCTGGCTTTAAAAAGATGCTCACAACAGTGACCAGGATCATCCATGGGATGGAATGTAATATATCCACAATACGCATAAGGACCATGTCAACCATTCCGCCGCAGAAGCCGGAAACAGTGCCCACTGTCACTCCAATGGTAAGGCTGGTAAGCATGGCAAGAAATCCCACCAGCAAGGAAACCCGGCCTCCGTAGATGACTCTGGCAAAATAATCCCGGCCCACTTCATCGGTCCCGAACCAGTGTCCTGGAGAAGGAGGCTGTAAGCGGCTTGCAATATTGGTGGCATTGGGTTCCACAGGAAGGAAGGGCGCGATCACTGCAAACAGAACGATCAGGCCCAAAAGAATCAGGGAAATCACCGCCGCCTTATCATGTTTTAATGCCAGAAATACGCTGTCCACTCTGACAGATCTCTTCTTTGTGTTCTTTTCGTTTCTTTTCATCTTTTGTCACCCCATTTCCCTGATACGCGGATCCGTAATGCAGTAGAGAATATCCGACAGAAGGTTTCCAATGATTACAAGAGCCGAAGACAGAACCAGAATGATCATGACGATGGGATAATCCATACCCTGGATGGCTTTGATAAAGTAAGGCCCCACTCCCGGCCACCCGAATACGGTTTCCGTAATAATAGCCCCCGTTACAAGGAGCTGAAGAGCCATGCCCAGCCTCGTGATAATGGGAAGCAGCACGTTTTTACAGACATGCTTATACATGATCTCCCCTTTGGAAGCACCAAATGCCCGCTGGACCAGCACATAATCCTCTGAAAACTGGGTGACAGTGGAGGAGCGGACAAATTTTAAATTGGCGGGTAAAAAGGAAAAGGCAAGGGTAGTAAAAGGCATGATATAATGCTTTAAAAAATCCACCATGGAGGCTTCCTTTCCTACGGAATGCATGCCTACGATAGGCAGGAGCTTCAGCTTATAGCCCAGGATAAAAATCAAAAGCATGGAAAACCAGAAGTTGGGAACGGCAATCGCTACAGAAGAGATCCCGTCGATCACCTTATCCGCTGTTTTATTCTTATGGGAGCCTGCCAAAAGTCCCAGGATGATCGCCAGGATATATGCGGTTCCATAGGCCGGAAGCACCAGCTTTATAGTGTTTGGAATCCTCACCGCCAGATCTCCTGCAATGCTTTGCTTGGTCACGATGGAATATCCGAAATTCCCGTTCAGCATCCCGTTCAGCCAGCGGAAATACTGGATGAACAGGGGCTTGTCATACCCATATTTTGCCTTAATCAATTCAATTGTTTCCTGTGACATTTTTGGTGTTGTCATCGCATCAATGGCATCGTAAGGTGCAAAATGCATCAAAGAAAAACATAGAATTGTAATCAAAAGGATCATGGGTATGGCTGTCAATATCCGTCTTAATATATATTTTGCCATATGGTTTCTCCTTATATAAAGAAAGAGGTGTCTGCTGCAGGATTCCAGCAGCAGAACACCCTTCATTTTTCACAGCGGTCCTCAACCCGCCATTTCTGCAGCTTACACACCTGCTGTCTGCATTACTTCATTTGCAGCTTGGAAGTATCTTCAAAGGTATATACAGGAACCAGCTTTGCATCCTCAATTCCTGTCACGTTTTCAGATACTACCAGAAGGCGTTTATTGGAATACAGGGGATAGAAGCAAGCGGTATCCTGCAGCTTCTGCTGGATGGTTGAATATATTTCCATACGCTTTGCATCATCCGTTTCCTTCCGGCCCTGAGCAAAAAGTTCATTCATCTCAGGATAGTCGTAATGCATGTAATTGTATGGGGCACCTGTTTCAAATAAGCTTGAAAACGTATCAGGGTCAATGCCCATGATATAGCCGCCAAAGTACATATCATAGGAATTGTCGGCCTTCTTCATCTGCTGGCTGAGAGCGGTGGAATCCACGCCGGTTAAGTTCACCTTAATTCCTGCCTTCTGAAGCTGCTCCTGGATCATGATGGCAGAGGTAGACTGGAGGCTGTCGGAAGCGTTATAAGCAAGGGTCAATTCTGGATTTGTCACACCGGAAGCCGCAAGAAGCTCCTTGGATTTATCCAGGTTCTGTTCATATTTCTCTACATCTTCCGTAAAATACTGACTGTTGGGAGGCATGAAGCTCCATGGCAGGTCATAATATTGTGGTTCCAGAAGAGCTGCATCTGCAATGGCCTTTTTATCCAGAGCATAGAGAATCGCTTTCCTGAAGTTTTCATCCTTTACACGGCCTGCATTGATCATCATATATCCCACACGGCCTTCCTGGTATGGGTAAACCGTTAAATTGGCCGCTTCTAAATTCATCTGAGCCACCTGGGCCGGAGTTCCTATCCACGCGTTTACTTCCCCGCTCTGAATGGCTGTCATTGCCGTATTTTCATTTTCAATGATCCGGTATACGAAGTTGTCAACAGAAGGAGCGCCCAGGAAGTAATTCTCATTCTTTGTAAATTTCACATAAGAACCTGGGGAATATTCCGCCATTACATAAGGTCCTGTGCCTACTGGCTTGGTGTTCACGTCATTGTTTTCAAAGTTCTCCACATTTTCATAGACATGCTTTGGCATGATGAATATCTGGGAAAACATCTCTACTGCGGCAGAATTGACAAATGGCATGGTAAGGGAAACGGTATAATCGTCGATCTTTTCAATCTTTACCGCTCCTTCCGGGAATACAAGCTGAGAATATGCCCAGCCAGCGTTTTTCTCCTGTTCCATGGCCTCAAAGGTAAAGACTACGTCATCAGCGGTGAACTTCTCTCCATCCGACCATTTTACATCATCTCTTAAGTGCATGGTATAGGTCCGTTTGTCATCAGAGGTGTCTATGCTCTTTGCCAGGAAATAGTTGATTCCGTCTGCATTGTACATATACAGGGGGGAATAGATCATTTTGATTGTCATAAGGCCGAAACGGTCGCTTGTGGTGATTACGTTCACATTTGCTCCCGGATCACCTGCAATTGCATAGGTAAATGTGCTTTCTCCTCCTGCTTCCGTTTTTCCGGCTCCGTCACTTGATTCTCCGGCATCTGCGGAACTGGAATTGGCAGCCGTGGTATCCTTTACCACCGGGTCCTTTCCTCCGCAGGCGGTCAGACCACCAAGCACCATAACAGATGCCAGCAAGAAAGCCGCACTCTTCATAAAAATCTTTTTCATAAATTTCTCCTTTCATTTCTTCATTAAGAATAACCCATGGCGTATCCGGTTATCTGTCAGAAAAGTCAGATTAATTATAAACACATTTCCGGTATTTTTGCAACTGTTTTCGAATTCATATCCTACATTTCCCATAGGCTTTTAGTAAATCAAATACAAAAACTGTATGAACCCTTTTTACGGGAACATCGGCCTTACGGTATTAACCGCTGATGGATTCGATCCTTTTGTCATTTGACCACTTGATGATCAGGTCATTTTTCCCGTATCCGGCTGGAAAAAGAAGATCCAGTTCCACCTTAGCAGAATTTTTTGATTTCCCCACCTTAATATTTAAAACCTTGATCTTTTCCTCATTTAAGTTATCAAACAGCTCCGTTATAACGCTGTTATACTGGCTTGTGGTGATCTTTATGGTGCTCCGGTAGGGCTCCCTGGAAAGAAAGGGGACGTCATGAAGAAGGACCTGGGTTAAAATAAGAAAAAGTCCTGCCCCGCATCCTATATAGTAGGCGCCTGCGCCAATGGCCATTCCCACCCCTGCAGTTGCCCATATGCCTGCCGCAGTGGTCAGGCCGCTGACAGAATGGTTCTTAACAAAGATCACTCCTGCTCCCAGAAAACCGATCCCCGATACGATCTGGGAAGCGATCCTGGAAGCGTCAAAATTCGGTACATCCCGAAACCCATACTTGGAAACCACCATCATAAGAGCCGCTCCCATAGCCACAATGGCATGGGTCCTCATTCCCGCCCCTTTATAATGATTCTTCCGCTCATATCCGATCAGATACCCTAAAAATCCCGCCACAACAATTCTAAAAAACAATCCCGTCTGGTAGATAAGGTCATACCGTTCCCCAAGGCTGACCAGCATTTGCCAAGCCTGGCCCATGATTATTCCTCTTTTCTAAATATTAATCCATGTCTTATAAAATATGCTTCGGATTCATCATGTTTGCGTAAAAGGGCCTGCCGGGAATCTGCCCCTCCGGGCCGGCTTAATTCCTCTTCATGTTTTCAGAACAAAGACGCATTACGATAAAGGCCAGGAAAAGACAGAAGCGGCCGGTTTTATTCTAAATAAAACCGCACGCATTCCATCTCTTTCTGGCCTTTGGCAAGAGTGTATCTGATTATTTCACTTCCTTGATCCAGTTATATCTGGGGTCATCCGTCCGTGTTGTCCAGGGATTGCCCGGAAGATGGCGGATCATCCAGCAATAGTACATGGGAAATCCAGGTGCCGTTACCTGGGGGTGGGTCCTGCCGCCGGGAATGGCCGCACAGCTTCCATCCTTGATCTTAAAGACGTCTTCCCCAATAAAGCAGCCTCCAAAGCCCTCCGGCCGCTCAAAACGGTAATAATAGACCTCAGGCTGAGGATGATCATGAGGGGTGTAGCTGGACCAGCCTCCCTGGTGTGTGATGACTTCCCCGTTTACCATATTGGAGTAGGGGGCATTATTGTAGTCAAAGATGGTACGGACCGTCCGCTTCATCTTGTTTTCCCAAAGCCCTTCACCAAAAGTATCATTGGTGCAGTCCTCCGGCCTATAAAAAACGCTGTCAAATTCCTGATCATTTTTCGTAGACTGAACCAGAACCTGACTGTCTTCCTTCGCCAGCACGTTCACCAAAACGCCCCTTGAAACATGCAGGCAGTACGGCCCTTCTTCCATCAGGCTGCTTCGTTTTCCCCATTCCTTTCTGTCTTCCCAGGAAAACCGGATCTCCCCGGTAAGGAGAAGGACTGCCATCTCATCCGACCGGCTGGTAAAGGACCGCTCCTCTCCTGCCTTCATCTCATAAATGGCAATGTCCATCAACATATCATTTTCCCTATCCCCTGCTTTTGTCAGGGTCTTTACTCCTTTGAGATCAAATTCCGGATAACTGAATATTTCGCTCATGGCAGCTCCTTTCTCCTCCTGTCTCCTATCTCATGAACCTGCGGTTCCTGAGCAGCATTCACCGTTCGCGCCGATGAGCAAGCTCATCTTCGCTCTCTTGCGCTCATTACATCATGATTTCAGAAATCTTTACAGGCCGGTGCTCCTGCACGGACTTTTTGGCGGCGATCCCCATTAATACAGGCTTTAATCCGTCTTCCACACCAAGAGGGGTAGGAGTATCATTCTCAATGGCCTCAATGAAGCAGTTCACTTCCTTTGCAAAGGACTGCATGTAGCGCTCTAAGAAGAAATAAAGGGGTTTTTCACCTGTAACTCCATCAGCGGTGCTCAACACAGCGCTGGATTCGGTATCATTAGCGGTTGCTACCATGCCCTTGGAGCCAAATACTTCTGCCCTCTGGTCATAGCCGTAAGCGGCTTTTCTGGAATTATCAATGACTGCTATGGCGCCGTTCTCCATCTTCAAGGTGATGACAGCCGTATCCACATCTCCGGCTTCCCCAATGGCCGGATCCACTAAAACAGCGGACTGAACGTAAATTTCCTCTGCATCGCAGCCTGCTAAGTAGCGGACCATATCAAAATCATGGATGGTCATGTCTAAGAACATGCCGCCGGATACTGCTGCATATTCTGCGCTAGGCGGCTCCGGATCTCTGGAGGTCACCTTAATGATGTGAGGCTCGCCTACTTTTCCGGCTGCCACTGCATTTCTCACCGCTTCAAAGTTATGGTCAAAACGGCGGTTAAAGCCTACCTGATATTTCACCTTACTGCTCTTTAATGCTTCCATGACCTCTTTGATCTTTTCAATGTCATGATCAATGGGTTTTTCACAAAATACGTGCTTTCCCGCTTGAATGGCTTCAACGGAAATGGGGGAATGGGTGTTGGTAGATGAGCAGATCAGCACTGCGTCGATCTCCGGATCTGCTAAAATCTCCTTGTAATCCTTGGTGGTATTGGGAACTCCCATGCTTTTTGCCCATTTCTCTGTTTCCTCATTCATAAACGGATCGGCAATGGTTTTGATCTTTCCGTTCTTTACCAGGTTGCAGATGCTGGTAGTATGTACTTTTCCAATTCTTCCTGCTCCAATAATTCCTACTGTTACCATAATATCTTCTCCTCTCTCTTTCTTCCTCTTAAAGACCGGTCTTTTCGGCGATGAATTTCCTTGCGCAGATGGCATATTCCAGTGGATTTGCCTTTGCAGGATCCTGCTCTGCTTCCACTACCATGTATCCCTTATAGGCAGCCTCTTCCAGCACCTTAAAAATCGGATCAAAGTCAATGCAGCCATCTCCCGGAATGGTGAACGCCCCTGCCCGGACCCCTGCCAGGAAGCTCATCTTTTCATCTCTTACCCTTTTTACGATCTCAGGGCGGATGTCCTTTAAATGTACATGCTTGATGCGTCCCACATATTTTTCCACCATTGCCACCGGATCCTCGCCGCAGTATGCAAAATGGCCGCTGTCAAAAAGCAGGCTCACATATTCCGGGTCAGTGCCCGCCATCATGCGCTCTACTTCCACAGCGCTCTGGACAACGGTTCCCATGTGATGATGGAAGGTCAAAGCCACCCCGTATTTTTCCTTGGAAAGTTTTCCAAGGCGGTTTAAGCCCTCACACAGCAGATTCCATTCCCTGTCATCCATCTCATGTTTTCCTTCAAACACCGGCTGGTCTAAAATCCCCTGGGTGCTGTAGCTTTGCTCGGAAACACCTACCACCTTAGCTCCCATGGCCGCCAGGAACGCCACATGCTTTTCAAATTCTTCTTCCGTCTCCTCATATGGCCTGCTGATCAAAAAGGTGGAAAACCATGCATTGCAGATCTCTACGCCCCGAAGATCCAATGCCTTTTTTAAAGTTTCCACATCTCTTGGATATTTGTTGCCCACCTCGGAACCGGTAAATCCGGCCAGAGCCATCTCACTGACACACTGTTCAAAGGTGTTTTCCTTCCCCAAATCCGGTAAATCATCGTTGGTCCATGCGATTGGTGCGATTCCTAATTTTACTTTCTCCTTGTTTAACATCTTTGCATCCCCCTGTTTCATAATATTTTTTATACCGCCGTTTTTACGGCGGATACCCTCTTTGTCATTTAAAATCCAGTCTCATGCAGCCATATGTATTTCTCATCTTCATTACGGTCAGTCTGATTCCACGGATTACCATCCAGATGGAGGATCATCAATACTTTCTGGCTTCATTTCTTCCTTCCTTAACCTTTTCCCACGCTTCCCTCACGCTGCTTTTTTCTGAGGTCGTGGCAATTCCTACGTTCCACCAGGATTCATACCCATCCGACATGGTCTTAGGGATCACCTTTAAATCAAACAGGCAGGCCCTTTCCTGTGTTTTGGCATCTTCCAGAGCCTCTTCCAGTTCTTTGATGGTTCTGCAGGTATATGCTTTCAGGCCGTAGCCCTCCCCGATTTTGGCATAATCAACGGGAATTAAATCCCCTGAGGGCTTTTTCCCGTCCGTATAGCGGAACTCCGTGGCAAGGCTTCCCATTCCATGGTTCATTTCCAGATTATTGATGCAGCCAAAACCGCAGTTATCAAATATCAGAATATTGACCTTCTGCCTTTCCTGCATAATGGTCATGATCTCACTGTGGAGCATCTGGAAGCTGGAATCACCTACAACGCAGTAAACTTCCGTTTCCGGCTCTGCAAATTTAACGCCCAGAGTGGCTGCCACTTCATACCCCATACAGGAGTACCCGTACTCCGCATGGTATCCGCCCCGTTTGTCAGTGGTCCACATGCGCTGCATACAGCTTGGGAGGGAACCTCCTGCCGTAATGATGGTGGCATCTTCATCAATAACCCTTCTGATTGCTGCAAGAGCGGCGGTCTGGGTGATCGTTCCATTGGTTAGGCGGACAAACTCCGGAATGGTCCTTGGATCCCGCGCTTTTATGTTGGGTTCAAAATCATCTCCAGTGTATTCAATGCTGCCTAAACGCACCATCTCTTCATCCCATTTTCTTTTTGCATCAACGATCTCGTTTTTGTACTGGGACACATACTGTTTTTTTCTAAGCTTCTCCGCCAGGGCCTGAACAGTTACCTTTGCATCCCCCACAGCCTTGACCGCATCCATCTTATATGCATGAAATCTGCTGTTATTGATGGTAACAAATCTGACATCTTCCTTTTGATACAGCCATTTAGAGCTTGTGGTAAAATCGCTCAGCCTGGTTCCGATGGCAATCACCACATCTGCATCCTTTGCGATCACATTGGAGGCATAAGTTCCGGTAACTCCGATTCCGCCAAGGCAATAGGGATGACTTGATTTACAGGCACTCTTCCCTCCCTGAGTCTCTCCAAAGGGTATTTTAAATTCCTCGCAGAATTTTTCTACGGTTTCTCCCGCATCAGAGTAGCGGACTCCCCCGCCTACAATTACAAGGGGCTTCTTAGCTTCTGCAAGGATGTCTGCGATCTCATCCAGTTCTTCTTCTACTGCAAGAGGTCTGGTGATCCGGTGTACCCGCTTCTTAAAGAAATAATCCGGAAAATCATAGGATTCTCCTTCTACATCCTGACAGAGGGAAATGCAGCACGCTCCGGTTTCTGCCGGATCCGTGAGCACACGCATGGCATTGATCAAAGCGCTCATGATCATTTCCGGTCTGGTGATCCTGTCCCAGTATTTGCATACCGGTTTGAACGCATCGTTGGTTGTGATCGCAAGGCTGCTGCTTTGTTCAAGCTGCTGCAATACCGGGTCAGGCTGTCTGGAGGCAAAGGTATCCGCCGGAAATACCAGCAGCGGAATGTTATTAACCGTTGCGGTAGCACAGGCTGTTACCATATTGGCCGCACCCGGTCCCACAGATGAGGCGCATGGAATGATTTTCTTCCGGATGTTCTGCTTTGAAAATGCGATGGCAGCATGGCACATTCCCTGCTCATTTCTTCCCTGAAGCACCCGAAGCTGTCCAGGGTCCGCATCCAGAGCCTCACCTAAGCCAACCGCGATTCCATGACCGAAAATAGTAAAAACACCTTCAACAAACTTTGTTTCCACTCCATCTGCAGAAACATACTGGTTATCCAGGAACTTCACAAGTGCCTGTGCTGTTGTCATCCTTATTGTTTTTGACATGTTCCGCTCTCCTTTATATTTTTATACACGGGCGATCATTTCACCAAACTTTTCCTTTTCTTCTTTTATAAATGCATGCACTTCCTCAGGTGTTGGCAGGGAATCCGAACAGTTGTTGCTCTTTACCATCATAGAAGCCTCTGCTGAACCAAACTCCAGACAGTCTATGATATCCCAGCCCTGATACAGGCCATAAAGGAAGCCTGAACCATATCCGTCGCCGCCGCCAAATCCTTTTCTGGCCTCCACCGGGAACGGTTTGATGGAAAATGACTGTCCGTCACTGGTATATGCGGTAGACCCCTTCATTCCATGCTTAATGACCACGATCCTGGCGTGATAGCTCTGCCACAGGACTGCACTTTCTTCGTCTGTCATGCCCTGTTGGATCAGTTTTTCCGTCAAGTTAAATTCTTCTCTTGAGCCCATAATAATGTCAGCTTCTTTGGCAACTGCAGAGTAGTAAATGGATATTTCATCCCCGTTTTTCCAGTTATATGCTCTGTAATCAATATCAAAGATAATTCTTACATCGTTTCTCTTTGCCAGCATGACCGCCTTAAGGGCTGCTTCTCTTGACGGGCTTTGTGCAAGCGCCGTGCCTGATATCAAAATTGCTTTTGCCCTTTTGATATACCCTTCGTCTATGTCTTCTACGTCCAACTGTAAGTCAGCAATGCAGTTCCGGTACATCAGGATATTGCTGTCACTGGAAGAAAGCATTTCTGTAAAGGTCAGTCCCAGCTTTTCTCCATTTTTGCATTTTGTGATATGAGAGGTATCGATCCCTTGTTCGTTGAAATAATCCACTACAAATTCACCGAACTGGTCATCGGATACTTTCCCGATGAATCCCGCCTTCATGCCATGTCTGGTCACACCTACGGCGATGTTAGCCGGAGAACCGCCCACAAACTTTTCAAACATGTGCACTTTCTTTAAGGGCTTGAATTCTTCTTTCACATACTCATTGTAAGCCGGATTGAAATCAATTGCCACCCTTCCAAGAAGAATTAAATCCATCTCTCTGGTTTCATCAAATTTTACATATTCCATCGTTGCATTTCTCCCATCCCGTTTTGCGTGCCATTGTTCTTATTTTCTCCCGGTAAGCTATGTTTCTTATTGAATTTTTCCGGTCAGTTTTCGAATCCTGCTCCCGTCATCCCCTTAAAACATGTCAGACCGGCAGCCATTTCATGGCGTGAAAAAACACACTGCAAGGTTTTGATCCGCCTTGCAGGGCGTTTTTATCTATCATTGGCCGGTAACCTTTAGATTGTTCCATCCCAGGTATTCACGTTTGTGGATTCTCCGGTTTCTTCGTCGAACCATCTGGTGGTTACAACTTTATTTTCCGTGAAGAACCGATATCCATCCTTGCCTAAGCAGTGCAGATCTCCGATAAATGACAGCTTATTGCCGTTGAAAGGAAACATGCCAACCGGAACCGGAATTCCCACGTTGATACCGATCATACCGCCGTCCGTGTGTCTGGCGAATTCTCTGGCATAGTGACCGTTCTGAGTAAAGATAACAGAACCGTTTGCATATGGATTGGCATTCATGATCTTCAATCCTTCTTCAAAAGTCTTCACTCTCTTAATGCACAGCACCGGCCCGAAGATTTCTTTTTCCCCTACGCTCATGCCGGGAGTCACATGGTCAAAGATTGTGGGCCCTAAATAAAAGCCGCCTTCACAGCCTTCCACTACAATATCCCGTCCATCCAGTACAAGCTCTGCGCCTTCTTCTATTCCTGTCTCGATCCACTTTACGATGGAATCTCTATGAGCCTTATTTACTACCGGACCCAGTTTTGTACTCTTATCATAGGCCGGTCCCACTTTAAGAGTCTTGGCCTGAGCGATGATCTCCGCCACAAGGGCATCTGCGATTCCCTCCTGTACCACTATAACGGGCAGGGCCATACACCGTTCTCCTGCGCATCCGAAAGAAGAATTGATAATTCCCGCCGCTACACGCTTGACCGGAGCATCATTTAAAACCAGGGCATGATTCTTGGCTTCACAGAGAGCCTGAACTCTCTTACCCGTGGCCGCAGCCGTGGAATAGATATGCATACCTACAGAGGTGGAACCCACGAAGCTGATGCCTTTGATATCGGGATGAGTGAGAAGAATCTCTGCCTCTTTTCTGGAGCAGGTAACAATATTAATAACGCCGTCCGGCAGTCCTGCTTCTTTATACAGTTCTGCTATGCGCATACAGGACTGAGGAGTAAAGGATGCTGCTTTAAGTACGATGGTGTTGCCGCAGGCAATACACATGGGAGCCATCCAGCCCATAGGGATCATAGCAGGGAAATTAAATGGCACGATACCGGCAAATACACCTAAAGGCATACGGTACAGCACCGTATCAAATCCGGTGGAAGCATCCATCAGGCTTTCTCCCATCATCAGTGAAGGGGCACTTATGGCCTGTTCGGTTCCTTCTTTGGCTTTCAGTACATCGCCCTGAGCCTCTTCCCAGTTTTTACCGTTTTCCTTTGCCACCAGCATGGTCAGTTCGTCCATATGCTCCATGAGCAAATCCCTGAGCTTATAGAGTACCTGAACTCTTTTTACCACAGGGGTAGATGACCAGGACGGAAACGCCGCTTTAGCTGCCTCCACCGCCTCTTCCACTTCTGCCGGAGTACAGCATGGTACCTGGGCAATTACTTCGCCGGTACTGGGATCATAGGCATCAGAATACTTATCTGTCATTGATTCCTTCCATTGACCATTTACAAGATACTTTAATTTTTTTACTTCTCCCATTTTTATATCCATTCCTTTCTCTTCGCTCAAGACACAAAACGTTATGAAAAACGGGTTCTTTAAGCGGTTTTATTTTTATAATTTTTATACAGGGAACTCGGTACACTGCAAATCACGAAAAAATGCTCGGATTATCCGGCGTTCCGGATAACCATCTTTATATATGTAGTCCGCCTTTTTAAGCACAAATAAATGGGCTTCGGACACGTAACCTCATTCTTATTGTTAATCCGGCAAGATCCTGTTCCGGCAAATCTATCATGGCCGGAAGTTTTCCTTCTTCAAATCCGGTATGTAAACCTTTCATTACATCATACTGATTTACGCAAGCGGCTCCACACACTGGAAGATCCGGATATGCTGCTTTACATTCTCATACACTCCCCGGACCATAGCTTCATTCAGCCCGAAGTAATCATGTTTTCCTTCCGATTCCAGATACTTTCCAGCTTCTTTCGTAAGACTGTCAAAGCTGGCCGTTGCAATGTTGATTTTCCGGATTCCAAGGCCTATGGCTTTCCGGAAGTCCTCTGGGGTAATTCCGGTCCCGCCGTGAAGAACCAGAGGCACATGGGTCTTCTGATCAATGGCTTCCAGAACATCAAAGGCCAGTCTGGGAGCCACCGGATAATTGCCGTGGGCATTGCCGATGGCTACTGCCAGTGCATCTACCCCGGTCCTCTGGCAAAAAGTTCTGGCATCATCAGGATTGGTACAGCGGATTCCCTCATCAACGCTCCCATCCTCACTGCCGCCCACCAGGCCAAGCTCCGCTTCTACGGTCGCTCCGTATTCCCTGGCCAGATTCACCGCTTCCAGGGTCTTTGTTATATTTTCTTCAAAGGGAAGGGTAGAACCATCCATCATCACGGAGGTGAACCCATAATCCAGCGCCTGCTTTAACACCTCAACGGTCTTGCCGTGGTCCAGATGAACGGCAATATCCACCTTTGCATTCTTTGCCGCCTCCACCATCATGGGCCCCATAAGAGTCATGGGGGAATGGGGAAGGCGCACTTCCGCGATCTGTAAGATAATGGGGGTGTTCATTTCTTCAGCCGCCTTTACAGCTCCCTTCACCATCTCAAGGTTTCCCACACTGAAGGCTCCAACCGCCATGTTCTTTTCTGAAGCCTGATTCAGCAATTCCTTCATTTTTACTAATCCCATACTTCTTCTCCTTTATCCGGTTTTCAATCCCACAGACTGTGGAAAATCTCCGCCACATCATCCCCAGCCATCTCTTTTCTGGTATTGGAGGAACTCCCCTTTTCAGCGCTATAAGGAAATTGCATTTCTCCCCCTGATAGCTATTCGGTCCGGCAGCGATCACAGCATCCCCAGGCTCTCCGCTGATTCCTGAAAAGATATTGCAGGCAATTCTCTGCTCTTCCAATGCCCTGACCAGAGCATCAATATTTCCTGACTCCACCATCACTTCATCAGTAAAGGAAGCGCTTTTTTCTCCTTTTCCTTTTATGAGTATGTTTTGATTCTATTCATGTCATATTATGGCTATATTTTAGCATTCATTTGAAAAATAGTCAAGAAATTCTTCTGTATTTTTTCTATTTATGGTTATGTTTTGGTTACTTCTTGATATTTTCCAAAGCATCTGTTATAATCTTACCATAACAGCATGCCAAAGTGGCTGCCAAGTAAGGAGCACACCTATGAGAATTTCCCGTATCGATCAACTGGAACAATATATATTGGAGCACAAGACAGTATCCAATGATGCCCTGTGTGAAGAATTTGAAATTTCAAAAAATACCCTGCGCCGGGACTTGGAGATCCTTGTCTCCAGGGGGACCGTGGAAAAGGTTTACGGAGGCGTGGTCGCATGTGAAAATACGGCAGCCATTCCGAATCTGGTCACCTTCCATGAACGTGCCGGAAGAAATGCCCAAAGCAAGCAGAGGATCGCCGCTTTAGCCGCTTCCTTTGTCCGGGAGCGGGATATTATATTCATTGACAGCGGAACCACTACCATGAATATTGTGGACCACCTGGCCCATTTAAGCTCGGTTACAGTCATTACCAACAGCCTTCAGGTCATTAACAAGTCCATGAATTATCCCAACATCAACTTAATTGTCCTGCCGGGATCTTTAAAGAGGGATACCGCTTCCCTGGTGGGCAGCTCCTGTGTGGAATACTTAGAGGATTATAACATTGTCCGGGCATTTATGGCCTGTACAGGGCTCTCCATCCAGGCCGGAGTCTGCAATGCTTCCACAGAGGAATACACCATTAAGAAAACGGCATTAAAAAAGAGCCAGAAGCATTACCTTCTGGCAGATTCCTCAAAGTTTGGCCGCACCTCTCTTATGACCTTCGGAGAGATCGGGCAGTTTGATTCTATCCTGACCGACCGGATGCCTGATGACGCCTTCTGCTCCTGCTGCAGGGAGTTAGGCTGTGCCATTGAGATGGCCCCTGAACCATAGGCAGGATCTTTGCCTGCCATGCAGAAAAAGCGTATCCCGGAGTTTCTTCCTGACCGAACTCCCAGATACGCCTTTTATATTTTTCGTTAAATTTTCTCCAATATTTTTCTAAGAGCTTCATAAGCCATGGTAAATGCTTCTTCTCCGCTCATCTTTCTCTTCTGGGAGGAATTTTGCTCCAAAGCGTTAAAGCCTGCAAAATCGCTTAAATGAGGCTCAAGGGATAAGAATCCCTCATACCCCCCGGCCTTCAGCAGCTTCAGAATCTCTTCCACATGTCCGTCTCCCATGCCTGCCGGAACTACGCTGGCATCAGACCACAGGGCATCCTTTACATGAATGTAGGCGATATAGGGCTTTAACAGTTCATAAGCTTCCAGGGTCTCCTGTCTGCACTGGACGAAATTGGCAAAATCAAAGACAGCCTTAAAATGCTTCCCATGGAATTCCTTCATGATCTCCAGGCAGCGGTCCGCCACATCTCCGTAAATATCCTTTTCATTCTCATGAAGAAGCACAGCATGGTTGGCCTTTGCGTAATCCGCAAGCTGTCCCAACTGTTCCATGACCTTTCCCCGGTACGGGACATAACTTTCATTTTCAGGCATGAAAAAGCTGAACATGCGAATGTATGGAGCTTCCATCTCGTGGGCAATTTCCACTGTGTGCCTGTAAAGCTCCATGTGAGGGGCAAAATCATCGGTGATCTTGATTTTTCCAATGGGAGAGCCTACAGAGGACAAACGGATTCCCCCTTCCTCAAGCTGCTTTTTGATTTCCCTTACCTCGTTTATGGAATGCTCTACCAGGCCCTTTCCGTTAACGCCCCGCATTTCCACATGATGAATTCCCAGCTTCCTTAATACATCAATCTGCTTACCTAAGTCCATATCGATTTCATCTGCAAAACCTGATAATTGAATTCCATCCCACATAATCATTTCTCCTTTTTATCTCCTAATAGCTTCCTTTTGTGTCAAATACCACGCCGGTCCCTTCTTTTTTCCCGGATTCCCTGCGGCGCTTATTAAGCTCCTCCAGGAATAAGTCCTCGTCAAAGGGGATCTCCACCTCCCGCTTTAACCAACTGGACAAATGCATGGCGTTTGATAAGGTCAGCCCATTGATTCCTTCCATGCCATCGGCAACCAGAGGGGTCCCGTGAAGGATCTTCCCTGCAAATGCCTTTAAAACTCCCACATGCTGCTCATTCTCTCCGTCTGTCTCAACCTCTGTCACCGTGCATTCCGGGGTATCAAACCCGCCCTTAGCCGTCTTGCAGAAGGTACGCTCGTTTTCCGCCAGCTTATGAAGCATGAGCTTGTCGTTTTCACAAACCAGCTTGCCCATTTCCAAAGTGATCTCAAACCGGTTGGTTCCCGGCGCGTCTGCAGTGGTGGTGACAAAGACTCCTGTAGCCCCGTTGGGATATTCCATATAAGCCGTTACATCATCTTCCACTTCAATGTCATGCCATTTTCCGTTGTGGCAGAATGCCTGTACCTTGCAGGGCATTCCGCAGATCCACTGAAGTAAGTCCATATTGTGAGGGCACTGGTTTAACAGCACGCCTCCCCCTTCTCCGTCCCAGGTGGCTCTCCAGCTTCCTGAATCATAATAAGACTGGGTACGGTACCAGTCTGTCACGATCCAGTTGACCCGCTTAATGGCCCCCAGCTCTCCGCCTGTCACAAGTTCATGCATTTTCCGGTAAATACAGTTGGTCCTCTGGTTGAACATCATGCCAAAGACCCGGTCGCTCTTTTTCGCCGCTTCGTTCATTTCCCGGACCTGCTTCGTGTAAACTCCCGCAGGTTTTTCACACATCACATGAAGTCCGTGGTTCATGGCGTCTATGGTCAGTTCCGGATGCTGGTAGTGAGGCACTGCAATCAAAACCCCGTCGCATACACCTGCTGCTATGAGATCTTTTCCCTCCTCAAAAACAGCAACCGACTCCGGCAGATGCTCCTTTGCCCAGGCTCTTCTGCACTCCTGGCGGTCTGCTACAGCCGTCACTTCCATCTCCGGGACCTTTCCTTCCAGAATGTTCTTTAAGTGGCCGGTTCCCATGTTTCCAATCCCGATAATACCCAGTCTTACCTTGTTCATGTCTTATCTCCCCTCATTTCTTGCAGAATCATAAATATCCATCATGGTGTAAAATGTATTCTGAACCGAGGCTAAGTCATTGAAATAATCTCTCCCGGTTTCCAGACAATCATAAAAATCCCGGATACAGGCCTGGTGACCGTTTCCCCAATAGGTCTTTCCCGGAAGGGAAGCTTTTTTCCCCTGCCAGATCACCGGCTCCTCCTGTTCCCCGGTCTGATGCCAGACAGAATTTCCTTCCAGGCGGACAAAGCCCTTTTCACAGACAAGTTCTAAGAAAACCGGCGCATCCACGGCGTAAGCAGTTGTTGCATAAAAGCTGGCGCTTACCGGCTCCTCTCCTTCTGTAAAGGCCATGTAAGCTTCCAGGGTGTCCTCCACCTCCACGATCCCTTTTAAATGATGGTTGCTCATGGCCGCCTCTGTTCTCACAGGCGTTCCAAGCCAGGACAGGAGTAAGTCCAGAGCGTGAATGGACTGGTTGATCAAAGCCCCGCCGCCTTCTGTCTCAAGCTTTCCTCTCCAGCCGCTTTCTGTGTAATAGGGAGCATTCCTGTGCCAGGTCACAAAGGCCCTTCCGCCTTTTATTCTGCCAAGCATTCCCTGGGCCAAAAGCTCATTTACCTTTTTTGTGGCTTCATTATACCGGTTCTGGAAGCAAATGCCTAACCTGCCCCTGCTCTGGGCGGAAATTCTTAAAAGCTCTTCAAACTGTTCTCTGCTTATGGCAGGCGGCTTTTCCATGAATACATGAAGGCCTTTTTTTAATGCCTCTAAGGTCATGGGCACATGGCAGTGGTGAGGAGTGCAGATATGGACTACATCCAGTTCTTCCTTCTCAAGCATTTCTTCCATGGATCCATAAGCCTTTGCTTTTCCAGCCGTAAACCGGGCCGAATATTCCTCCGCCCGTTCTAGCCGTATATCTGCCAGAGCGCAAAGCCCGGCCTCCTCTATCTCCTTCAGTACCATGGCGTGAACTCCCCCGATGTTCCCGCAGCCAATTATCCCAACCCGAACCATGATTGCCTCCTCTTTTCTTTTTTTTCATTTTGTGATAGATTTATTATATAATGTTTTTAACGCAATTTGTTTGCGCAGATTGACAAGAAATATGCGTAAATTGTTTACTTCAGGAGGATCTTATGAAAAAGGAAAGCCCTTACCATTACAGCGAATTTTCCGAACCCTTCAGTTGTGATTTTACCACCAGCCAAATGGCCGGAAACGTGGATTTTCACATGCATAACAGCCATGAAATCTATCTGCTCATGGACGGCAATATCCAGTACTTTGTAGAAAACGCCTGCTACGATATGAACCCGGGAAGCCTGATCCTGTTTTCCAACCGGGAAATCCACAAGGCCATCAATACCACTAACGAAGCCTTTACCCGGCTGGTCATCCACGTAAACCCAGCCTTTATCCGCCCTTACTGCACTCCCGACACCAACCTGCTGGGATGTTTCCACCGGGAACCGGCCAAAGGCAATCTGGTCCTGCTTTCAAAGGAGGAATACGGGCACCTGGTTTCCATGGCCCAAAGCCTTCATGAGGCAATAAAAAAACGCTGCACTTACGGCAGCGACTTAACGGCAATGACCACATTGATTCAGATTCTGATTCTCATTAACAAGGCCTGGCAAAAGACAAGCTCTGCCAGAACAGCCCCAAAGCCTCACCGGGCCCAGGCGATTATGAGCTACATTGATAAAAACTTAACATCTCCCATGACCCTGGATTCCATTGCCCAGGCTCTTTCCCTTGATAAATATTATATCAGCCACTTATTCAAATCCGAGACAGAAAGCAGCATCTTCCAGTACATCGTGGTAAAACGGGTGGCCCTGGCAAAAGAGCTTCTCTCCCAGGGGCACACGGTTTCAGAGGCCTGTCATTTGTCGGGTTTTCATGATTATTCCAACTTCATCCGCACCTTCCGCCAGACCACAGGCTATACGCCCGGACAGTTTAAAGGGTTAAACCATTAGGCTTACCGGTGCTTATAGGCAGGATCTGCCGGATATCCGCCCCGTATCTTCTGCATTCCACGCTGCAGGGCGTCCTTTGACTGCTTCCAATCCGCATCCCGGTTTAAGTAATCAAACTTCTCCACGAACCAGTCGATATCGCCGGAGATCCGTTCCATATTCTCTTCCATAAGTTTAAAAATGACAGGATAGAACTCGTTCCGCTCCCTGTCATTTAAATGCTCATCTGCCCCGCTGCATAAGTCTGCAAAATGGCGCAGGCAGAATCCCCTGCTTTTTTCCAGCCTTTCCCGAAAGACAGGATCCTTTTTGTACAGGTGGAAAAAGGTGACCACATACCGCTCATAGGTTTCAGAAAACCGGTCGCATATGTAGCAGGTCTTCATCTTCCCCTGAATCCAGGCGCCCACGGAATTGTGATTCCCCGTCTTTCCTGTAAGCCGCTCTTTTAAGGAGGTTTTTCCGGGAGTATACTCCTTAAATTCCTCCTTCATTTCCTTTATCAGATTTTTATAATAGGTTTTTAGTATCCAGCCGTTTCCCAGGGCGTTGCCGTAATCAAACATTTTCTTTTGATGAATCCGGCAGAAGCCTGACCGGTCCGTGGCTTCTCTTGTATCGCTTTCCATATAAGAAGCGCAGGAACCTAACACAAAATCCATAAGCTCCTGTTCCGCTTTTCTCTCAAGAAAGCAGAACAGGCACTCATCATCGGCATCCATGGCATCATTTAAGGGAATCTCAAATAATTTTTCCTTCATCACTTACACCTTAAACCGGTAGCCAACTCCCCAAATCGTCTCAATATACTGGGGTTTTGCCGTATTGAATTCGACCTTTTCCCTGATCTTCTTAATATGGACGGTAACCGTGGCAATATCCCCGATGGATTCCATATCCCATATTTTATTAAACAATTCTTCCTTGGTAAATACATGGTTTGGATTCTGGGCCAGGAATGTTAAAAGGTCAAATTCCTTGGTGGTAAAGTTCTTTTCCTCTCCATTGATCCATACCCGCCTGGCTGTTTTATCGACTTTAAGGCCCCGGATCTCAATGATTTCATTATCCGGCACTCCGCATCCGATGAGCCTTTCATAGCGGGCCAGATGGGCTTTCACACGGGCTACCATCTCACTGGGGCTGAAAGGTTTTGTAATGTAATCATCGGCTCCCAGGCCCAGGCCGCGGATCTTATCGATATCTTCCTTTTTGGCGGAAACCATAATAATGGGGGTGTTCTTTATCTCCCTGACCTTCCGGCAGATTTCAAATCCATCCACTCCCGGGAGCATTAAATCCAGGATCAACAGATCAAAATCCTCATGGAGCGCCATATGAAGTCCTTCTTCCCCGTCATTTTCGATCTCAACTTCAAATCCGCTCAGCTCCAGATAATCCTTCTCCAGCTCTGCAATGCTCTCTTCATCTTCCACAATCAGTATCCTGCTCATTCCTGTATGACCTCCTGGTATTTTCTCAAAACAAAATGTATCTCTGTTCCAATGCTTTCCTTGCTGGTGGCCCAGATCCGGCCTCCATGATCCTCAATAATCTTCTTAACGATGGACAGGCCGATCCCGCTTCCGCCCTGAGAAGAATTCCTGGAGGAATCGGTGCGGTAAAACCGGTCAAAGATGCTGGGCAGATCCTTTGCCGGGATCCCTTTTCCGTTATCCTCGATCTCCACCTGGATGAAATCTCCTACATCCTTGATCCGGATATTGATGATTCCGTTCCTTTTATCCATATATTTTACAGAATTGCTGACAATATTATTAATGACCCGGCGAAGCTGCTCTGCGTCCGCAATGACCACTACGTCCTCATCCACATAATTAAAGTATCCCAGCTCAATGCCCCGGTCTTCCATCTCAAGCCCTACTTCATCCACGCAATCCCTGAAATAGCCTGCCACATTGATCTTGGAAAAGGTATATGGAATCTTATTGGTGTCAATTTTGGAGTAAAAGGTCAATTCATCAATCAGCTTGTCCATGTCATTGGCCTTATTGTAAATGGTGCGTATATAACGGTCCAGCTTTTCCGGAGAGGAAGCCACTCCATCCATGATCCCTTCCACATACCCTTTAATAGCGGTGATGGGAGTCTTTAAATCATGGGATATATTGCTGATCAGCTCCTTGTTTTCCTTATCATACTCCACCTTTTCCTCTGCGGATTCCTTAAGACGGATCCTCATCTCCTCAAAATCCTGGCAAAGCTGCCCGATCTCATCGTCATTTTCCACCTCAAGAGAGAATTCCAGATTCCCATCCCGAATCTTCTTGGTGGCAACCTGAAGACGCCCCAAGGGGCTTACCACGGACCGGTATACCCACATCATCAAGATGGCATCGGTAAACACGATGATCATTATGATGGCCATGAGCATTTCCGCCATCATGACCTTGATCTCAGGAAGAAGGCCGTTTACATTGGAAACAATGAACACACTCCCCTTATTCCCATCGGGATAAAGAAAATCCATCTGCTTTACCAGATGCTGGGTTTCCCCATCCAGATAGATGGCACCGTCAATGTTGCTGTCCATTTCTTCGTATTTGGGAAGCTGGCCGTAAAGGCCCTGGGTAATGTGGCTGTTCCCGTCAAAAATAAGGGAGTCTTCCTTTCGGACGATCATATAAGCATATTTTGAGGTCAGATTATCGTTAAGCTTTACCAGATAATCTGTATCCAGAAACTGCCCGGGGTCGCTTTGAAGGATCTGACTGATTTCCTTTTGCTCCGTCCTGGTCAGACGGTTAAAGATCTGCAGGGAATTGCTTGACAGAAGGTCGATCTGCTCCGTCAGATTATAGGCTTTCCGGAACGCCTTCATCTGGTAATTGCCAAGACCTGCAACCACTGCAAAAATCAGGGTCAGGGGGATTACCGTTATAATCAAAAATGCCACGACCAGACGGGTTTTCAATTTTAATTTCACTATTCTCGTCTCTCCCATGCTCTGAAACTTCATTTATAACGAAAAATTAATATTACTTACGGGTATTATAACACACATGGGCAAGAGAATTTATAAAACAATTCTAAAATTTAAGACATTACTGCAAAATAACCGGATTTTACCATTTATTTGTTTCAATTTATTGTTTTCTCACGGAAGAAAAAGCGGCTGCAGATCAGGCTCTTCTGCCGGAGGGCAGCGGCTTAAGCAGCCATACGGACTTTGTCCAGGGCCCGGAGCAATGGGGAAATGCTTTTTGATCCATTGGTGGATTTTCTCATAAAAAAATGCTGTATCCCTCCAGTAATGAAAGGATACAGCATACATAATTATTTCATATTTCCCCTTTATTTACAGTTCCTTTGGATCTATACCAAAATGATCAAAAAGGATCGTTTCCGCTTCCCCATTCCATAATCCCTTATGGGCCTTACAGGATTCACTGAGTTTCTTAAACAGCGGATCGTTCTTTCCCAGCTCTTCAAAATCGTCAATGGCTGTTAAAGGCATATCAAATTGTGTATAGGTAAGCTTCTTTCCTCCAGGAATGGAAGGCAGATTCTTTGTGGCCTCTGCAATGCTGTCGATCCCACCCACATGGGTCACCATAACAGCCGCTTCGATGGCGCCTTCTGCCGACAGCTTATTGGCCTCCACCAAATCATCTGTGTTTCCGCCGGTAGTACCCATAATATGAGTGCTTGTGTAGTGGCAGTTATAAAGATTGATTTCCGCCTTAAACTGGCTGTCTGAAGGACCGGCAAAGAAGTTCATGCAGCCGTCAAAGGCCAGAAGCTTATCTCCCATCTCTGCAACCTCTTTTACAGGAACATATACGAACACATCATCATAGCCCTTGCCATTGGTGATCGCCGTCAGTTCAGAAATTGGATCAGCCATTTTAGCTGTATTTACGTAAAGAAGCTGGATTCCTCTCTCCATTGCTGATTCTTCCGAAATCACTTCCTTTGCCCGGGCAATCCGCTCGTCACTGATATCCGTGACCACGATCCTCTTAGGCTTATTTTCAAACTGAAGGCCATAGCTGACTGCTCCCAGTCCCATAGGGCCACAGCCTCCCATGATCAGGAGGTTTCCGTCCACTTTTGTTCCCATGGCATGATCATAATTTCTTTTGTTGGTATGGTAGTTGGCATGGAATCCACCTATAATACAGCTCATTGGTTCCCCCAAGGATGCCTCAAAAAAGCTCTCTCCCGTGTAATCCAACAGGCAGCCCAGCTCCATAACCTCCTTTGGCATAATGCAGTAAGTACAGGCGCCTCCGCAGAATTCATAAGAATATCCCGGGGAATCCAGTTTTCCCATATAATTTAAAGCAGGCTGCAGAGAAAATTTCTGCCCCGGCTGGAACTGTCCCTGCCACTTTTTACCGACTTCCACAATCAGGCCTGAACATTCATGGCCAACGATCACCGGATTGGTATCTATATTCTGAGGCGCTCTTTTATGCTTTTTCCCCTGCTTTACCAGCTTATAGGTGGACATGCAGATACTGTCGCTCATGATTTTTACAAGAACCTCATCCTCCTTGATCCGGGGAAGCTCAAACTCCTCCAGTCTCAAGTCATCCGTACCATACATTCTTACCGCTTTTGTTTTCATATTTCCATCCTCCAACCTTATTCATCAAATTTCACTCTATATTTCCAACAGCTCTACCTGCCTGGCCAATTCATCTACCAGACTGCGGTGGGGCGGCTTGGTCCCTATGCTGGTGACTGCGCCAGCCGACGCCCCCATGCATAAGCGGATGCAAGTTTCCAGGGGAAGCTTTTCATCCCAGCCGTAAGCCATGGCCCCTACCAGGGCATCCCCGGCTCCCACGGTGGAATGCGCTTTTACCCGAAGCCCCGGACACCGGTACCCTTTTTCCTTTGTTAAAAATATGGCTCCCATCTGTCCCAGGGAGATCGCAGCCATGGAAGCACCATGGTCCAAAAGCCTCTCTCCCATGGAAACCAGCTCCTGCTCAGAAGCCCTGTAATCCATCTGGTAATGCCGCTCCAGCTCGGAGCGGTTAGGCTTTAACATATCAGGCGCCCCTTTTAGGGATTCAGAAAACAGCGGGCCGTCTGCATCCAGCAAAACCTTTGCCCCTTTCCTATGAACCTGTTCCGTGATCCTGCGGTATATATCAGTTGGTATGCCTGCCGGTATGCTTCCTGCCAGAATAAACAGGGTATCAGGCTTTGCATAGCCATCCAGCCTGTTAAGTAAATCCTCCAACTGTTCCTTTGATACCTCCGGTCCAGGCTCATTAAGCTCTGTCACTTCTCCTGTTTCCTCCACCACCTTCAGATTCGTTCTCGTCTCCCCTTTTACTTCTACGAAATCTGTCTGGATACCAAGGTCAGCCAGGACCTGTCTGATGATAGTGCCGCTGGTTCCTCCCACAAAACCCGTGGCAATGCTTTCCCCGCCTAATTCCCTGATTGTCTTGGAAACGTTAATGCCCTTACCTCCGGCATCCAGCTCCACACGTTTTATTCTGTTTAAATCTCCCCGTTCAAATTTGTCAATGTCCACCGTTTTATCAATGGCAGGATTCATGGTAACTGTAACAATCATCAGGAACACCCCTTTCCAGTAAACATGGTATGGATCTCTTGTGCACTGCACTTAGTGATCCGCTCCACATCCGCCGGATCAGCAAGACACTCCGCAATGACGGAAAGTATCTCCAAATGTTCCTCTCCTGCCCCTGCAATTCCTATGACCAGCTTTACCATTTCTCCTCCCCAGTCTGTTCCTTCAGGAAATACCATAACTGCGATGCCGGAGCGCCTGATGTTTTTTTTCGCTTCTTCCACACCGTGGGGAAGTGCGATCCCATTGCCGATGTTGGTGGGAAATGACAGCTCCCGCTGAAGCATTGCCTCTATGTAGGATTCCTCCACGCAGCCGCTTTGGCAAAGCATCTGTCCCACTTCCCTTATGACCGCCTCCTTTTCTCCAGATCTGCAATTCAAACGGATATTACCAAGTTCCAGAAGCTCTGTATTCTTCTCTTCATTCTTTTTTCCGTATCCAAACACACTCTTGCCCTCCTGTGTCAACGTTCTAAGTAAATTATAGGGGGTGCATCTCCTCTTTTTCAACGAAAACAAAATGGCATTTGGCGCCATCTGATGGCGCCAAATCTGAAATGCATCATAAAAAGGCGGGATCAATATCCTTATCCGATTGCAATTACTAAACGGCTTGTAGGTGCTGTATTGTCAGAACATGGAACTCAAAAAAAGGTTTATAAGCCCATAGAGCTTATAAACCTTTTTTTGAGTTCAGGAAAATGTATAACACCTGTCTATTTTTTTTGATATTCATAAGTAAAATGGTAAATCATCGCCTGATGAAATTTTTCATAATCGTGCTCATAAAGCGCTTTTATTATACGTTCGTGCTTTTCAATCGTTATCTCAATGGATTTCGAGGAGAGCTTGGTGGTGTAATATTTGTCATAAGCCCAAAAGAAATCAATGATGGAGGAAAGGAGTACATTGTCTACTTTGGAAAACATGGTCTTATGGAACATGGCATCCGCTTTTGCAAATTCAATGCCAAGCGGCTTTGTTCCGCCATTGTCCACACCAAGAAGGCTTCGCATGATGGCCACCTGTTCATTCATCCGGTCAATATCCATCAGCCCCAGACTGCAGAAGGCTTTCTGATCAAAACCCAGCTCCAGGACATGACGTAACTCCTCAATATAATCCTTAATCTTGCTGTCATTGGAAGCGTCTACGTGAGAAATCAGCGAAGACATGAAAAAATCGGAGTTAAATTCTCTGATAATGATGCCGACACCTGGCTTTGAGGTCACGACGCCTGTGATTTCCAGGGATTTAAGTGCTTCCCTGAGTACGTTCCGGCTCACACCTAATGACTCGCAGATCTCCATTTCGGTGGGAAGTTTATCTCCTGGCTGAAGATCATGCTCCTTGATATATTGCTTGATTTCATCGTATACCTGTAAATACAACTTTCTGGTTTTTAAATTTTTCATCAGTCAACAATCCAATCTTAATTATATTTGTAGTACAAAGTATTAACTTTCACAATATTATAATTTATAAATATAAGTGTGTCAATGAAAGAAACATAAAAACTAAAACAAAAAACTTTTCGAAAGAAAAATATGTGAAAAATAGACAAATAATAGTATGATATTCAGCGATATTGTTAGTTGACATTTTAAAAAAAGTTAATTAAACTTAAAATATCAGTTACAAGTTTATAGTTTATACTACAAAGTACAAATTAAAAATGGAGGTTAATTATGAAACAAAAAAAACTTGTGAGCATCATATGTGCTGCATCCCTGGCAGCTTCACTCTTGAGCGGCTGCAGCGGAAAACAACAGCCAGCATCAGAGACCACAGGAAGCGGGACAAAGACGGAGAATGCCAGGTCCGGGGATTCGACGACAGGGATTCAGGGTACAGAAAACAGTGAAAAGCTTGGAACACCACTTGCAGATTTAAGAGTCAGACAGGCCCTGGCTTATGCAATTGACATGGATGCAATTGTTGGGACACTCTTTAACGGCAAAGCGGAGGCAGCAAAAAGCTTTACCGCCCCCGGAGATTGGCTGAATGCAGATATCCCTACATATAAGTATGATCCGGAAAAGGCAAAAGAGCTTTTAAAGGAAGCTGGCTGGCCATCGGATTATACCCTTGATGTGGTATATTATTACGATGATCAGCAGACCGTTGACCTGATGACCATCATTGGGCAGTACTGGCAGGAGGTAGGGGTTAAGGCCCAGTTCAGAAAGCTGGAAGGTGATCTGGCCGCACAGCTTTGGGTACCTCCGGTGGACCGGGTAAAAGGTCCTTCTGCAGTAAAATGGGATCTGGCTTATGCTGCGGTGGCTGCATTGGCAGAATCCGAATTCTATAACAGATTCAGTTCGACTGCTTCCAATAACTCCACCGTTCCAAAGCAGGAGGGGCTTGATGAATTAATTATTTCTGCCAATGGGACTATGGATACCAACGAGCAGAAAAAGGCGTTTGGTGAAATCCAGAATTATGTGGCAGAGAATGTTGTTGCACTGCCTCTTTATCATCAGGTCTGCTTTATTTATACCAGCAAAGATCTTGATATGGCAGGGGCAGGATTCGGGAATGATCAGTTCTCATATGAGAAGCACATCCTGGACTGGAAGATCAGCCGGGACGACCATACTTTGTATACAAATGGCGGGCCGCAGGAATTTTTCTGGTATCCTTTGGTAAATCCGGGACTCCTGATTAATACGGAATTGATTTTTGATAAGCTTATAAACGCAGATGAGAACCTAAATCCTAAGGAAGGTATGCTGGCCCAGGACTATAAGGTAAGTGAGGATTCCAAATCCATCGAGTTTACGCTTCGTGACAATCTGAAATGGCACGATGACCAGCCTCTTACGGCAGAGGATGTCCAGTTCACGATTGAGCTTATGCTTAAGGCTCCCGGTACCAATGCGGTTGCTTCGGAAGTCATGAAGGCAATCCATGGCGCCCAGGACTTTATTGACGGAAAAACGGACCATTTAGAAGGCGTAGTAACCGATGGGAATAAGATCACGGTCAATTTTGATCAGGTTTCCGCCAATGCACTTTTAGTATTTGCTCAGTGGCCCATTCTTCCCAAACACTGTCTTGAAAATGCAGACCCGGCAGCTCTGCAGCAGGATGGATTCTGGCAAAAACCAATCGGATCCGGACCATACAGGGTTGATGACGTCGTGCTGAACAATTACGCAACCTTAAAAAGATGGAATGGCTATTACAAGACCGGAAACGGCAATATCGAAACAATTTACATGTTTGCAAGCAGTGAAAATGATGCAAATCTTGTAAAGAATGCGGGAGCAGGCAAGATTGACTATGCATGGTCTAAGTCTACGGATGAAGCAAAGGCAATCGAAACCATGGATCGTATGAAAGTCAATACGGCAAATATCAGATATACAAGATGCTTTTTTATCAATCAGTTTCCCCATGACGCAAATATTAAGTAATCTCAATTGATGAAGCATATAAACGGTGGATCTGACACGGTTCACCGTTTATAACAGGAGGAATTAAATGGCTACTTATACAATCAGAAAGATTTTATCATTAATTCCAATGATGCTAGTCATCAGCTTTCTCATTTATTTGGGAATTGAACTGATGCCAGGCGACGCGGTTGATTTCCTTATTCCGCCGGATGCGCTTTCCACTATGTCGGCGGAACAGCTTGATCAGATGAGAATCTCTCTTGGCCTGAATGATCCGTTTGTCATCCGGTACTTTAAATGGCTGATGGGTATCCTGCACGGTGACTTTGGCTACTCCCTTCAGTCTGGAGTACCTGTTGCGGAAATTATGAGAAATCATATTTCGGCAACAATTGAATTATCTGTAGCATCCCTGATCATGTCTTCCGTATTCGGTATTTTTCTGGGGGTGATCAGTGCCCTGAAAAAGGGAAGTGTACTGGATCATATCCTGGACATAGTGGGAATGATCGGTGTGGCGATCCCACAATTTTTATTCGGCCTCATCTGTATCAATGCACTGGCTCTGCATCACAGCATTCTCCCGGTAGGAGGGCGGATGGCTTATGCCGGACAGAGCTTCATTCAGAGATTGCCGTACTTAATCATGCCGGCTGCGGTCCTGGGCTTTTCCATGACAGCCGGTGTTATGCGGTATGCGCGGGGCAGCATGCTGGAATCCATGGGCAGGGATTATATGAAGACCGCAAGATCAAAAGGAATCCCAGAGTGGAGGGTGAATCTCCTGCATGGTCTCAGGGCGGCGGTGACCCCTGTTGTGGTATTGATCGGATTCCGACTGCCCATGCTAATCGGAGGTGCTGTTGTTGTGGAGGAGGTATTCCAGTGGCCTGGAATCGGCGGCCTGTTCATCAAGGCCGTGCGTGCGCAGAACACTCCTCTTGTCATGATGATTGGATTTTTTTCCGTGCTGATCGTTCTGGTGTCAAGCATTTTGGTTGATTTAGTCACCGCTATGCTGGATCCCCGAATAAAACTGAGTTAGGAGGAATGGGATCTATGAGTGCATTAGAGAAAAAAATGGATCGTATCCTTGCTCAGGAGGAATCCGGGAAAGCAAAGAAACGGTTGAAAAGCAGGGTGTTAAGGAAAATGCTTGCCAATAAACTTTCCATTGCGGGTCTTATTATTTTTATTATTATCTTTTTTATCTGCTTTACAGCTCCCCTTATCACGTCCCATTCCTCTGCCAAGATCGATTTAAGGAGCATCCTGCAGGCGCCGTCAGCGAAACACATTCTTGGTACGGATAAAATCGGACGTGATATTTTTGCAAGGATCTTGTATGGAGGCAGAATTTCCATTGCGGTAGGATTAGGATCTGCGTTGATTGCTACGCTGTTCGGTGTTTCTCTGGGTACAATTGCGGGTTATAAAGGAGGGCTGGCAGACGGGATTGTCATGAAGTTTTCAGAGATCTTAATGGCGTTTCCCCAGATGATAATGGTACTGATCCTTGTGACCATAACCGGGCAGAGCCTGTGGAATCTGATTTTCATATTTTCCATAACCGGCTGGCCATCCATGTACCGAATGGCCAGATCCCAGATGCTTTCTCTTCGGGAGGAGGAATATGTCCAGGCCTTAAAGGCGTTTGGCATAGGATCCATGAGGATTGCTTTCTTTCATATGCTTCCAAACGCAGTTGGCCCTATTTTTGTTAACATAACATTGTCAACGGCTATGTTCATTCTTCAGGAGACATCACTTAGTTTCCTTGGGCTGGGTGTTCCGCTGGAGGTGGCTACCTGGGGAAATATACTAAATGCGGCGCAGGATATTATGATACTAAGGGATGCATGGTGGGTTTGGCTACCTACCGGTGTTGTGGTAACCCTGTTTGTTATCAGCATCAACTTTATTGGCGATGGCTTAAGAGATGCAGCAGATCCGTCTCAAATTGGTTAAGGAGGAAAGTCAGATGAGTCATGATACGGTAGTAAGTGTTAAAAACCTCCATGTGAACTTTTATAATAATGATCGCTGCAATCAGGTAATCAGAGGAATCAACTTTGATTTAAAAAAGCGAAGGATTCTATGTATCGTAGGTGAGAGCGGTTGCGGAAAATCGGTTACTGCAAATTCTATTATGGGACTGCTTCCGGATCTTTCCAGGATTGAAAAAGGTGCGATTCATTTTTTTAACGATGGTAAGGATATCCGGATCGATCAGCTAAAGAGAAAAGGAAGTGAAATGCGTAAGATTAGGGGCAGCGGTATTTCCATGATATTCCAGGATCCCATGACGGCGCTTAATCCGGTGTTTACCGTTGGATACCAGATCAATGAAGCACTTCTATCTCATGGGAGAGCGAAAAACAAAGCGGAAGCAACAAGGGCTACCATCGGACTTTTGAAGGAAATGGGAATCCCGATGCCTGAAAAACGGTTTTATGAATACCCTCATCAGTTTTCCGGAGGAATGTGCCAGCGCGCGATGATTGCCATGGCAATGAGCTGCAGGCCCAAAGTACTGATCGCAGATGAACCGACTACGGCCCTGGATGTAACGATTCAGGCTCAGATATTCGAATTGATGCTGGATTTAAAAAATAACAATGATACCGCTATCCTGTTGATTACCCATGATATGGGGGTAGTGGCCGAACTGGCAGATGATGTTGCGGTGATGTATATGGGAAATATCGTAGAGTGCGGAGAGGCTACGTCGGTCCTGACGAAGCCTTCCCATCCTTATACAAAGGCACTTCTGAATTCCATTCCTGTTCTGGGACGAGGAAAAAAGCAGAAGCTTGAGCCCATTAAAGGATCCACTCCGGATCCTTATAACCGTCCGCCAGGCTGCCAGTTTGCGCCAAGATGTCCATATGCCGCACCGGTCTGCGAGGAAAGGCTTCCGGATGAGCATTGGACCACTCCCGGGCATATGTGCCGGTGCTGTCATGACCGTTTAAAGGAGGAGGGCCAGCAACATGAATGAAAACAAGGAGAGGAAAGAAATATTAATCTCTGTGAAAGGATTAAAGACCTACTACCCGGTCAGGAAGGGAATATGTAAAAGGACTGCCGGTTATGTAAAGGCGGTGGACCACGTGGATCTGGATATTTTCAGGGGAGAAATCCTTGGAGTCGTGGGGGAATCGGGCTGTGGAAAAACCACGTTGGGGAAAAGTATTCTGCAACTGATCAAGCCGTTTTCAGGAGAAGTGATCTACCATTTTCCAGAAGGTGAGAAGGACATTACAAAGGTACCGAAAAAGGTACTGGACGATGCACGTAAAAAGATGCAGATCGTTTTCCAGAACCCCTATTCATCTCTTAATCCCTCTTTTACCATATTCGGTACGATGCAGGAGCCGTTGATCCGGTTTGGAATGAAAAGCAAAAAGAAAAGGCGGAAGAAGATAGCAAAACTTCTGGAGGAGGTAAATCTTCCCCAGGAGTACATGGAACGGTATCCCAATGAGTTTTCCGGAGGACAAAGACAGCGGATCGGCATAGCAAGGGCGCTTTCCGTGGATCCCGAGTTTATTGTATGTGACGAAGCGGTTTCTGCACTGGATGTTTCCATTCAGGCCCAGGTTTTACAACTGTTAAAGGAATTGAAGGAAAAGAAGAATCTGACCTATATGTTCATAACTCACGATCTGTCTGTAGTCGAGTATATCAGTGACCGAATTGCAGTAATGTATCTGGGACATATTGTGGAACTGGCGGAGACCCAGGAGATTTTTGAGAATACCCTGCATCCATATACGGAAGCCCTGTTAAGCGCCATTCCCATTGCTGATATTAACAGGCGCCGTAAGAGGATTCCGCTGCAGGGAGATGTCCCAAGTCCGGTGGATCCGCCCGGTGGCTGCCCCTTTCATCCCCGCTGCCCTAAATGCGTTCCTCGCTGCAGGACGGAAATACCCGGAGCACACAGAATCGATCATAACGGCCATGAGCATCTGGTATGCTGTCATTTGGCCGAAAACTTATAAATCTGGAGGTTAAAATGAGTAAATATAAAATTACGGATATTAAAGGAGTTATTCCTGCAGCCATGTCATTTTTTGATGAAAAGGAGAATATAGACGAGGCCTGTACAAGAAATATGACAGAATTTATGATTGGAGCAGGGGTAAATGGATTTTATTTAACCGGAAGTACAGGAGAATGTTTTACCATGACACCGGAAGAAAGAAATCGTGTAGTGGATATCGTTATCGACCAGGTAAAGGGAAGGGTACCGGTAATTGTTCACGTAGGGGATATCGGAACCAGAAAGAGCATAGGGCTGGCAGAACATGCAGAAGCAGCAGGAGCAGATGCCATTTCATCTGTTCCTCCTTTCTATTGGAAGTTTTCAAAAGAAGATATTTATCATTACTATAATGACATTGCAAAATCCACCAGTCTTCCTATGATTGTTTACAACATTCAACTGGCTGGAATCATGGACAAAGACTTAATCCTTAAAATCGCTGAGATCGATCATGTAAAAGGATTGAAATATACCGCCAGGAGCCATGATGAGATGGGCTCTATAAAAGAAATGCTGGGAAAGGATTTTATGATCTATTCGGGATGCGATGAGATGGCTTTTTCCGGATTGTGCTTTGGAGCGGACGGGCTTATTGGCTCCTTCTATAATGTCATCCCGGAAATATACCAAAAAATATACCGATGCGTTCAAAACAGCGATGTACCGGGCGGCATCCGACTGCAGCGGATTGCAGATGAATTTATCTTTGCCTGCCTACAATACGATTTTCCCTCCTGTGTACATAGCCTGATGAGATGGCGAGGGCTTGAAGGAGGATATTCCAGGCGGCCATTCTATAATTATAAGGATGAAGAGCTTGCTGATTTAAAGATAAAATTAAGGAAAATCAGGGAAAAGTATCAAGCTGAAGATCTGGATATGTTCCGTTTTTAGGCTGCTGGGAAACCCCATTTTTGAACTGCAAAATGGGGTTTCTTATTCTATTGGGACATCTGCCTTTTATCCATGATATTCAGTGGAGAAAAATCAGTTAACAATTACCCATATAAATCACATCTTATCCAGATAATGTCTGAAATATTGATTCAAATACTGGGAAACAAGAGCTCTTATCTCTTCTTTTCCTCCATATCTCACGGCTTCCAGAAACTCTTCCTCCTCGATCAGCCGCTCGCTTAACACCCCAAGGATCTCGCTGTTTTCTGCCCCATGGTCATCTTTTGGCACCAGCATGACCAGGACCACACATACCCCCTTAAAATAAGGGTCTCTAAAAACCGCTCCGTCTTTTGTCTGGCAGACCGAAAACACCGGCTTTACCACACCTTCGGTCCTGGCATGAAGCAGGGCAAAGCTGAAATCGGGGAATATCTGGCTGCACAGCCGTTCTCTCCTCATTAAATCCTCTTGGATCATGCTCTGCCGGTCTGCGTAGGAAGCCAATTTTTCGCTGACGGCAATCAACAGTTCCTCAAAGGTGATCCCATTGTCAACCCGCTGGTATTCCATGAATCTTATGACATTTTTGATCTGAACAGCCATGAAATTCACCTGATCCAACTGAATGGTAAACTCCTGGTTATCCTGCTTTTTAGGCATATATTCACACTGGCGCACCTTTCCAGAAATCCGTTCCATCTCTTCAGCGGAAAGCATGGGGCTTACAAACAGGATATCCGCCTCCTCTTTAAGGGGCACTGTGGATACAAAGAAATCCGTCTTGCTCAGCACATAGGGAGATAAGTCCGTCATTCCATAAACAGACAGGTCCACCCTGTCGGAAAAATCCCTGGCTATTTTAGAAGACATGAGCCGGGAAATCCCGATCCCGCTGGCACAGACAATCCCTATATTTACCTTTCTCCGGCTTTCCTTCCTGCTTTCCATCCGGACCTCTGCCGCACCGAAGTGGACGGCAAGAAACCCGATCTCCGGCTCCGGCACCTCATACCCATACCGCCTTTCGATCACCCTGGCAACGGTCCTGCACCGTTCAAATATGGCCGGATAATCCTGCTTGATCTGCTCCAGCAAAGGGTTCTGGATCTTCATCCCATTGGCAAGGCGGACCAGAGTAGGCTTTAAATGGGCGATCAGACCCTGGATCACAAATTCCTCATCCTGCTTCAGCAGATAGGCAATGCCGTCGTTATAGCAGTCGATCATTTCATTGACCACCTCCCACAGCTCTCTGGATTCCTCAATTTCACTTCTTGACTTCTCGTCAATATTCAACTGCTGGATCTTAGAGCCTTTGATGTGAAGGCAGATATAGGCGCACTCAATTTCAGGAATCTGAATCTGAAATTCTTCTTCCAGAGATTTGGTGATAGTTTCCGCCAGGTCATAATCCTGGTCTTTCTGCAGAAAATCCGCCATAAGAGGGTTTTCTTCAATGATCTCCTGCCTGCGGATCCGGTTTACGGCAATCGCCACATGGATCACCAGCCCAAGGTAGGAATCCTGGGTCAGGTTAAGTATGCGCTTATCCCGTATCCTTAAAATGCAGGCTGTTACCCGTTTTACAATATCGTCATCCAGGATTCTGTAAATGTTCCTCTCACTTTTATTCTGAATCACATTTAACACGGACTGGTTCCGGTCTTCATACATCCCCTGTATGATCTCCGTATGGATATTTTCATCAATAAACACCCGCAGGGCCCGGCGGAAATCACGTTCACTGCCCTCAATGAACACGCCGTACCCGGGCTTTCTCTTTATCTCCAGATGACACTTGTAAAACCACTCCTTTACCGCCTCCAGATCCGAGCTGACGGTGGCCTCGCTGACTCCGAATAAGTCACTGTAATAATACAGCTTTTTCAGTGTCTTATCCTTGAGAATTTCCAGAATCAGTCGCTTCTGGCGTTCGATGCGGTCAGAAACATCAAGGGCATCATCAGCTTCCAGCTCAGCCTTTAAGGCTTCCATCTGAGCCCTGTCTCCCTCCAGCCAGATACCGGTCCCTGTCTTGGAGCAAAAGGTCAGCCCGTATTTCTTCAATGTCCTGGGAATGTATTCCAGCTCCCTTTGTACCGTTCTTTTGCTGATATGGATCTGATCTGCAAGCTGCTTCACAGGAACAGGCCCATTCTCTTCCAGAAGAGCCAGAACGATCTGCTGCATCCTGGGCGTAAAATCATTACCTGCCATCTCCTCCACCTCCCATTAACCAGTTCAGGAGTTCCTTATAGCCAGACATATCCGTCAGATTATCCACAGTAAAGCATGGGATATGAATTCCCGACAGAAAACGGGCAAAATCCTTCTGACAGACAACGGCATCTGCATCCGCCGGAATCCGGTCAGCCGACACATGGAATACTTCCACGCCTGTCAGGCCTTCCAGCCTCAGTTTTTTCTTAAACAGGGCACTGGCCATGGCACTGGAGCCCATTCCCACATCACAGACAAAATATATTCTGGCATGTTCCATTCTCTTCATCGGCATCTTTTCATCTTTCTGTTCATTTCCTTTTTCAATCGCTGCTTTCCCCTTTTTCCCCGACATGATCAGGCAGGATAAGAGGCAGGTCACCACAGCGGAAACAAGGATTCCCATAGCAATGCCCAGCCAATGCTTTTTGTCCGCCATAATCAGTATGGTGATAATGCTTCCGGGAGACGCCGGCCCCAGAAGCCCGCTGTCTGTCATCATGAAACAGTAATTTCCTGCAATACTGCCGGCTATGGCAGCAGCCAATAATCGGATGTCTGACAGCACATAGGGAAAATAAACCTCATGGATGCCGCCTAAGGACTGAATAATAAGGCTGGAAACCATTTGTTTTCTCATGTTCCGGTAAACCAGGGCATGAGCAAGAAGGATCCCAAATCCCGGCCCCGGATTGGTCTCCAGGAGAAACAAAATGGAACTCCCTTGGGTTTTCAGTTGTTCCAGCCCCAGAGGCAGAAAAAACCCGTGATTGATCCAGTTATTAAAAAAAATAATTTTTAACGGCTCTACCACAAAACTGATAAAAGGAATGATTCCCTTTTCTATCATAAATGACAGGCCATTTCCCAAAAAGCCCAGCAGCCATTCTGCCACCGGTATCAGCAGGAAGTAAGCTGCTGCTCCTGCCAGCAGCCCCAGCCCTGCTATGTATAGGTTGCTGAAAAGCATCTCAAACCCGGCAGGAATCCGGTGTTTGATCCGGTCCAGCCCTTTCCGGCAGAGAAAACCGGCGATGCTGCCAGCTATGGCAGACAGGATCATGGCAGAAGCAGGTTCTGTCATAACAACAGCAGAAGCGGCAAGGGTGCCGGCTAAACCGCCGACATCCCCGCCGCACACTGTGCCTGCTTTATATCCCATAAACACAGGAATCACCAGAAAAGATAAAATATTGGACATTTCATACAGGTGCCGGTTCTGGAATATTCCCGCTGAAAAGACTGACAGCAGCCCTGCTGTCACAAACAAAGGTATGCACTCAGCAATCACCCTGCTATAATACTTCAGTACTCTCCCCGCTACTTTCATCTATGTAATTCCCCTTTTGAATCCGTTATACATAAGTTATAAATGGTGTATTTTAGATCCGCAGTGGAGGTGGTAAAACCGTAGGTTTTACCACCTCACGGGCATTCGTCCTATGAAATAAGACAGGGATAAAATTTCTTATGTGCAAGCACAACGAAATTTTATCCCTGTCTTATTTCGCACTGCTCATTGCTTTCGTGTACATTATACCATGGTTTGCAATCGGATACCAGAAAGGCTGTTCTTTTTCTATAAATTTATTTCATTGCTTTTTAACGATTCTACCAACTGGTCATATTCCGGAGCTGCCAGAAAATTGGTGATCAAAACCAGTTGTGCCTCTGAATTGCTGTGAGCCGCACGTTCCCTCAATTCTTTATGAGTCACCACAATCTGGGCATCCTGGGGAATTGAGGACACTGGTGCGTGAGCCACCTCAATATCTCCGAATCCTGCTGCTGCCAGCTTCTTTTTCAATACCGTGGCGCCCATAGCGCTGGAACCCATACCTGCATCACAGGCAAATACGATTTTTTTAACATTTCCCCCAGAAACTGCTTTCTTTTCCACTGTATAATTTCCCTTGGACTCCTGCTTCATCTGCTTAACCTTATCTTTAGATTCATCCAGATCTCCGCTTTTTCCTGCAAACCGCAGCAGAGGAAGAGCCACAAGGAAGGAAACCGCAGCAGCTACCACAACACCTGCCAGCACGCCAAAGTATCCGCCTCTTGGTGTCATTGCAAGTACGGCCAGGATGCTTCCAGGAGATGCCGGTGAGGTCAATCCCACACCAAGGAGCTGGAATACAAAAATTCCGCTGGCTCCGCCTGATATAACCGCCAGAAGTAAAAGAGGATTCATCAGGATATATGGGAAGTAAATCTCATGGATTCCGCCAAAAAAGTGAATGATAATGGCGCCAGGTGCCGAACTCTTGGCAGATCCCTTACCTGCAAGGCAGTAAGCCAGTAAAACGCCCAGCCCAGGTCCCGGGTTTGCTTCCAGAAGAAAGAAAATGGATTTTCCGATTTCCTCTACCTGCTGGATTCCCATAGGTGAAAGGATTCCATGGTTGATCGCATTGTTTAAGAACAAAATCTTGGCAGGTTCAATAAAGATACTTGCCAGAGGAAGCAGCTTATTGTCCACAAAGAATCCGACGCCTGCCTCCATTACCCGGTTCATTACCTCAACGAAAGGCACAACTCCCTTCAGTGCGATAACTGTCAGGATCGCACCGATGATGCCCATGGAAAAGTTATTTACCAGCATCTCAAATCCGGCAGGGATCTTGCTCTCCACCTTGCGGTCAAACTGCTTAATCACCCAGGCGCTGACAGGTCCTACGATCATCGCACCGATAAACATAGGAACACTGGAACCTACGATCACGCCCATGGCTGTAATCGCACCGATCACGCCGCCCCGCTGACCGTAAACTGCCGTACCGCCTGTATAGGCGATCAAAAGCGGCAGCAGCATACTGGCCATAGGAGAGACCAGGGCACCCAGGGTTTCATTGGGGTACCAGCCCGTGGGAATAAACAATGCCGTAATCAGTCCCCATGCAATAAATGCACCGATGTTCGGCATTACCATACCGCTTAAAAAGCGGCCAAATACTTGTACCTTCTCTTTCATATTACATACCCTCACTTCATTATATAGTATTTACTCTGTGATCCGTGGAAGGTATGATTGGCCAATCAATTCCTTTTCATAGCCTTATTATAATCAATGACAGCTTCAGATTTCAACACGAAGAAACGGGGATTTGGCGCTAGTTTTAGTGCCAAACATTAAAGACCATAAGGCCTTTGCCCCATCCCTTCATGAAATTCACGTATAACCTGTTTCAAAGCCTTGTCCATGAGGATCCGTCTCATAAAAATCAGTCTTATAGGAATTGGCCTTATAGGAATCAGCCTTATAGAAATCAGCCGTATAAGAATCAATCTAATGGAGGGAAGTGGGAGAAATGATGCTTTAAGAAAGTACAGACCATAGGGGCTGGAAGTTTATCTGACTTTATCCATATACATATAGAAAAGGATGCCCCTCATCAGCTATGGATCAACTGATTTTGCGGCATCCTTCTCATATGTTAGATATTATAAATATTCTTTTAAAAGGGACACTTTATCAAGCTTTTCCCAGGGCACGTCTAAATCATTTCTTCCAAAATGACCGTAAGCCGCAGTCTGTCTGTAGATGGGGCGGCGTAAATCCAGCATCTTGATGATTCCGGCCGGACGAAGGTCAAAATTCTGGCGTATGATGTCCACAAGCTTTTCATTGCTCAGTTTTCCGGTTCCAAAGGTATCCACCATGATGGAAGTGGGGTGAGCCACGCCGATGGCATAGGAAAGCTGAATCTCGCACTTGTCGGCCAGACCTGCTGCCACCATGTTCTTTGCAACGTAGCGGGCAGCATAAGCAGCGGAACGGTCCACCTTGGTACAGTCCTTGCCTGAAAATGCGCCGCCGCCATGACGGGCATAGCCGCCATAGGTGTCTACGATGATTTTACGGCCGGTTAAGCCGCTGTCTCCGTGAGGGCCTCCGATAACAAAGCGCCCGGTGGGGTTAATGTAGAATCTGGTATTATCATCCACCAGCTCTGCCGGCAGAACTTCGTCAAATACATATTTTTTAATGTCTGCATGAATCTGTTCCTGGCTCACGTTCTCGTCATGCTGAGTGGATAAAACCACGGCATCCAGACGGAGAGGTTTGCCGTCTTCATCGTATTCCACTGTTACCTGGGTCTTTCCGTCGGGACGGAGATAAGTCAGTGTTCCATCCTTGCGGACCTTTGTAAGCTTAAGAGCCAGCTTGTGGGCAAGAGCGATGGGGTATGGCATGTACTCTTCCGTTTCGTTACTGGCAAAGCCAAACATCATTCCCTGATCCCCTGCTCCGATGGCATCGATCTCTTCGTCAGACATTTTGTGTTCCTTTGCTTCCAGTGCACGGTCAACGCCTAAGGCAATGTCCGGCGACTGCTCATCCAGGGCTACCACAACGCCGCAGGTATCGCAGTCAAACCCGTATTTTGCACGGTCATAACCGATTTCCCTTACGGTCTCCCGTACCACTTTTTGAATGTCTACGTAGGCATGGGTGGTTATTTCCCCCATAACCATAACAAGACCTGTGGTACAGCAGGTTTCACAGGCCACACGGCTCATGGGATCCTGCTTTAACATCTCATCCAGAATCGCATCGGAAATCTGGTCACACATTTTATCCGGATGTCCTTCTGTAACGGACTCGGAAGTAAATAATAATTTTTCCATGTTGTCATTTCCTCCTTCTTGCTACGCTCTTTGGGCAGAACCTACCCCGTTTCACCGGGTGTATAGGTACGTCCCCAGGGCGTTCCTCCTTGATATCACATGGGGGAATAACAAAAAGAAAAGTCCGCAGCAACGCGGACTTGATTCAACAATGTATCAAATCCTCTTATTGCTCGATTTCTCGCTCAGGTTGGCACCTTCCAGCCGCTCTTTATGGCGAAGCGCCATCATTTCCGGTCGGGGTTGCCGTGACTTCACAGATCCTTTGTATCTCCATCACTCTGAATAAGGGATATTACGTACTTTTCATTTGTTATTCAATTGTATGCAGCATTCACTGCATTTATATTTTATCGTATTTAAAAACAACTGTCAAGGAAATTCTGGCCTTTACAGCAATGAATAAAGTTCTTGCAAAAACCGGTACCCTATTGTATAATGACGCTATTCTTTTTATTTTCGCCATATGAAATCTGCGGAATGCGCACAGCGCAGACCGTGGGTGGATGGCACTCTGGAGACGCCTGCAATCATGCAGGGGCCGAAGGGGCAAGCGCTTAGGCGCGAAACTCTCAGGCAAAAGGACAGAGGCGATTTTTTCCCTTTCTTTTTGGAATATCGCATGATCTCTGTTTTTTTGTAAGTGGGAGTATATCCCACTTTTTTTGTACAAAAAATTATGAAGGAAGGGAAGTAGTAAACTAATGCAAATAATTGTTGAATTTTTTAACAAGCTGGACTCAGCGATATGGGGGATACCCATGATCGTACTGCTTTTTGGCACCCACCTGTTTATGACCGTGCGCACGGGCTTTGTACAGCGCAAAACCTTTACAGCCATTAAGCTGTCTGTAACAAAAGACCCTGATTCACCAGGTGAGGTCAGCCAGTTTCAGGCCCTGACTACTGCACTTGCCTCCACCATCGGTACGGGCAATATTGTAGGTGTAGGTACGGCGGTATTCTTAGGCGGTCCGGGGGCTGTCCTCTGGTGCTGGCTGACCGGTGTATTCGGCATTGCTACCAAATATGCAGAATCCCTGATTGCGGTCAAATACCGTGTGCAGACCAGAGACGGCCGTATGCAGGGCGGTGCCATGTATGTACTGGAACGGGCACTGGGTCTGAAGTGGCTGGGAACACTCTTTGCCCTGTTTGCCATGTTTGCTTCCTTTGGCATTGGAAGCGGTACACAAATCAACGCCATTGCGGAGATCATTGAAAACAATGTACCTCTGCCCATCCCCCGCATTGTAATCGGTCTTGTCTTTGGCGGCATCACCGCTGTGGTCATTATCGGCGGCATCAAGTCCATTGCAACTGTGTGTGAAAAGCTTGTACCCTTTATGGCGTTTTTCTATGTGGCCGGCTGCCTGATCATTCTGGTTATCAACGCTGATTTCATCATTCCGGCACTTAAGGCGATTGTAACCCTGGCCTTCCAGCCCGGCGCAGTTGCAGGCGGTCTGGCTGGCCGCGGTATTATGCTTGCCATGCAGTACGGTATTGCCCGGGGCCTGTTTTCCAATGAGTCGGGTATGGGGTCTGCGCCGCTGGTGGCTTCGGCTGCACAGACTCGAAATCCCGTACGTCAGGCACTGGTGTCCTCAACCGGTACTTTCTGGGATACGGTCATTGTCTGCCTTATGACCGGTCTGGTTCTGGTTTCGACCATCATGAAAAACCCGGACATCAACATGGATATGATCCAAAACGGCGGTCAGATGACCACCGCCGCTTTCAGCCAGATCCCTGTCCTCGGCCCGGTGATTCTGGTAATCGGCATCATCACCTTTGCCTATTCCACCATACTTGGCTGGTCTTATTACGGGGAACGCTGCTGTGAGTACTTATTCGGCACTAAGGGTATGCTGCCCTACAAGATCATCTTCATTGCAATCGTCGTTATAGGCCCTGTGCTGTCCCTGGATTTAGTGTGGACAATTTCGGACATTCTCAACGCACTGATGGCGATTCCCAATCTCGTGGCTGTGCTGCTTCTGTCAGGTGTGGTGGCTAAGGACACCAAGTATTATTTAAATCATTTGGATGAAAGAGACGAAACACCCATTCCGGTTATAGATAAATAAAAGAATGCCTCAAAAAATGATATCATAGCATACCGCCATAAAGCAGGTATTACCAGACATCATTTTTTGAGGCATTTTCCATTTCATTAGCTAAAAGGATTTAAAACAGAATACATGGGGTGTTTTTTCCTGGCCCTCCGGGTAGAGCTTCCGGTAAATCTCCTGCCACAAAGTTCCTATTGCATCCTCACCTTCCCGTATATCTTCTACGATCAAACCGCCGTCCTTCATCAACAGCTCATACGCCTGATCAAATTCTCCAAGCTCCTTTAAGGCAATAATGTAGTAAAGCCTTATTCTGCCTTCCCCTGCGATGTTATCCGGAAGGCCTAAGTACAATTCTTTCATCTCACCGTATGCGCCACAATCATTTAACAGTTTAAATACATCTTTTGTATAAGACAGGCTATTACGGTATCGTTTCATGCCTTCTAATGCATAAGATACGGCACTCTGCTTATCCTTCTCTAACTTATAAACCGCGGCTAACCCCAGTTTTGCCCATGGATTTTCGGAGCAGTTATCTGAATTCAAGAAATTTTTCTTTGCTTTTGAAAAATCCCTGCAATAATAGGCATGAAAGCCAAGATGAAGCCAGGCATACCAATTATGGGAATCTTTTTCCTTAACGTAATCACTTAATCTCTGGTAAAGATAATTGTCCAGAAAATAATCTTCCGGCGCCTGCATCGGATCGGGGGAAGAAAATTTTCCCCTCTGTAAGAAGTCTTCCCATTCCTTTTGCCTGGTATCAGGACTGCTAAAATCCAGTTGGGGGGCAAGAGGAGGAAGATGGCGTTCTTCCCGCAGCCGGTTTTCTAATTTACCATATCCGCTTCCTCTATGGATAACGGTTCCTTCTGTTTTTGCCAATTGACGGGTCTTCAAAAGTTTCTCTTCCAGAGTATTAAATTCAGCCAGCTCACTTATACAAGAGCAAACCGCTTTCTGTGCTGATGGGAAATCCTGCAGAGCATCCTTTGATATCTGTACCGGGCCATATTGCTCAATCCATTCCCAGGCAGTATTGGGGGCCATAGGAATACAGCCGTATTGGGTTTTGCCAAGACCAGCCTGAATCTCCACATATCTTCCTGCCTCTTTTGTCAGGAATTCCTGCCACCGGTCAGACCCCTCGCTCTTCCCCCAGCAGAAAAGCTTGCGCCCTCGAAGGCGGTTTGTGGACATCTGGAGCAATCCATAACCCTCTTGATTTACATTTGCAATGAATTTTAATTCTTTCTCCGGAATATCAAAAAAATAATCTACCTGAGTCTCAATGTTACCATAGTCTGTCACATCAGTGTCCCGGACGTAAGGTATGGATACCTTCTCTATTGTGCCGCCGGTATTTGTATATGCCTCCTTTGCAGGGACAATCACTCTCCCGCCCGGATACTCCGGAACTGCCATATTGCTCCACCAGTACATGGGAACAACCTGTTCATTCTGGTTATGGATGCGCATTCTGCAGTTTAAGTATCTGCTCTCTTGATCAAGCCAGAAATCAATCTGATATGTTACTTTTCGAATCCGTTCAAACTCATAGAACCGTAAAACAGGTGTGATCCCATCCTCCAGGCTCAGTTTGGCGGTGAATACCTGGGACATGGTGAAAGGATGATGTCCGATCATTCCAATATTCCATTCCACACCTCCGCTGAACCAGGCATTTCGCAGCGCAAGATTGCTTGGGCGTATGACATCATTGGTATATAATAAGTTTGTTCCAGTCTCCTTGTCAATTAAACTCCAGAGCCTTCCGCCATAGGTTGGAAGAAAGGTCGCCTTCAGATAGTCATTTTCAAGGATGGCAACAGAAACCTCCTCCGGTTTTAGTTTACGGTTATAAGTATTTTGCAGGCGGTATGGATAAACACTTTGAAGCTGGCCATAGCCTTCATAGATTTCTTCATATTCATTGAGTATAGAATTCACTTTATTTTGTATGTTGAGTTCTCCCAAAATATCCGGCAATACGGAATCCGGCCCTAAATCGCTGACTTCCATGCTGATTTCTGAAAATGTTAATTGCGGTTCCATTCCAATCCCCCTCTGGCGGCTTAATGTTTCCTTTATAATCTATACTTTGTATGGCATCCTCTATTTTAAAGTAACTTCCTTCCCTGTCATTCCTTATCCCCCCTAATGAATTTCAAATGATACCGGCTTACCCTTTGACCCCGCCTCCGGTAATACCGGCAATGATCTTCTCCGACAAAAAGATATAAAGGATAAAGGTAGGAAGAAATACAATGATAACGGAAGCAAACATCCCTGACCAGTCTCCCGTATATTTCATGGAGTTGATCATGGAATACAGTCCCACCGCAACCGGCCGCACCCTGTCGGAGTTGGCAAAAATCAGGGAAATGAAATACTCATTCCATATATTGATAAAGTTGAAAATAGTTACCGTTATGATTCCGGACTGGGCCATGGGAAACATGATCAGCCAGAAAGCCTTCATGGGAGGACAGCCGTCAATGGCTGCCGCTTCCTCGTAAGCCCTGGAAATATTGGCAAAAAATGTGAGGAGAAAAATCGTTGTATAAGGAACATTGATCCCCACGTAAAGGAAGATCAGCACCGCCTTGTTTGCAACATAGTTGTTTAACACGTTCATTCCGGCGATCAGGCTGAACAGGGGAAGAACGATCATTACCACAGGCACTCCCATGGCGGATACAAGACTGGTCTGGATCGTTTTATTCCCTGCAAATTTAAAACGGGACAGCACGTAGGCGGCAGGTGCGCAGATCAGAACCAGAAGCGTACAGGAAACAACGGAATACATCAGGGAATTAAAGAAAATGGTGGACACATTGGAATTGGTCCATGCCTTTACATAGTTTTCAAAATGGATCCCCTGGGATAAGATACGGCCTGAAAAAATGGCCTTTGTGGTAGAAAAGCTGGCGGCTACAACCCAGCCCAGCAGTACAAGTGTAAATAAAATCCAGACAGTCAGGAGCAGATATCCCGGAAAAAGCCTAAGCTCTCTTTTCCAGTTAAATGGCTCCATAGATTTTCCCTTTTTAGCCATAAGTTTCCCTCCTTAGAATTCCAGATCATCATCTTTTATGAGTTTATTGCATATCAGGAATACCGCTACCACACAAATGCTTAACAGAACGCCGATTGCTGCTCCCAGGCCTGCATTCCGTTCCGTCATGCTGTTGCCCGCTCCAAAGATCATCATGTACATGTAAACCATGGGGGTAATGGTCTGGGTATCCGCCGTAACCGTTGAGAACAACTGGGACCAGACAAAAAAGCCTACTGAGGTGACGCTCCACATGGTGATATTGGTCTTAAACACCCCTTTTAGCAGGGGAACGGTAATGTAGCGGAACTGGTTTATCTTATTTGCCCCATCCAGAGTGGCTGCCTCATAGTAGTCCTCTCCGATCCGTTCGATTCCGCTTGCAAATATCAGCATGTGGTATCCTACCATACCAAAGCAGTAAGCAATGAGAAGGGCCATGAATTTGTGATCGTTATCAAGCCATTGGACCTTAGACAAATACGTAAGACCCAAGGATGAAAATACATCTTTAAGGAGACCGAACTTAGGACTGTATACATACTGGAGCCACATGGTGGCAAGGGCCACTGCACTGACTACGTTGGGAAGATATATCATAGCCCTGAAAAAGCTTTTAAAGCGTATCCCGCTGGTGATGATAACCGCAAATAAAAGAGCCAGGGACATGACGATCAATCCGCCGATCAGCCAGATGCGGAACAGATTCCACATGGATATGCGGAATAGGCTGGTTCCCGCAAGCTTGCTGTAATTGGCAAGTCCTGTAAACTGCCATTTGGCCATAGAATCCGTGATTCCTTCGATTTTAAAGAAGCTCATTAAAATCGTCCTGACAATGGGATAAAGGAATACAAGGACAAACATTAGGATCGCCGGTGTTAGAAATACGGCAATCATGGTCTTATTCTTCTTCACGTTAAATACCTCCCCCGGCTTTCCTTAATCGCATGGTGACACCGCCAAGGCGGTGTCACCTTATAGAATCTTACTGATCCGGATTATTTGCCTGCTGCCTTAAGAGCGTCTACGAATTCTGCTGCCGTAGTGGAACCGCCGCAAAGCTTCATAAAGTTCTCCTTGATAATTGGTGTTAAGTCTGCATTGGCTTCCGCTCCGGCTGCCCATGGATACCGTACGGTAAGGCTTTCCATTACAGGCTTCACGCTGGCAAGCTGTGCCGGCCATTCTGCATTTCTGGAATCTGCCGGGATGCCCATTGACATTTCGGACATCTTCTTGTCAAATTCCCCCTGGGTAATGTACTGGATCAGCTTAAATGCATTTTCTGCATTTTGGGAATTCTTATTGATAGCTAAAACCTGAGCGCCGAAGTTGGCAGCATTGGTTCCATCCTTTCCGCCATCCAGTGCAGGGTAACTGAAGCAGCCCCACTTAAAGTCTTCTCCTGCCATATCCTTTACTTCGTTTGGAAGCCAGGAACCGTTTAAATACATGGCGGCTGTTCCCATGGCGAGCTCCTGGTTCTGTCCTGCAGGCCATACGTTAGAAGCGATGGTCTCAGAAAAATATCCCTTCTTTGCAAAGTCCTCATAAGCCTGAGCCGTCTTAAGGACTGCGGGGTCATCCCATTTGCCTTCTTTTACAATGGCTTCCGTTCCCGGTTCGCCTAAAAGTCTGGCCATGTGATAGCCAAACATGGCTGTAATATAAGCGTCATCACAGGTAATAGGGGTATAACCTGCATCCTTGATCTTCTGGCATGCTGCATCCAGCTCTTCCCAGGTCTTTGGCACTTCCTTGATTCCTGCTTCATCAAAAATGGACTGGTTATAGAAAAATGCAAATACATTGGGCTGGTAAGGAATGGATTTTAATGTGCCCTTTCCCACTTCCCTGCAGGCCGCCATTAAGCCTGCATTGGCATTGGCTTCATAGTCCCCAGCCTTTGCCAGTTCTTCCAGATCCATGAGATACTGGCCCCATGTAGTATTCACACGGTCAATATCCTCGTCAAACAAGTCAATGTTGGTTCCTGCATCCAAAGCAGGCTGCAAGCCTTCCCTGATACCTGTACGTCCCTTGAACTGAATATCCACCTTGACTCCTGTATCTGCAGTAAATTTTTCAACAGCCAACTGAATTGCCTGGCCCTGAGGCTCCGTTGCCTCCCACATGGTCCAGTAGAGGAGCCCATCTCCGCCACCTGCAGTTGTTTCCTTGGGTGCCTCAGTCGAAGCCCCGGCAGCCGTTGTGGCTGCTGTAGTAGCTGTGGAATTTCCTCCTGCGCATCCTGCCAGAAGGCCGGCAGCCATAGCCGCACTCAGCATCATACCCATAAATCTTTTTTTCATAATTTTACCTCCCTCTGTGATCCAACTTATCTGTTGGATGTTCTTGGTGAGTCTATATTATTACACTTTTGGGCAAAATGCTTTGTACAAAAGGTTATCATTTTTAACATTTTAGTTTTTTATTATTTGCTTTTTTCATAATTAGAAGTTAAAATACAGATAACTTCTATGCTATTTGCACAACATCATTTTGTGAACAGGCGGCATTTGACATATAGAAACAGGGGGAACGTATGAAATATAAGTATACAGAACTGAGAGAAGAGCTGATCATACACCGGATCATCAGCATCCATTATTTTGAATACATGAGTGACTTCACCTTTGCAGGGGAATCCCATAACTTTTGGGAATTGCTTTGTGTGGATAAGGGAGAGGTGGACGTGGTGGCCGATCACGAACGGCTGACCCTTCACAAGGGAGAGGTGATTTTCCATCAGCCAAATGAATTCCACAGGGTCCTGGCCAATGGGGTCATCGCCCCTAACCTTGTTGTCATCGGGTTTGACTGCCAGTCACCCCATATGGCTTTTTTCAAAGAGCAGATCCTGAAGGTGGGACAGGCGGAGCAGGAGCTACTGGCCCATATCATTGCAGAAGCACGCCTTTGTTTTGAGGGAAGGCTTGATAATCCTTATCAGGAGGTGCTGGTGAGAAAGGACCATGGGCCTTTTGCCGGAGAGCAGATGATAAAAACCTATCTGGAGCAGTTCCTGATACAAATGTACCGCCACTCTCTCCTTACCCGCCAGGCTCCGCCCCTTCATAAGAACACCCCTTCCGCAGAAGATATCTATGAAACCATCCTGCGTTATTTTGAAAAGAACATCTGCACCCAGCTTACCATTGACCAGATCAGCCGGGATAATTTAATCAGTACTTCCCAGCTAAAAAAGCTTTTTTACGAAAAGGGAAATACAGGCGTCATTGAATATTTTAACGGCATGAAAATAGATGCGGCCAAGCAGCTTATTCGGAACCGGCAGCTTAATTTTACCCAGATCGCCAATTACCTGGGTTATACCTCGGTCCACTATTTTTCCAGGCAATTCAAGCATCTGACCGGAATGACTCCTTCTGAGTATGCAACCTCTATTAAAAAGCTGTCTGAAAAAAATGTGCTGCGGGATACAAGTCTTTAGGCTTTTGCATTGCATCTTATTTAAAAATGACCTGATTGTCAAAAATTAAACGATGTTCTATATAGAAAACCTATGACCCCTTTATTTTATGAAAGAGTCATAGTTTTTTTCTATGGATATGGATACTTTTTTGATATTACGTAATACCCCCGTTTCCATGTTATTATTTATAGTAAAATAAATGGAAAGGATTTTCCCCATATGAAAACATCTGTTATTGGCTACCCAAGAGTGGGAGCCTTAAGGGAGTTAAAATTTGCATCTGAAAAATACTTTAAAAAAGAACTATCCGCAGATGAATTGCAGGCAACGGCAAGAAATCTACGAAATACACATTGGAACACACAAAAGAATCACAGGACCGACTTTATTCCAAGTAACGATTTTTCTTTTTATGACACGGTTCTTGACACTGCAGTTCTGTTAAATGCGGTTCCGGCCCGATACCGCAATCTGGCACTGCCGCCTCTTGATACATATTTTGCCATGGCAAGAGGTTACCAAGGCCCAAATGGTGATGTAAAAGCCCTTGCCATGAAAAAATGGTTTAATACAAACTATCATTACATGGTTCCGGAAATTGATGATAATACAGAAATACGGCTTGAAGGAAATAAGCCATTTGACGAGTTTGAAGAGGCGGGAACACTGGGAATTAAAACTAAGCCTGTTTTGATTGGAGCATTTACCTTTTTGAAACTGGCAAGGTTTACCGGCGAAAAACGCGAAAAAGATTTTACAGATGCCGTCATATGGGCTTACTTACAGATCCTCACAAAGTTTAGTGAAATGGGGGCTGAATGGCTGCAATTTGATGAACCATGGCTTGTACACGATCTTACTGATGAAGACATTCTCTTATTTAAACAGCTTTACAGCGCCATCCTTTCTGTAAAAGGAACAGTAAAGGTGCTTTTGCAAACGTATTTTGATGATATACGTGATTGTTATCAGGAAATTATAGAAATGGATTTTGATGGGATCGGAATGGATTTTATTGAGGGCAGGAAATCCCTGGAGCTTGTAAAGACAAACGGGTTCCCCTCCGGTAAAATGCTGTTTGCTGGTATCGTAAACGGCAAGAACATCTGGAAAAATGACTATAGGAAATCTTTTGATATTATTTCTGAACTGCAAAAACACTGCAGCCATGTTGTCCTTGGAACATCCTGCTCGCTTTTACATGTTCCCTATACCTTGGAGAATGAAACAAAACTGCCAGAGCAGCAAAAGGGCTATTTTTCATTTGCCGCAGAAAAACTTGGGGAACTCAGAGAATTAAAAGAAATCTGCTTATCTCAAAACCCTTTAGAAACAGAGGAGTTCAGGAGAAACGTCAATCTATTAAGGGAAGACAGAAATTGCACCAATGAGAAAGTGCAGCAAAGAGTATGGAAAATTGAGGAAAGTAAATTTACGCGGCTTCCGGAGTTTTCAGCTCGTGAAGCGATTCAACAAAAGAAGTTTGATCTTCCATGTTTTCCCACCACAACAATTGGCTCTTTTCCGCAAACAGCCGAGGTAAAGGCCAACCGTACTGCCTTCCGAAAAGGCAACATTACAGAAACACAATACCGGGATTTTGTTAAGGAAAAAATCTTTGAATGCGTCAAGGTACAGGAGGAAATCGGACTGGATGTCCTGGTACACGGTGAGTTTGAACGCAATGATATGGTGGAATATTTTGGTGAATGCCTGGATGGGTATTTATTTACAGAGAAAGGGTGGGTGCAGTCCTACGGTACCCGCTGTGTAAAACCTCCGGTCATTTGGGGCGATATTTCCAGGGAAAAGCCCATGACTGTTGAATGGTCTGTTTACGCCCAAAGCCTTACCAAAAAGCCCATGAAGGGCATGCTCACAGGGCCGGTTACAATACTGAACTGGTCCTTCCCCAGGGAGGATATTTCACTGAAAGAAATCGCGTACCAAATCGCGCTGGCTATTGGTGATGAAGTGCTTGACCTGGAATCAAACGGCATCAGAATCATTCAGATTGATGAAGCAGCTCTTAGGGAAAAGCTCCCTTTAAGAAAATCCGACTGGGACAGCGAATATCTGGCTTGGGCAATTCCTGCCTTTCGCTTGGTACACAGCGGTGTAAAACCTGAAACGCAAATCCATACCCATATGTGCTACAGTGAATTTACGGATATTATTCCTGCCATTGACAATATGGACGCTGACGTGATTACCTTTGAGGCGTCCCGTTCGGATTTGATGATCCTGGATTCCCTGAAAGAAAATCATTTCAAAACAGAGGTTGGCCCCGGCGTTTACGATATTCATTCGCCAAGAGTCCCGTCTGTGGAGGAAATAGAATCAGCTCTCCATGAGATGCTCAAAAAACTGCCAAAAGAAAAGTTATGGGTAAATCCGGATTGCGGACTAAAAACACGGCAATATGCAGAGACAAAATCCAGTCTTGAACATATGGTTCAAGCAGCAAGGCGGTTAAGAAATGAAATTATCTAACATCTTAAAAAGTCAGGTAACGCTTTCCTTTGAGATTTTTCCGCCGAAAAGAACCGGCTCCATTCAGACAATTTACGATACCCTTGACGCATTGCATGAACTAAGCCCCGACTTTATCAGCGTAACCTATGGAGCAGGGGGCAGCGGTAACGGTCAGGCTACCTGTGAAATAGCATCCACAATTAAGAATCAATACAAAATTGAAAGTTTAGCCCATTTACCTTGTGTTGGCTTAAGGAAAGAAGATGTGCTTACTCAGTTGGAAAATTTCAAGGAAAACGGTATTGAAAACATCCTTGCCCTTCGGGGAGATATTCTAGATCCCAAACTGCCCAAAGGGGACTTTACCTATGCCAGCGATATGATTGCGTTTATTAAGGAACATGGGGATTTTGACATAACAGCAGCCTGCTACCCGGAAGGTCATACAGAATCAAAGAATCTCATTGAAGACATCCAGAATTTAAAGAAAAAGGTGGATTCAGGCGCAAGTCAGTTAATTACGCAGCTTTTCTTTCATAATGACTATTTTTATAGATTTCAGGAGCGTTGTTCCCTTGGGGGAATCCATGTTCCCATTGAAGCTGGCATTATGCCTGTCGTTAATAAAAAGCAGATCGAGCGCATGGTATCCCTTTGCCACGTAGAACTTCCTCCAAAATTTATCACAATGATGAACCGGTACGAAAATAATCCGGAGGCAATGCGTGACGCAGGCATTGCTTATGCAATTGATCAAATTGTTGATCTGGTTGTGCAGGGTGTCAATGGCATTCATCTTTATACAATGAATAACCCTTACATCGCTGCAAAAATATATGAAGCGGTTCACCGGCTGATTGCAGAGTAATAAAACAAAGACTTCATTGGGATGCAGTGAAGTCTTTGTTTTTCCTATTTCAGGGACGCTGCAGCAGAATCATTACACTCCCAAGGCTATTTACTTGTCCGGCTTATTATAAAATCTTAAATTCCTCTTCCTGGTTTAAAACAGTTCTTACGTCTTTTTTCATTTGGTTTATTTTAATCCGTTTCAATGAATTCATAAATTCCAAAAGGAAATCTATCTTATTTTTCATCCCCTGAATTTCCATCTCTACATTTCCGTTCTCAAGGTTCTTTATCCAGCCGGTTAATCCCAATCTTAATGCCAGCAGTTCAATTTCCAGGCGAAAACCAACGCGCTGCACTCTTCCCGAAAAAACCATATGATACCGTATGATTTTATCTGGTTTGAATTCCGGAATATCAGCTCTTTTCACCTGCTCAATGACATAATTATTCCTGATTTGTTTAAACATCTTTTTAATTTTCATCTTTAACCTCAAAAAATTCAATTTTATAAACAAAATATATTATAATTCCTGGGGTTATCCACAGCAGGCTGCCAATTTTCAACTATTTTTTAACAAAGGATAATCTGCCTGCCCTCCATATCCCTTCAAAGGCGTTGATGAGTGGAAAAGAAATAGTGAAAAAGCTCTATAGAATGTTTTTAGTAAGACGAAAAATGATTTCTACAAAATGACGTACCTGAAAAAAACAGCCTTATTTATTCTGTAAAAAGCATCTGCCCCGGCTGACCATCCATGAGATCAGCCGGGGCAGGCTTTAAAGCACAGGTCTTAAACCTTTACCTGTACCCGTTTGGATTTCCGGACTGCCATCTCCAGGAATCCTCACACATTTCATCAATTCCCCTGGTCGCTTCCCAGCCAAGTTCCTCCTTTGCCAGGGCTGCCTCCGCATAACATTCTGCAATGTCCCCTAGGCGGCGTGGTTTAATGGAATATGGAATAGGTTTCCCGCATGCCTTTGAAAACGCCTGGATCATCTGAAGGACGCTAAAGCCCTGGCCGGTTCCCAGATTATAAATGCGGACTTCAGGCTCTGAGGAGGCAATTTTTTCAAGGGCTTTTACATGTCCAACGGCTAAATCCACCACATGAATGTAATCACGTACCCCGGTACCGTCAGGCGTGTCATAATCGTCTCCAAATACGCCCACTTCTTTTAACTTGCCCACAGCTACCTGGGTGATGTAGGGAGTCAGGTTATTGGGAATTCCCGCAGGATCCTCCCCGATCAGACCGCTCTTATGAGCGCCTACCGGATTAAAGTAGCGCAGAAGGATCACGCTCCACTCCGGATCTGCGGTATGAAGGTCCGTAAGAATCTGTTCCAGCATGCTCTTTGTCTGTCCATAGGGGTTGGTGATCTCTCCCTTTGGGCAATCCTCGGTAATGGGTACAAAGGCCGGATCGCCATACACGGTGGCCGAGGAGCTGAATATGATGTTCTTTACATTATGCCCTCTCATTACATCGCACAAGATCAGAGTTCCGGTGATGTTATTGTGATAATATTCCAAAGGCTTTGCAACCGATTCTCCCACGGCTTTTAATCCGGCAAAATGGATGACAGCATCAATCACCTCATTATCAAATATCTCCTCTAATGCATTACGGTCTAAAAGGTCTGCCTCATAAAAAGTCACCGTTTTTCCGGTAATGGCTTCTACCCGCTCCAAGGACACCTTAGAGGAATTACAAAGGTTATCCACTACCACAACTTCATGTCCCTGTTCCAAAAGCTCGATACATGTATGGCTGCCGATATATCCGGCGCCTCCGGTTACCAGTATTCTCATGCTCTCTCCTCTTTCCTATTTATACTTTGAATACGAATGGATCAAGCGGAAGCGCTTGCACTTCCATTTGACCCCCAAATACAAGAGTAAAACATTTATTTTTCACTCCTGCTGACAATTTGTTCCATTTCTTCCCACTTCTTCTCCATGTCGGCCACAAGTGCAAACTGGGTCCTGGTCCTATCCAGATTGTGATTTTCCCTGCTTGTATGGAAATAGGTGTCTCCCTGAAGGAAATCCGTTAAAAAGCGCACGCCGCACTCAAAGGTCATGAGCTTTGCCCCCATAGGAAGCATCTTCTTTTCATCCGGTGTCAGACTTCCCTTGCACCCCTCCAAATACCCTTTGGTATAGGTCTCAAACAGGGGCAGGGATAAGGTTACCTTACTCACATCAGGCTCATCCTCCTCTGCCGTATTGGCTCCGAAGCGGATAGAATCCCCAAAATCAAAGATAGACAGGCCAGGCATAATGGTATCAAGGTCAATGATGCACAGTGCTTCTCCGGTTGCATCATCGATCATGATGTTATTAAGCTTGGTATCGTTGTGGGTAACACAGAGAGGGAGCCTGCCATCCTTTAACATGTCCATGGCAACGGACGCCTCCTCTTCCCGGTCAAGGACGAACTTTATTTCCTCCTCTACCAGATGTGCGCGTCCGCAGGCATCGGCCTTCACAGCCGCTTTAAAGGCTTCCAGACGCACCGGGGTGTTGTGGAAATTAAGTATGGTTTCTGCCAGCTCATCGGCCGGATATTCCGCCAGTTGGCGTTTAAACCGCCCAAAGGCCTTGCCGCTCTGATAAAAATCCTCCGGATTTCTCACCTTATCATAGGTGGTGGCCCTTTCAATAAAGAGGTAGCCTCTCCAGTAATTCCCGTCGCTGTCCTGGCAGTAATCTTTCCCGTCCCTGGCCTTTATGATATTAAGCGTCTCCCTGGCCGGATCTCCTCCCTGGGCCTGGATCCGCTCCCTCAGGAAGGAAGTAACACCTGCAATGTTCCTCATAAGGGAAACCGGGTCCTTAAAGACCTCATGGTTGATCCTCTGGATGATGTAGTGTTTTTCCCCTTCTCCTATCTTGCAGATCAGGCGAAAGGTATCATTTATATGGCCGCTTCCATAGCGCTTCCAGGAAACCGGCTCCCCCTCAAAGGCCAGAAGTCCAATGGCCTCTTTTATTTTTCCGCACTGTGCGTCTCCCATCACTTTTCCTCCCATAGCTTTTCCGGATACAGGCCGGCTTCTTTCAGTCCTTTGATGGCACTCACTACTGTCTCTTTATCTTCCTTGTAAGTGACTCCGTACCAGCGGTCCACACTCTTTAATACAGAAACCTCTGCCCTGCCTTCCTTTAACAGCTCATCCACCACAAAGGGAAGGAAGTATTCACATTTCACCGGATTTTTCGGAAGCTCCCTGTCTAAAAATGCGGCAAACCGTTCCTCAAGCTCCTTTAATACGCTGTTTGTAAAGCCCCACATATTCATGGAAACGATGGTGTCCTCTCCCAGCTCGGTCCAGGTTTTCCCGTCGTCCTCGGTAAATTCCGCCTTGGCGCCGTGTTTTTCGATCCTGGTCCGCTCGTGGATGTCAACAAGCTTTCCTGCTTCATCGGTGCTGCACACGCCTCTTGCCACATGGCCGTTTTCCGTCAGGGTGTTGTAAAGCTGGTAGCCCACCATGGTGTACTGGTACCTCTCCCCATCAGAAACCTTGTTAAGCTGGTTATAAATAGACACAAAGGCGCTTCTGCCGTAATAATCATCTGCATTAATGACTGCAAAGGGTCCGTCTACCACGTCCCTGCAGCATAAAACAGCATGGGCTGTTCCCCAGGGCTTTCCTCTTCCTTCCGGCACTTCATATCCTTCCGGAAGCATGTCAACCTCCTGATATACGTATTCCACCTGTACATGAGCCGCCATGCGGTCTCCGATGTTTTCCTTAAATTCTTTCTCAATGCCCTTTTTAATAATAAAGACAACCTTTTCAAATCCAGCATAAACCGCATCATAGATAGAGAAATCAATGATCTTGTTTCCATAGGCATCCACAGGGTCGATCTGCTTTAAGCCCCCGTAGCGGCTTCCCATGCCTGCTGCCATAATTACCAGAACCGGTTTCTTGTTCATCGCTGTTACCTCCTAATTTCTATTACCCCCAGTATAATGAATGGGAACCAAAAGATATTTGCACTATTTATTATTTAATTTGCATTATCGTACTCTTCTGGCTATTCTGCCATGGAATGTGCTATAATGATTGCTGTATAATCATTGTGGTGTTGGGTTCACCAAATGCCGCTATGGGGTGCTTGGTGAACTGCTTTTATGGTATCATGTGCAAAAGAGCACATGATCAACATTCGTCCTTCGCCTTAAGAGCAAGCTCTCAGACTCACTTGCACTCATGGTATACGGTCCATAACCACAATCACAGCTACCGAAAGGAGGTTTCCATGGCATATAAGAGTACCCTGCTGCGTTCCTCAGCCGTTGTAAAAAAAGTCATAGCCATCCATTACTTTGAATACATGAGCGATTTTTCCTTTCCAGGGGAAAGCCATGACTTCTGGGAGTTTGTCTGTGTTGATAAAGGAGTCATCGATGTAATGGCCGGTGAAAAGCGGATTCCGTTAAAGAGGGGAAACATTATCTTCCACAAGCCTGGAGAGTTCCACAATATACTGACCAACGGGACCATTGCCCCCAATCTGGTGGTGGTAAGCTTTGAGTGCAATTCGCCCTTTATGAAGGCATTTGAAGGAGAGGTCCTGTCCGTACAGGAGACGGAAATGGCTCTGCTGGCACAAATCATCATTGAGGCCAGGAATGCATTTTCAGAACGGCTTGACGACCCGTACCAGGAGGAACTGGTTCGAAGGCAGCCTCCCCTGTCCTTTGGCGCAGAGCAGCTCATCGGGAATTATCTGGAGGAGCTGATCATCCACCTTTACCGCAGGTATTTTTTAAATACGGAGCAGATCTCCACCGGGCGGATCACGGAAAGCCCCATGCACGGAGATGCCCATAACCGCATCGTCCGCTATATGGAGGAGCATATAGGAGAACACCTTACCATTGAAACCATCTGCCGGGATAATTTAACCGGACGGTCACAGCTTCAGAAAATTTTCCATAAGGCCTACGGCTGCGGGGTCATCGATTTTTTCTCCGGCATGAAGATCGACGCAGCCAAGCAGCTCATCCGCAGCAACCAGTTGAACTTTACTGAAATTGCGGACCGCTTAGGCTACAACTCCGTCCATTACTTTTCCAGACAGTTTAAAAAGCTGACCGGGATGACGCCGTCAGAATATGCCACCTCCATCCGTTCCCTTTCGGAAAAAGGTACGGAAAAACCTTAGCCCAGCAGCAGCCAGTCAGGGGAACATGCAGGCATGTTCCCCTGACTGGCTGCCCGCGCAAATAGGAAAAGGCGGGAATTTTCCCCGCCTAACCCACTTTTAATTTGAATTTTCTTACTTCATTCTCAGAATCCACTTTTTCGATCATGGCACCAAGGCCCTGAAGCTTTTCTTCAAAGCATTCATAGCCCCTCTGGATATATCCGATCTCCTCCACAACCGTATAACCGTCCGCAGCCAGTCCGGCAATCACCAGTGCCGCACCTGCACGAAGATCAGGAGCGTTGACAAACGCCCCGGTAAAGCCGCCTACGCCATCAATAACAGCTACATTTCCTTCCACCTTCACATTGGCTCCCATGCGGGATAACTCATCCACATAGCGGAAACGGTTCTCAAAAATGCTCTCTGTAACCACGCTGGTGCCTTTTGCAAGGGCCAGGGTCACCGTCATCTGAGGCTGCATGTCGGTTGGAAATCCCGGATAGGGAAGGGTCTTGATGTCCGTATGCCTCTGGTTGGATTTACCTACCACGCGGACTGCGTCATCAAACTCCACCACCTCGCATCCCATCTCCAGAAGCTTGGCAGTAATGGCCTCTAAGTGCTTTGGAATGACGTTTTTCACCATAACGTCTCCCTTGGTAATGGCAGCCGCACACATAAAGGTACCGGCTTCGATCTGGTCAGGGATGATGGAATACTCGGTTCCATGGAGCTTTCTCACTCCCCGGATGCGGATGGTATCCGTACCTGCTCCCTTGATATTAGCTCCCATGCTGTTTAAAAAGTTTGCCACGTCAACCACATGAGGCTCTTTTGCCACATTCTCCAGGATCGTCTGTCCCTCAGCAAGGGTCGCCGCCATCATAACGTTGATGGTAGCCCCAACGCTTACTACGTCCAGATAGATATGGCTTGCCACCAGGTCAATGGCATGGGCGATCACAGCCCCCCGTTCAATCCTTACATCGGCTCCAAGAGCGCGGAATCCCTTAAGGTGCTGGTCAATGGGTCTGCTTCCGATATTGCAGCCTCCCGGAAGCGGGACCTGAGCGCTTTTATATTTACCAAGCATGGCTCCGATAAAGTAATAGGAAGCCCTGATCTTACGGATGTAATCATCATCCACCAAAACCTCACGGATGGTCTTTCCATTGATGCGGACCGTATGCCTGTCGATCCGCTCTACTCTTGCACCAATCTCCTCTATCGCCTCAAGCAACACATTTATATCTCTGACATCAGGCAGATTATCAATCAGAACATCCTCATCCGTCATGATCGCTGCTGCTAAAATTCCCAAAGCGGCATTCTTTGCCCCACCGATGGTCACTTCACCCACCAAGGGATTTCCGCCTTTCATAATATACTGCTCCATTTCACACCTCTGATTATCAAGTTATCTATTACAAAATTCTTAAATTTTATCCATTAGCCTTTAATGATTATAACATATCTTACGAATTTGTAAAGAGAACGCACTTTCTTATTCCGTAAATACTCCGCAGACAAAGTCATTTCCCTGGCCTGCAAAGTATGCAGAGGCATCGTTTAAGCCCATCTTCTGGCTCTCTCCTGATACCGGATTATAGACAGTCACATTATAGGAATCATAGCCGGAAAGGAGTACATAACCGCCCTGAAGGTTATAGGCGGCCACCGGGCAGCCATGGCCGATGAAATACAATACCTGGTTTAAGGTACATCCTCTGGCATCCATCATAAGGACTCCATCCCCGTAAAAGCTGTTTGACTTAAATCCTTCCAGATTCCTTAAAAAGGCGGCTCCTGTTTTCAATGGCTCTTTCATGTTGCGGACCGGCGGACGGTTTACCCGGTTCCATACGATCTCCTGGTTCTTATCCGTCACAACTCCCATTTTATCATAGGCAAGAGCAAGGGCATTGGTAAAGCTGCGGCTGCTTCCAAGATAACGGCCTCCCCCATAAGCATAAAACCTGTTTTCCTGGGTTCTTCCATTGCTTCTTAATTCCACCACTTCCGTGGTTTCATAAGCCACCTTTTTAGGAACCGTGATCTTTACATCCCTGCTAGCCGTGTCTTTATCCAACTGGACAAAATAAAGCTTTCTCCGGTCCTCTGAGGCATACCAGCCAATGCCTTCCATCTCTCCGCCTGTAAGCTCCTGGTTGCAGACAATGGTATCCTGCCTGGAAGCCACATAGGACTGGTCTCCTGATTTAACCACCTGAGTTAAATGGATCCGGCTGGCATCCACGGACACATCCGCAATGTAAACATTCTCATTCTCATAATCCTTAACGATCTTTCCGCTTTGGTCCATGATCTCGATCCGGTACATGGGAGCATCCTTTGTTCTTCCGTTCTGCACCCACACATCGCCTTTCCGGGCGATTCCGTAAATGAAATCATCCCCAACAAATCCAAGGGGCCTGTAAATGTTATCCTCACCGCCGGTTATCTCCCTCTTTACTCCAGTATCCAGATCCATAAGGTGAACCACTCCGGCTCCATAAAGATCACTGCCTTCCTGCCATGCAAAACGGCGCGACCTGCTGCTGACCGCATATCCGCCTTCCACCAGGGAATCCGCCAGGACCATGTATTCATTGCTGTTTAAATCAATGCCGTAAACTGCCCGGTCCGCCATCAGATAAAGCATTCCGTTGGATCCCACATGGGCCAACTGGCTCATGTCTTCCTTCAGCATATCAAAGGACAGGGTCACAGGTGTGAAAAAACGTTCCGTGGTGGCATTGTCCTGACTGCTGTATTGATACATGGCAATCCCCAGGCCTCCCTCATGAATGCCCCGGTTCATATATCCATAAACCAGAAAATCCACATCTCCGTTATCCCTTACCGACAGGATCTTGATATCATGCTGGTTGTAGCTGCTGCGAAGCCCATCGTCTTCACCGCTTCGGAAAGAGAACACTTTTACCGCATGCTCCCTGCTCTGGTCAAAGGTCCATAGATCCCGGTTCACCACATAGGCCAGGAAGTCTCCTGACGGGCTTTTTGCGGTCCGTATTTCATCCTGGTTGGAAATGCCCAGCATAATCCGCTTTCCGGAAAACAGCCCCTTTTGGCCGGAAAATATCTGATTGGTATCCCGTTCAAAATCCATAAGGTAGATACGCCTGCTGTCCCATTTCATGGTAAAGCTGTCCTTCACCTCATACAACTCCTGAATGTCCCCTTCTCCGGTCCTGGACACCTCATAGTCCAACTGGACACTGCACATAATTCCGTTTAAATCCTTTAACGTCACCCTGATGTCTCCTACAGGCTTAATATCAAGCCCTCCCCACGTAAGCTGGGAAAAGCTGGAGCGGATGGTCACATGGCCAAGGGAGCTGTTGTCCTCTCCTTCACTGCTTTCCAGATAAGTGGTAAGCTGACGGGCCTGGTCATAATCAAAGGTTTTAGTGGTGAAATCCACTGCAAAATCAATCATATCCTTTGCATTGGTGCTGTCCGTCCACATGATACGGGTATAGTAAAACAGCTTCCCGTTCCCGGAGGTATCCAGGGACAGGATGAGTAAGTATTCCTTATCCTTTGTCAGAAGGTTCTGGATCGGAAGGGTTGCCGTGACGCCTTCTTCTCCCTGGTTCCATTTATCTATGGTTGTCCGTTCCACCAGACGTCCCAGATCCATGCTTCGAACCTCATATTCTATGCCCTGAATGCTGCCTTTATAATCCGATATCTGTATGTTCATGGACCGGTCGGGAGGAAGGACCGTAAGGGCTTCCCTGGAAACCGCCTGCTTCATATCCTGGGTATAACCATGAAGAAGGTTCACTTTTCTGCCGTACATATCCGAATATACCACGGGCAAGGATGCTTCATCCATGGAGGTATACACCATAATATCGCTTTTTTCCGTATTTTTCTGGTTCCACACAAAATAAACTGCGATTGCCGCAATAAAAACCGCAGATAAGATCCCTATTTTTTTTATCAATCGATTCATCCAAAACTTCCTCTGCTTCCGCATTTTTGTATACTAATGAATCAAAGGGATATGCAGGCATATCCGGCTGATTCATAAACAGGAGGTTGAAAGATCCATTTCTTTCAGCCTTATCTTCTTTATTGTATACAATAATATCCAAAACTACAATGAAAACTTTCTTAAACATTCGTTAAGCAGCACCTGGAACAACCGGTGCTGAAAGCCACATAAAAGCAGCTATCCTGCCAAGAATTGCTGAATAGCTGCTTTCCTTTTTTCCCTATTTGCAGAGTCCGCCGCGGCATCTTCTGCGATGCATCTCATTAAGAAGGAGTACATTGACGACACCATTTAACCAGCCGTCATTATACCGGGGGCCCCATGGTCCCCAAGGTCCCTTCTGTCCCGGCGGGCAACACGAGCCTCCAGGCGGGCCCCACGGCCGTCTTCGTCCTGGCGGTCCCCATGGTCCTCCCGGCGGGCCCCACGGTCCTCTTCGTCCCGGAGGCCCCCATGGCCCTCTCGGTCCCGGCGGGCCCCACGTGGACCCCCGATCCTGTGTCAGCATATCCGCTTCGTCTGTTTCGTCTGCCTCCCAGTCCGGAGTTTCCGTTCCCTCTACGTATGCCTGTTCTCCATCTTCTGTTTCCTCTGTCATTTCATCCGCAATGACACCATCCCTGTGTATCTGGTCGCATATGGAATCGCAAATCTGATTGATCATCATACGGTCCGGATATTCGTCATACATGGGACTGTTTTTATAATCCAGATGATCACACGCTGAAACTACATATTCCTGCAAACGTTTCATATGTCCCGGGTACATTCCCTGAAGATATTCCAAATCCTGTACGATGAGATCTTTTCTTTCCAAGGGACGCCCTGCAGCACTCCTGTCGCCATAAAGCATATATGGCTTTAACTCCTGATAGCTGTTTCCATAAGTATTATCCGGGTCAATCGGCACGGTGGTTATCACTCCCTGCTTTCTGCTTATACAACACCATAATATGCAAAAAAGATATAAAAAGTGCAGAATTCCCATGAAATGAAACACGGTTTTCTGATGGGCTGCCAATCAGAAAACCGTTTATTTTTATGATTCAATATGGAACAGACGCTCCGGATACACTTCTTCTGAAACCAGGTTCCTGATCGCCGCCGCAACAGCAGGCTTGTCCTCTTTATAGGTCACGCCAAACCACCGGTCCTTCGTTTCAAGGACCCTTACCTGGGCTTTTTGGGAATGGACAAGCTTATCAATGATTTTAGGAAGCAGATATTCTGTTTTCACATCCCCTTCCTTTATGCTGTCCAAAAACTCCGGAAATCCTCTCTCCAGTTCTTCAAGAAACGCAGGAGAAAGTCCCCACATATTCATGGAAACATTCTGGTTCAGAGGGATCACCACTGGTGTTCCTTCCTCGCTGCGGCCTTCCGCCCGGTCTTCCTGCCGCTGGATCTCATATGTTTCCGTTACCCCTATGAGTATCCCATTTTCATCCACCTGGCAAACACCACGGGTCACTCCCCCGTTCTCGCTTAAGGTGTTTCCCAGAATAAATCCTCCCATGCAGATATCAAAAGGCTTTGCTTCGGGATCCATCTCATTTACCAGATATTCATGGATCTTTAAAAAGCCTTCTTTTCCATAATAGTCATCCGCATTGATTACTGCAAAAGGTTCATGGATCACGTCTTTTGCACACAAAAGCGCCTGTCCGGTTCCCCATGGCTTGGTCCTGCCGTCCGGCTTTGTATAGCCTGTTGGAAGGTCATCAAGCTCCTGATAAGCGTACTCCACAGGAACGATCTTTTCGATCCTTTTACCAATGATTTCCTTAAAGTCCTGTTCTAAATCCTTTCTTATGATGAACACGACTTTGTCAAATCCGGCCTTCAGAGCATCATATATGGAATAGTCCATGATAATCTCACCGCTTGGTCCTACGGGTTCCAGTTGTTTGATTCCTCCTCCAAACCGGCTGCCAATGCCCGCCGCCATAATCACTAATGATGTCTTCTTCATAACATTATCTCCCTGTTTGTTTAATCTGCCTAATATTATATCACAAAAGAAAGGTTTAATCCATAGATACCGGATTATCCGAGGTCCCTCTTCTCATTTACAAAGATTCATTTATCATAGAAAAAGAGTGTTGCAAAAGCGAACTTTCAGAAATCGCTTTTACACCACCCTCGACTTATCACATAGAATTCTTTTCACCATATTTTTGCCTGCTCATTGGCCTGATTCCACCATGGATGCCGGGCTTGGAGCCGTGATAATATGAAATATTATAATACAATGAGGCACAATCAGACAGCCGGATTCTTTTTACAATATCAAAAATGTTTCAGCAGCCATACAGACATATCACAGGCCTCACGGTTAGCCCATGTGAAATATGGAATAAGTGTCATAGGAACCGTGCGGTAGCGGTTTGCAGCCGGAGCATAAAGGGGTGCCCTCTGTCCATCAGCTTCTCTGGCATATGCTTGTGTATGAAGGACAATAAAAGTGCGGCCTGAAATATTGATTTCTGCTTCCTCCCATAAAGGATTTTCCGGCAGGGACAGATCAAATAAGTTTTCATTTTTCTGGTCTATGCCTTCTGCACAGTAGACTACAGGCCCCCTCATGACGGCTGTGCGGCCACAGCAGGAAGTCACCTGTGGAGAGGCTTCCACAAGACGGGGAACCATGGGAAGCCGAATTTCAATGACAGTTTTATCTGTACAGCCTTCTGCCATTATATATCCATTGGAATCAATGACGAATTTGACAGCAGCTCCGTTAATTTTAAGCTGTGGACTGCGGCACCATCCCGGAATTCTGAGAGCCAGGCAAAAGCTTCCCTGACCTGATATTTTGATGGTGATTTGATCTTTAAACGGATACTCCGTTTCCTGTCTTAAAATAAAGGTATTTCCGTTAACCTCCATCTGAACTTCGGCTCCCATGTAAAGATGGGTGTACACCGTGTTCTCTTTTATGGTGTACATATAATCTCCTATGAAAGAGATAAAACGAAGCAGATTAGGAGGACAGCAGGAACAGTCAAAAAGCTTTACTCTCCTGTATATGGGAAGGCGTTCTTTTAAATTGTCCAGTTTATCTGAATAATAAAGGCTTCGCCTGTAATCAACCTTCAATGGATTTTCATAAAAGAACTCATCTCCGCTTAAAGAAATTCCGGCAAGCACCGTGTTATATATGGCAAGCTCCGCAATGTCATCATATCTGGTGTCCGTTTCTGCCTTCCACAAGTGACGGCAGAACATGGCAAGAGCGATGGAAGCACAGGTTTCAGCGTAAGCTGTGGTATCAGGCAGATCATAGGAATAGGTAAATGCCTCTCCTGCATGGGTGGAACCTATGCCTCCTGTCAGGTAAAGTTTATGGTCTGTAATATCACAAAACAGCTCTTTACAGGAATCAAGCATAGCTTTATCCTCATTGATCTCAAAAAGCTCCATCATACCGCAGTACAGATAAAGAGCTCTCACAGCATGGCCTGTGACCTCCCTTTGTTCTGTCACCGGAAGGTGGGACTGGGTATAATAAAGAGGCATAAACGAATCATCTCTGCTGCTTCGGCCTCTTGTATTCAGGAAATAAACAAGAAGTTTCTTATACTCTTCTTTTCCTGTAGCTTTATAAAGCTTTCCCAGAGCCAGTTCTATCTCTTCATGTCCCGGAGTATCAAAGCCTCCACTGTGTTCCTGCTTAAATATGCGGTCTGCGAGCTGTACATATTCCTCAGACAGCAATAGCAGTTTATCTTTTCCTGTAGCTTTCTTATAAGCGAGAGCTGCTTCTATATAGTGGCCCAGGCAATAGAGCTCATGATCCATGCGGTTTTGAAGCACATGATCAGGGTCTGCTGCCAGAAAATAGCTGTTAAAATATCCGTCTTCACGCCTGTTTCTTTCTATGGCTTCCACCACATGATCTATAATAGCTTCCAGCCTCTCATCTCTTTTTTTAACCAGTATGTAAGAAATTCCCTCTATCCATTTGGCTATATCTGAATCCCAGAATATGTGGGGTTTTCCCAGTTCCCCTTCCTTCCATTCATAGGAAGCGGCCTTAAAACGGCCGCTTTCGCTGAATCTTTCATACACTGCCCCTGCGGTAACATCTTTGTTAATCTTCTGCTGTTCTGCCCAAAAGCCATTATTAATGGTGACTTTCTCAAAGCCCACTTCTCTCATACCTTTCTACCCCTCACTCATAATAAGGAAACTGTGAAACTCTCAATCTGGTACAGCCAAAAGGAATCAATTCCAAAATCTCTTCATTACCGTGGTTTGTCACAGGGCTGACCGGAATATCTCCTGCACTGTCATTTTCAAGAATCCAGTTATCCACCCTGATTCCCGTTCCAGTCAGCGTGACCGGAGGATTGGATTTTGAAAAGGGAACAGCGCTTACTTCATGTTCTGATACCTGGACTCTGCCTCCCTTTTTCAGAGCATAATTCCAAGGGCTTTCAGAAGAAATCATATAATCCTTAACCCCGGCACATTCCTTATATACGGTGAAATGTTCCTTCATATTGAGGCCATAAACCAAAGGCCCTCTTTCTATTGCCACACTGTCTTTATACCAGGAGCTATAGACAATATCCATAGGAAACACCACGTCTATCCTGTTCATTGGAGACAATAAACCGCTGATCTCAATAAAGAAAGAATTGATCTCCACCGTAACTGCTTCCCCTCTGATTAATTCTGCCCTGGGTTCACTGCACCAGCCAGGCACTCTGATTTTCAGCTTCATGGGCTTTTGCGGAGCTTTCAGGACTTCATATCTGAGGGTATCTTTAAAAGGATATTCCGTATCCAGCCTTACAGAAACCTCTTCTCCATCCAGACTGGCAGCTACAACAGAGGGCGCCAGCACCAGGGAGATGAGAGTATCCTTTCCTTCTTTCATCCACAGACTGTCTGCAAGCTTTGGCCAGCCCTGGTGCATATTGGCTGTGCAGCAGCCAAAATGAGGCTCCAGGCCGTACATATTGGAGGTATCATCATTGTTAAACCAGTTTCTTTCTGCCTTGCTCACAAGCACCTGGTTGGACTGCTGAAGGTACTGGTGGCCCATACAGTCCTCTGTCAGAGTGGAAGGCAGAGCATTATAAGCCAGCCTCTCCAGCATATCTGCATACTCCATATCTCCGAATATCTCCAATAAAACCTGAAGGCTGAACATGTATTCCACTACAGAACATAGCTCTGATCCCTGAATGGGAGAATTTCCGCTTAAATGTTCATCTCCATTGACTGCGCCAGAGACAACACCATGGTATTTCTTCAGGGTTTCCATGGTCTTTTTGCCAAGGTCACAGAGGCTGCTTTTTCCTCCAAAATAATATTCCAGAGCCGGATATTTTAAGCCCATAGTCACATTGACAATATGTGTGGCATGGTATTTAATGATCTTGTCTGTTCTGTCTCTGGCCTCCAGTAGAAGCTGTTGCCAGTTATAATAATAGGACGCAGGCCTTATAAATGGAAAGTTCTCAAAAAGGTCAGACCAGTCAAGAGCCTGCTTTTCCATCTTGTGGGCGAAGTCTGTAAGGCCTGTTTCCCCGGTTGCTTCACAGTACCATTTCAGACAATATAAAAGTTCCCCCACTCTGGCAGAAGACCAGTCCTCCATAGGACGTATATCCACAGCTTTGTCCAGATATGTAAAATATTTTTTCATAAAAGAAAAAACTTTGGTATCTCCTGATATTTCTTCATACTGAACCAGAACCTTCAGCATAACGAATCTGGACCAGTAGTCCTCTCTGCTGGCAAAGGGGCCGAAATTCCCATCCTCAGTCTGACTGTTTAAGGTCCAGTCAATAAATCTTTGGCACAGAGCCATTTTTTCCTCATTTTTTAAGTAATAGGCCAGAGGAAGCAGTCCGTCAAGATAATAAGGCCCTCTCTCCCAGTTCTCTCCTGTCCCTCCCAGCCAGCCTGAATAACTTCCCACGCTGTCCCAGATCTCATAGAGCTTTCCGCTTAAACCGTTCATCTGGATTTCCAGTTGGCGGAAAAACCAGCCTTCAGGCTGAATCTCCGTAATTTTTAATCTGTCATACCTTTTGTTCATACAGTCCATCATGTATCTCCCTCTGTCACTTTTATTGGTCTTAAATCTATTTTACAGCCCCGCTCATCATACCTTTTACAAAATACTTCTGCAGAAACAGGAAAAGAATCATAATCGGAAGAAGGCCTATATAAGCGCCTGCAGTCAGTATCCCCCAGTCTGTGGAATACTCTCCCATGGCCATATTCACCAGGCCCACATTAAAGGTCTTCGTCGCCTTCCCTGCGAAAACAAGAGCTGTCAGATAATCGTTCCATGTAGAATAAGCCACATAAACTGCAATTGTCACCACACCCGAAGCTGCCAAGGGCATGTATATCTTAAAGAATGTAGCAAAATTTCCTGCTCCGTCAATGAGAGCAGCTTCAGCTAAGTCCTTTGGTATCATATCAAATGTGCTTTTCATCATGTAGATGCAAAAGGGTGACTGAAAAGTGGCATAGATCAGAATAAGAGCCGCTTTTGTATTTAACAGCTTCAGTTGTGACACAGTGTTGTAAAGAGGCACCATGAGAGCCTGGCTGGGCACCATAATGGCAGCCAGAATCAGGGTCAGCCACAGATTTTTACCAAGCAGCTCCAGCTTGCTGAAGGCATAACCTGCCAACAGGCTTACAATACAGACAAGGAGTATGGTCAGCCCGTCTATGACCACTGAATTCATAAAATAAGTTCTGTACATCCCCTCTTTTTCTGTAAAAATACGGACATAATTAAACCAGGAAAAGGATTTTGGAAACAGTGTGGGAGGATTTGAATAGATCTCCCCCTTATCCTTAATAGATGTAATAAAGGTCCAATACATTGGTGCCAGATAAAAAAGCACCATGCATATATTAAGACCCAGAATAAACTTTATAGTACCACGCTTTTTCATAAACCTCCTCCTCACTCCGTAGGATCTTTCAGCACCTTAAATTCAAACCAGCTAAGCACAGCCAGAATCACAAGCAGAATCATGGACATGGCGGAACCGTAACCGAATTTGTAATAGCTAAAAGATGTGCTGTAAATGTAATGGACAATGGTGGTTGTGCTGGAGGAAGGCCCTCCCTTTGTCATGATGTTAAACTGTTCAAAGGCTAGAACAGAACCAATGACCGATATCACCATAGCCAGCCCCACCTGTGACCGTATAAGCGGAAGTGTGATTCCAAAAAACTGCTGAATCTTCCCTGCTCCATCAATGGAAGAGGCCTCATAGACCTGTTCATCTACAGACTGGAAAGCGGATAAGAGAATCAGCATCGTAAAACCGGCCATCTTCCATGTGACCATATATACAATAGCCGGAAGCGAAGTGGAAGCAGAACTCATCCAGGAAATATTCTCTTCAATGATTCCCAGAGATACAAGAATATAGTTGAGAATTCCATAGAGGTCATTGTATATCCAGATCCAGACCATGCTGCATGTGGTAAGGGATATGACTACAGGAGCAAAATAAATGGTTCTGAATATCCCCACTCCCCGAAATGTGTGATTGACCAAAAGCGCCAGAATAAAAGCCAGAATAAACAGACAGGGTGTAACAAATACAGCATATTTCATTGTAAAAATAAGAGAACGGACAAATTTATCATCTAAAAAGGCATTAAGATAATTACTGAAACCAATAAATTTCCGCTCTCCCAGCAGTTGCCAGTTAAAAAACGACATATAGACAGCTTTTATAAAAGGGTATACAAAAAATACCAGATTTAAAACAATTGCAGGCACTACAAAAATGGTATTATTCAGCTTCTTTTTTGTAATATTCCCTGACTTTGCCAATGCTTTCACCTCCTTGTAGCAAAGGAGAGGCTGCAGGAAGGATTTTTAAGGAAATCCTTCTGTGCCCCTCCTTCCTTCTGTTATTCTGCAAGTATCTGATTAATTTTCTCAACAGCCTTTTTAGAAGCTTCCTCCGGTGTCATCTGGCCGTTTAAGGCAGACTGAACACCGTCCAGGAAAGGTGCATACATCTCATTATATTTAAGGCTGTATGGTGCATGGCCCACTCTTAAGGCTTCCTTCATAACCTGAAATTCAGGTTTATCATTAAAATATTGATTGTCAAACAGATCAGAGCGTGCAGGAAGCATGCCGTACTGAGCCAGTTCTTCCACCTGAATTTCCTCAGACAGACAGTACTGAATAAAATCCCAGGCTTCATCAGGGTGGCTGCTGCCTTCTACCATGGCAATGCTGTCTCCTCCTGAGAAGGAAGCAAAATTCTTGCCGTCCGGAGAAGGAATCAGGCAGACACCTACATCAAAGTTCACTTCATCTGCAGTCAGCATATTCCACACGGCTGCGCTTCCCAGCACTACCATGCCTGCTGTGCCCGTCTTAAAAGCGTCCTGAGACTCAGTCCAGCCATAGCTGGTAATTCCTGAAGGAGTTACCTTATATTTATTAGCCAGATCACAGATAAACTGAAGTGCACCTACAGCTTCAGGCTGATCCAGCATTGACCTTGAACCGTCACTTGCCAGCACTTCACCGCCATTGCTCCAGATATAAGGAACATAGGTAAACATCATGGTTCCTGCGTCTGCTGCTCCATATACATAACCATAATGACCATCTTTCGTCAGTTTCTGCGCATACTCTGTCAGCTCATCCCAGGTCTTGGGTCCCTGCTCCGGATCAAGACCTGCTTCCTTAAACTGGTCCTTGTTGTATAAAAGAACTGACACATCAGGCCCAAAGGGCACTGCGTACTGTTTCCCTTCATATTTTGCCAGATCCAGAAGGCCTCCGCTAAAAGTGTCCTTATATTCCAACTTATCAAAACGGTCCGTAATATCTGCCAGAGCTCCTATGGATGAGAAATAGGGAACAAGAACACAGTCCATAGATACAATATCAGGTGTCTGCCCTGAAGATATGGCAAGAGCAAACTGATCTGATACATTCTCAGGCTGCATCACTTCAATTTTAATTCTTGGATTCTTCTCCATATACTTTTTAGCTGCCACAGTCATCATGTCATAGAAACTGTCTCTCACCCAGACCTCCAGTTCCACAGCCTCTCCCCCGTCAGCCTTTGTTGTCTGATCCTCTTTTCCTGCTGCTTCTGCCTGTGTTGTCCCCTGTCCTCCTGCAGTTGTCTGCGAACCGCCACCAGAACTTCCACACCCCATCAATGAAAGTGCAGTCACTGCTGCCAACGCCAAACTTAAAATTCTTTTTCTCATTAAAACCCCTCCTCTGTTTTTACAATAATTGATAGTTGTTTTTACCATATTCAAATTATATCAGATAATTTTTTTGTAATAAATACACAAAATTAGCGCTTATTTGTAAAATATTAGCGCCAATACTTGTAATATATTCGCAGAATAAAGAGGTGGTTTCATACTGGATAATGCTGTATAATACTTGATATAAAAGGATTCTTTGTATCTTTATATTATAAGAATATTAGCAATCTATGGAGGAGTATTATGGAATATATTACTATAAATATACCGTCTTATCCTTATTTTATTATTGCAGGCGATGCCCTGTATCGGCCAGGTGACTGCCACAGAAAAAGAACAGCCATTGGCTGTTTTGATGTGCTTTTTGTTGAATATGGGGAATTGTTTATGAGAGATGGAAAGAACTCCTATCATTTGAAGAAAAATGACATTCTGGTTCTTCATCCTGAAAGAACTCATTATGGATATAAGAATTGCAATAGAAAAACATATTTTCACTGGCTGCATTTTGGAACAGGCTGCCCTTATTCCTTTTCCGATACCTTTTCATTCCCCCACAGCCAGAGAATGAAAACTTCTATCTACCGCCCAATGTGTACCCAGATGGTTTTACCCACTTATCAGACCCTGCCTTCCAAAACCTTTGGAACAGTTCTCTCCGTGATGGAGCAACTGGAGACACAGCATGTGGACAAATATATACAGAGCACCACCAATATGATCGTAGATGCCAACTCCCTCCCCAGCCAGGAAACCTTTCTAAAGCTTCTGTCCAACCTGACCATGAATCAGAATGACGGCAGCAGCGCCAACCCTACAGCTACCCTTTGTATGAACTATCTGCAGAACCACTATGAACAACCTGTAAGCCTTGAGGAGCTGGCCAAACTGGCCAACTGCCATCCCACCAACATCATACGCTGCTTTAAGAAGGAATACAACACCACACCCGCTCAGGCTTTAATTGAGCTGCGTCTTCAGCACGGAGCCAGCCTTTTGATCTCAACAGGGCTGACCTGTTCGGAAATCGCCTTTAACAGCGGCTTTTCCTCTCTTTCTTATTTCAGCAAAACCTTTAAGAAGTATTACCATATGACTCCTCAGGAATACAGAACCAGGGAATCAGGAATGCCGGTGTCTACCTAAAGAAAAAGGGGGTGCTACAAAACTTAGCTTACGCTAGTTTTGCAACATCCCCTTTCTTTACTTTGTAAGTGAAAGCCTTATAAGAGCCTTTTTCAAAGCTGTTTCTGCTCTTATGATATCGATCTCTCCGCTCAATTCCTTTAAGCGGCGTTCTGCACGGACCTTAGCCTCTTCTGCACGGTTTGCGTCGATTTCTCCGGGCCATTCCACAACTTCCGCCATAATGACGATCTTTTCCGGTAAAATCTCAATAAAACCAGACATCAGGGCTGCTTCCTTCACTCCGTCCTCCTGGTGGATCTTTAAGATTCCAGGGGCAACGATGGCAGTCATGGGGATGTGGTTCCGGTATACACCGATATCCCCTTCCCTGGTAGTAAGCTCCACCATGGAAGCCTCTCCCTCGTAAAACTTCCGCTCCGGAGTAATGATATGCAGTTTGAATAAATCAGCCATATTCCCACCCCCTATTTTTTCACACGGGCAAGAACGTCCTCAATGCTGCCTGCATTTAAGAAATAACTCTCCGGAATGTCATCATGCTTTCCTTCCAGTATCTCTTTAAAGCCCTGAATGGTATCAGAAAGCGGCACATAACGGCCTTCCAGACCGGTAAACTGTCCTGCAACGAAGAAAGGCTGAGACAGGAATCTCTGGATCTTTCTTGCGCGGGACACCGTGATCTTATCTTCCTCAGAAAGTTCATCCATACCTAACATGGCAATGATATCCTGAAGCTCTTTATACTTTTGAAGTACTTCCTGAACCCCTCGCGCAACGCTGTAATGTTCCTCTCCTACGATACGGGGATCAAGAATTCTTGATGTAGAGCCAAGGGGATCAACCGCCGGATAAATACCCAGCTCCACGATGGAACGGTCAAGAACCGTGGTTGCATCCAGATGGGCGAATGTGTTTGCCGGAGCCGGATCCGTAAGGTCATCGGCCGGAACGTAAACTGCCTGAACTGATGTGATGGAGCCATTCTTCGTGGAAGTGATCCTCTCCTGAAGAGCGCCCATCTCAGTCTGCAAGGTCGGCTGGTAGCCTACTGCAGAGGGCATACGTCCAAGCAAAGCGGAAACCTCGGAACCTGCCTGGGTGAAACGGAAAATGTTGTCAATGAACAACAGCACATCCTTACCGCCCTGGTCACGGAAATACTCAGCCATGGTAAGGCCTGTAAGGCCCACTCTCATACGGGCTCCCGGCGGCTCGTTCATCTGCCCGAATACCATGGTTGTTTTATTAATAACGCCTGATTCCTGCATCTCGTGATAAAGATCATTTCCTTCACGGGTGCGCTCGCCAACGCCGGTGAATACGGAATATCCGCCGTGCTCTGTGGCGATGTTACGGATCAGCTCCTGAATTAATACGGTTTTACCTACTCCAGCACCACCGAAAAGGCCGATCTTACCACCTTTTTGATAGGGGCAGAGAAGGTCAACGACCTTAATACCGGTTTCCAGAACCTCTGTTTCCGTTAACTGCTCCTCAAAGGTGGGAGCCTGTCTGTGAATCGGAAAACGTTCCTTTACTTCCGGTGCCGGTTTATTATCGATTGGATCACCCAAAACGTTAAAGATACGTCCCAGAGTCTCCTCTCCAACCGGTACGGTAATCGGAGCGCCGGTAGCTGCAGCGCCCATACCACGTACCAGTCCATCGGTGCTTCCCATGGCGATACATCTTACTGTATCATCGCCAAGATGCTGGGATACTTCAACAACCAGTCTGCCGCCATCCTTAGTCGTGATATCAATGGCTTCATTGATATCCGGCAGCTTGCCCTGGCTGAACTTGATATCCAGTACGGCACCGATGATCTGGGTGATCTTACCAATATTTTGTCCTGCCATCTTGTTTCTCCTTCTTTTTATATTTCTCTCTTTTCTAACTTCAAACTGCGCTTACGCTTGCTTTCGTTAAGAAGTTTGCCATGGAAGTTCGGCTCGCCTTAGGGCTCACCGAACGGCTATTTTTCTAAATTCAAGCCGCGCTTACGCTTGCTTTCGTTAAGAAGTTTGCCATGGAAGTTCGGCTCGCCTTAGGGCTCACCGAACGGCTATTTTTCTAAACTCAAACTGCGCTTACGCTTGCTTTCGTTAAGAAGTTTGCCATGGAAGTTCGGCTCGCCTTAGGGCTCGCCGAACGGCTATTTTTCTAAACTCAAACTGCGCTTACGCTTGCTTTCGTTAAGAAGTTTGCCATGGAAGTTCGGCTCGCCTTAAGGCTCACCGAACGGCTATTTTTCTAAACTCAAACTGCGCTTACGCTTGCTTTCGTTAAGAAAAATATGCCTATGAAATCGCATTGGCACCGGCTATGATCTCGGTAAGCTCCTGGGTAATGGAACCCTGTCTTGCCCTGTTATATGCCAGTCCAAGTTCTTCTATCATCTCTTCCGCATTGTTGGTCGCAGAGTCCATGGCCGTCATTCTGGCGCCGTTTTCACTTGCTACGGCTTCCAGCAGGGCGCCATAGATCAGGCTGCTCATATACTTTGGAATAATGGAATCCAATACCTCGTCCTCATCAGGTTCATAATTCATTAAAGTCAGGTCCGTCTTTTCGCTTCCCTCTTTCAGTTCAACCGGGAGAAGCTTTTTAAGAGTCGGTATATGGGTTACGGTATTCTTAAAAGATGTATAAGCCAGATAAATTTCGCCTATCCGGTTCTGTCCAAAAACGTCCAGAAGCTCCATGGTAATATCGGCCGCATCCCTGTAGATCGGCTCATTGATCACCTCGGAATAATCCTCTGCGATGGTATATCCTTTTCTCGCCAGAGATTCCTTCCCTTTCCGTCCGATGGCATAAACATCCGTCAATTCCGGCGTAAGCCTTTCATCCCCATTCACCAGCTTGGCAATGTTGCTGTTATAGCCCCCTGCCAGTCCCCGGTTGGAAGTGATGACAATGACTGCCTTCCTCTTAGAATCGCCTGCTTTTAAATACTTATGGTCAATGCTGCCGGATTTGCGCAGTATAGAACCAATGGTATCATACATCATTTCGTAATAGGGCTTGGATTCCTCCGCCTTTGCCTTGGACTTCTGCAGCTTAACGGTAGATATGAGCTTCATGGCCTTCGTAATCTGTTCGGTACTGGAAATACTGTCTCTTCTTCGTTTGATATCCCTAATGGATGCCATGATTGTTCACCTGCCTTTAAAAAACACCTGCTTTGCATTCGTTAATTGCCTTTACCAGCAACTCCTCTGTCTCAGGCGTGATCTGCTTCGTCTCCCGGATACTTGCGGGAATCTCAGAATATTTGCTGTCAATGAATCTGGACAAAGCCTTTTCAAAATCAAGGATTTTCCTGGTAGGAATATCCAAGAGAAGCTTTTTGGTGGCCGCAAAGATAATGATGATCTGATATTCAACCGGAATCGGCTGATACTGGCCCTGCTTTAATACCTCTCTGATCCTTTCGCCCTGGGCAAGCTGCTCTGCGGTCTCCTTATCAAGCTCGGAACCAAACTGTGCAAAGCTTGCAAGCTCCCGGTACTGGGCCAGTTCCACACGAATAGGCGCTGCGATTTTCTTCATTGCCTTGATCTGGGCGGAGCCGCCTACACGGGATACGGAAAGACCTGCATTGATGGCAGGACGGAAACCGGAGTTAAACATCTCTGTCTCCAGATAAATCTGTCCGTCTGTAATGGAAATAACATTGGTCGGAATATAAGCCGATACGTCACCTGCCTGTGTCTCAATAATTGGAAGTGCCGTCAAAGAGCCTCCTCCAAGTTCTTCTGAAAGTCTGGAAGCTCTCTCCAAAAGTCTGGAATGGAGATAGAAAACATCACCAGGGTAAGCTTCACGGCCCGGTGCTCTCTTAAGCAGCAGGGACAGGGTACGGTAAGCGGCTGCATGTTTACTTAAGTCATCGTAAACTACCAGCACGTCATCTCCGTTCTCCATCCACTCCTCTCCAATGGCACAGCCAGAGTAGGGAGCAATATACTGAAGAGGAGCTAAATCGGAAGCAGTGGATACCACAACGGTGGTATAATCCATTGCGCCGTACTCTTCCAATGTCTTAACAATGGTGGCTACTGTAGATGCCTTCTGGCCGATGGCAACATAAATACAATGAACCCCCTGGCCCTTCTGGTTAATAATGGTATCAAGGGCAATCGCCGTCTTACCGGTCTGGCGGTCGCCGATGATCAGCTCACGCTGTCCTCTTCCAATGGGGATCATGGCATCAATGGCCTTAATACCGGTCTGAAGAGGGGTGTCTACTGATTTTCTTTCAATAACTCCGTGAGCCACGCGCTCAATTTTGCGGAATTTGTCTGTCTGAACCGGTCCTTTTCCATCAATGGGCTGACCTAACGCATTTACAACACGGCCTGTCAATGCATCGCCTACAGGTACTTCCACCACTCGTCCGGTAGTCTTTACCGTATCGCCCTCGCTGATAGCGCCGGTACCCAGTAAAACCGCACCAACGTTATCCTCTTCCAGGTTGAGCACCATGCCGTAGATTTCTCCCGGAAATTCAAGAAGCTCTCCCTGCATGGCATTCTCAAGGCCATGGATACGGGCAATTCCGTCTGCCACCTGAATGACTGTACCCACATCAGAGACATCCAGTTTCGTTGAATATCTTTGAATCTGTTCCCTAATGACGGAACTGATCTCTTCTGGTCTTAAATTCATTAAGGTTTGCACCTTCTTTCTAAGATTATTAATGATGTCCGATCTGCCTGAAAAATAAGCTCAAAAAAAGGAAATCATGTTAACTGCAGCTTCAATAAGCCGCGGCGCAGTTCATAGATCTGCGTCTTAATGCTGGAATCCACCACCCGGTCCCCGATCCGGATCACCATGCCGCCAATGATTGACGGGTCTACCTGATAATCCATCTCATATTCCACATACCTGGTCGTATTCAGCAGTTTTTCCACCAACCGGGCCTTCTGCCCCTGGTTTAACTCAACAGCGCTGGTCACATGGGCCACGCCGATCTTCTTATATTCCTTGACAGCATTCACGAAGTATTCACAGATTGCCGGAATCTCCTTCTGTCTGCCTTTGTCGACAATGACTGTCAGAAAACCCATCAGATCATCTGATACTCGTCCGTCGAAAACATTCTTAATAATACCGACTTTTTCTTCCTTTACAATCTTCGGATTATCAAGAAGCTCCGCCAAAGACTGATTCCCGCGCCAGATCACCTGCAGGCCTTTCACTTCCTCAAACAAAGTGTCCACTTCCTGCTTTTTCAGAGCTTCTTCAAACAATGCATCGCCGTATACTTTTGATACTAGCTTTGCCATGTGCTCTCTCCCATCTCTTTCAAAGTCTCGTCAATCAGGGCATCCTGCACCGTAGTGTCAATGGAAGCAGCCACGACCTTACCGGCCATAACAGAAGCGATGGATATGATCTGATCCTTCATATCATCAAGCGCTTTCTTTCTCTCCAGTTCCACCTCACGGCTGCCCCGTATTACAATGCGCTCCGCTTCTTCCCTGGCTTCTGCAATAATCTCCGCCTCACGCTGCTTGGCTCTTTTTCTGGCATCCTCTAAGATTGCTTCTGCCTCTTTCTTCACTTCATGAAGCCTGGCTTCATATTCTTCCTTCATTGCATGCGCAGCTTCCTTATCGTCGGCAGCGTTTTTTAATTCTCCCGCAATCTTCTGTTTTCTTCTTTCCAGGGATTCCCGTACCGGATTGAACAGCATATAGGATAACGCAAAAAACAGAATGAATATGTTAATGCCTGTCACAAATGAATCAAAAAGCAACTGTGGGTCAAATCCCAATAATCGATCCAAGGTTTCGCCTCCTCTCGCTCTTTATTCTTTCCCCATTCTACCGGCAGGGCTTTCGCCGCCTGCCATTCCACTCTTTAGCTGAATGGCTTTAAGAACATGAGGATAGCCGCAACAGCGAAACCATAAAGACCTGTTGTCTCGGCAACGGCCTGTCCTAAAAGCATGGTAGATGTAATATCAGACTTTGCGCCCGGATTGCGTCCAACTGCAGCAGCCGCATGTCCAGCCGCAATACCCTGTCCAATACCAGGTCCGATACCTGCGATCATCGCAAGACCTGCACCAATTGCTGAGCAGCCTAAGATAAAATCCTGTCCTGAAAATCCGTTCATAGAAAAATTCCTCCTGAATTTAATATTATTGAAGCTTAATCCATCTTATCATTGACATATACCATTGTCAGCATACAGAACACATAGGTCTGGATACCGCCGGAAAATACGTCACAATATACATGTAAAAATGATGGGATACCGATATTTACAAAGATTGGCATCATCCCATACCACAATCCCATAATAACAACACCTGACATCATGTTGCCGAATAAACGGAGCGCCTGAGATAATGGATTTGTAATTTCACCGATTAAGTTAATCGGGAACAAAACCGGAAACGGCTTAAACATGCTTGTCAGATGTCCGATTCCGTGATTCTTGATTCCCTGATATTGCACGATACAGAATGTGAAAATACCAAGCATGAATGTAACGCCAAAGTCTCCTGTCGGTGTTCTCAGACCAAATAAACCGCCAATATTACAGAACAATATAAAAATAAAAATAGTTCCAATATAATTAACAAACTTCTTTGCATTATGACCCATAGTACTGTTCACCAGGTTGTCAAGCGCTTCCACAGAAAACTCCACAATGTTCTGGAAGGTTCCAGGCACTTCTGTAGCCCGCTTCATTTTCCGGTTAGCAATTACTGCTAAAATCAAAATTACGATTGTCACAATGCTAAGGCCTATCTCTGTGGTTGTTACCCATAGCTCCTGTCCAAAGGCCTGAAACTTAGTAATGCCTTTGATCATAAAGTCCACATTATTGGCACTCGCAACGACCATACGCTTAATCCTCCTTTCTTGAGAGATCCCACTTGACCGCAAGAAGATTACTCTCCCTTTGTCTTAAGGGCGGCGATCCTATGGATTACAGGCTGTAAAAATGCTCCAGCCTTGAGTCCGAGGACTCCGATTACTACTGCGACCGGATTAAACCAGTCCGAAAACCGGATAATGACTGTTACCAGTACAACAATAAGCAACAGATAGCGGATAACTGCACTGATTATACTCTGCTTTTGAACAATCTTCGGATCCTCCGTCTTCATAGAGCGCTCAAGAACCAAAACCATGGATAAAAACATGGCCATGGCTATTACCATTCCCAAAAGCAATCCCGCAAAAACAGCACGTTTGGGATACATAAAAAATGCCCCAATCATAGCTGCCACCGTGAAAAATACAATTCCGGCCGAAACCTCAAGCATCAGATTCTTTGTTTCCTTCCCCATTACAAATCCTCCTGTCTACGAAAGCTTCTCATCGTCATGTCCTTTCACCCGGCTTGGCTGCTTCGGTTTTTGCACCTTGGGTCTTTCTTCTTCCTGCCGCTCCATGCGCGCCTTCTGATCCTCATTCTGTTCTTCCCTTTCATTCATGGCAAGAGTGGTCTTGGCCAGCTTATAGGCATTTAATCCTCCTGCCATAAATCCAAGAAGCAGAAATAATAACATCAGCTTTGTTCCCGCATACCGGTCAATGTAGTAACCGGCAAGAATACAAAAAAATACAGGTGCCATGACACTTAACCCCAATTGGGTCACCATCATGAAACTTCTCATTACGCTCTTATTATGGCGCATAATTCCACCTGCTTTCTGCATCCTGCACATATACTTGGTATTATACCTAAAAAAAATTGTTTTGTCTATTATATACGGAAATTTATCTGGGTTTTAAAGGAAGGTGTATATAATATCAGAAATTGTATACCCACGGTAGATCAATATCTTTAAAAATTCTTGACACGTCAAAAAACTCCAGGGTTTTACATGATTTAAACAAAAAAATCTAAAAAAAATTCTGGTTTTTACGAGAGCGCCCGTAAAAACCAGAATTTCTTCAAATATCTAATTACGCTTCTTTTGTACCTGGAAGAATTATTTCAACTTCTGCATGTGGACGTGGAATTACATGCACTGATACCAGTTCTCCTACACGCTGAGCTGCTGCTGCACCTGCATCAGTCGCTGCCTTAACTGCTCCTACGTCACCTCTTACCATAACGGTAACAAGACCGCCGCCTACAAACTCCTTGCCGATCAGGGTAACATTTGCTGCCTTTACCATAGCGTCTGCTGCTTCGATGGATCCAATTAAACCTTTTGTTTCAATCATTCCTAATGCATCGTATTTCATTTTAAAATCCTCCTGATTTATAATTAATTTTTAATGGTTCACTTACTTTACAATCGTTACGCTTGAAGAGCTGCCTAGTCCCATGGCATTTGCTTCTTCCGTATCAAGATGGCATTCCAGGCTGGATGTATCGGTTACGCGGATTGCCGTATGATGAAAGACACCGCCCCGGATCCCCTCTGTCTGAATGCTTACTGTCTCTCCGTCATGAACACCGAATTTCAAGGCATCCTGAGGAGTCATGTGAATGTGTCTCTGGGCGATGATTAAACCTTCCCTGGCCTGAACAGAGCCCTTGGGTCCCACCAGAGTGATTCCCGGTGTTCCGGCTAATTCACCGGACATCTTAGGCTGAGAATTTGTTCCAAGCTTAAAACAGTCTGCCGCCAGAACCTCAACCTGGGTCTGTTTTCTCACCGGACCTAATATGCGGACCTTTTCAATGGCTCCTTTGGGACCGCATATGGTGACCGTTTCCTTGCATGCATACTGTCCCGGCTGGGATAACTCCTTTAGTTTGGTCAGTTGGTAACCCTGGCCGAAAAGGATATCCAAGTCTTCCTGGGACAAATGCACATGGCGGTTGGAAACGCCAACTGGTATTCGAAACTCTTCTGTTCCGGATTCCGTTTTCACGGCTTCCATTAAGAGCTTGATTACCGCTTCATACTTATCCATTCCTGTTCTCCTTTCCTGGTTCCCTTTATTGGCCCTTCATGGCCAGTACGATCTCCTTTACAAGCGCTGCCAGTTTCTCATTTTCATCGTTTCCTCCCTGGCAGGAAGGAGCGGTCGCACTTTCCTTTTTATCAAAGGAAGCTACGAAGTCGGCAGGGCTTAAAGAAGCAGCCTGGGATTTTTCCTTCCATTGGAAGGTTGGATCATCTTCTGCAATGGTAGAACAATCCTTTAAGCCAAAAGCTACCTTTTTCACATTGAGAAGATGTTTCGGGCTTACGTTTTCAGAAACAGAGCTTCCGCCGCAGGTTCCGCAGCCTAATGTAAAGGAAATCGGAAGGCCTGTGCTGATTCCGGTTCCGCCCTGGCTTCCTCCAGTATTGACAAGGATCCTGGAAGCAGGCTTTGCAGCAAACTTAAGAACCATATCCCTGTCCTGGGTATGAATGCTCATGGTATGTCCGATTCCGTTCTGTAACAGGCGGATGCTTAAGCCGCAGGCCTCTTCCCAGTTCTTTACGGTATAAAAACCAAGTACGGTTGTCAGTTTCTCGTAGGATAACGGATATCCCTCTCCAACGCCTTCCTGTTTTCCGATGAGGACTTTGGTTCCTTCCGGGATCTGGATTCCTGCTGCCTGTGCAATTACCTGGGGAGAACGTCCCACAAATTTGGCATTCATGTTATGGCCGTTCTTAAATAACATGGCACAAACTTTGTCGGTTTCTTCCTTTGTCATAAAGTAACCGCCCTGGCTTTTTAACTCCGCTACCACTTCTGCGTGATTGCTCTCCTCACAGATGATGGACTGCTCGGAAGCACAGATGGTACCATAGTCAAAGGTCTTGCTGGCAAGGATGGTTTTTACCGCCTGTTTCACATCTGCCGTCTTTTCTATGTAAGCCGGGGAGTTTCCTGCACCTACGCCAATGGCCGGCTTTCCTGCGCTGTATGCAGCTTTTACCATACCCGGACCGCCGGTTGCGATGATAACGGAAACTTCCGGGCACTTCATCAGCTCATTGGTAGATCCCATGGATGGCATGGTCACACAGCCGATGATCCCTTCCGGTGCACCTGCTGCAATTGCGGCGTTCCGCATGACCTCTGCAGCCTTTAAGGTGCATTTTGCAGCAGAAGGATGGGGAGAAAACACAATTGCGTTTCCGGATTTAATGGAGATCATGGATTTAAAAAATACGGTTGAGGTTGGGTTGGTAGATGGAATAATTCCCATTACAAGGCCTACGGGTTCTGCCACATCAATGGTTTTATTCACCGTATCCTCCGCAAGGATCCCTCTTGTCTTCATATCCTTTATTTCTTCATATAAAAGAGTGGAGGCAGCGTGGTTTTTATATGCCTTGTCAATGACCTTTCCAAAACCGGTCTCCTCAACAGCCATTTCTGCCAGGCAAAGAGCGTGTTCCTCTCCTGCCTTTGCCATGCTCTTAAGTATGGTGTCAATCTGTTCTGCCGTAAATCCGGCAATTTTTTTTGCGGCAGCTTCGCCGCATCTTGCTAAGTCCCTTGCTTCCTGGATGGAACGTAAATCATAATCAAAATTTTCCATTTGACCGTTCTCCTTTCAACTAATCATTCTGTCCATAATACTTCCCGAATTCTTCCAGCAGCAGGGTTTTATTTGCCTTTGAAATTTCCCGTCCGGCTATAGTAAATTCCGGATATTCACGGGCAAGGGTTCTAAGCTCTGTTACCTTCATATCTTCAAGTATCTTCATGGTTTCTTCCAGACCATCCTGCTTCATCCACAGGTCTATTGTTTCTCTCTTTATGGTATCCACCGTTTCCGGTTCATTGGAAGATTCCAAAACCGGCTCCTCTGTCAGGATCTCTTCCGGCACCATGGCAGGCGGCTCTTCTTGGATTTCCGGAACTGATTCCTTTTCCGGTTCATCCGGAGTACCTCCTCCAATGACAGCCGTCAGCTCATCATGAGGCCTGGCAATCACATGGCGTGTTACTAAAGCCCCGCTGTTTATGCGTTCTACCGCTGCAGCTCCGGCGTCCACCGCTGCCTTTACTGCCGCCACATCGCCGGTCACCGTAACAGCCACAAGACCTCCGCCGACTTTGGTCTTTTCCAGAAGAGACACGTCTGCCGCCTTTAACATGGCATCTGCCGCCTCAATGGCCACCAGCACGCCTTTTGTTTCTATAAAGCCAAGTGCCTGCATTGTTTACCTCCTTAAACCAAGTCAGCCCAGTTTGCCGGATACGTTGCGTAAAATACTCTTGCTTTATCAGGGGAACCCCAGATTACCTTGGAGCCTGACGGCACAAAGAGCACATCTCCTGCTTTTGCCGTGTAGGTCTTTCCGTCAATGGTAATAGTCAGGGTTCCTTCGATTACATAATCAATCTCTTCATAGGTCAATTCCCATTCAAAGCTGGAATGGTCGATCACAAGAAAACCTGCGCTGATATGGGACTCGTCCTTGCTTACCAGCTCCTGGTAGTAAGCCTTGACCGATGGATCACCCGTATCAAATACATCCATTTTTACAGAACTTCCACGGACCACCTTAAGACCGTTTCCATGGCTTTCTGACTCATAGGGTTTTAAAATATCATTTAACAGCCCCTTTTCCATCAAAGTCTTCAGTACCATATAAATTTTCTCGCTGTCCATATCCAGACCTGCAAAAACTGCCGGGGCCTGTGTCTGCTCCTCTGCCTTATCACAGAATTTGATGCCAAACCCATCGGCTGCATCCTTTGCAGAGGGAGTGATGATACTTCCGCTTTCCATGTAAAATATCTTTTTTCCCTCAGCGTTTAACTTTTCTACATCTTTTGCACAAATCAACTGCTTCATATGATCACTTCCCTTCTAAATAAATTGGCAATCTTCATCAATAATCCCAATCACTACGGCATCTACAGGAATTTCGTCACTTCCCAGCATCCGTCTGGCAGAGGATCCGGTGGAAACGATCACACGGTCACCGATTCCTGCGCTGATAATATCCGCTACGATCAGCCGTTCGCCTTCCCGTGTGCCTCCAATGATCTCGGCAAGCATAAATTTATACCCGTTTAAGGACTCCGCTTTTCTGGTGGCCCATATGTTATCAATCAATCTGGCCGCTACCATTCCTCCACCCCTCTCTTCTCTCTTTGCTTGATCTCGTCTATGGCTGCCTCAACCGATGCCGTATCTCCAAAAATCGCCAGCATGATCATGTTCTGGGGGCAGCTTCCTCTGATATCTTCTACCGTAACACCTACTGCTTTTTCTGCCACATCAGCAGCACAAACCATTTCGATGATTCTTCCCTGTATCAGTCCTACTGCATCCGCCGGTCCTATGGGAGAGGAGGTGCCGGAGCCCTTCCTACGGTTTAGAATATCCATGGTTCCCTGTGACGGTGATTTAATTATACGGTATTCCATACTGTCCACATCCTTTATGCCTGCTCTTCCTGCGTACAGGAAAATGCGATTCCAAGAGGAGTTACAAACATTGGGTTCTCAGGTTTCCGCGTCCTGATTCCCGTCTGTTTTTCAATGATTGCTTCAAGCCCGGTGAGGCAGCAGGTCCCGCCTACCAGATAGATTTCCTGTACATCGTGCCCTTTAATATGATGGCTTATGATGGAAGCCACCTTCTCCACAACCGGTTTTAAAACCGGAAGCAGTTCTTTATGGTTTTCTTCCTTTCTCTTATAAGCCTCCGCCTCCTGAAAGGACATTTGATAAGCACCGGAGATCACCAGGGAGAAATGAGTCCCTCCTGTGGGTTCATCCGCTACATACACCACCTTTCCATCCTTTAGAATGGAGATTCCGGTGGTGCCTCCTCCGATGTCAACGACTGCACCGTTCTTTATTTTTAAAACTGCGTTTGCCGCCGTAGGTTCATCGAGAAGGGCTGTGATCTCAAATCCAGCGCCCTGTACCACGTTTTTGATGGCTCCTCCGTCCAGGGAATCCGTACCCGGAGGTATGGCTGCAGCCGCAAAATATAGTTCTGTACCCAGCTTTTCCTCCAGCTCGTCCTTCAGCTCCCGTACAATCCGGATGGCACCGATGTAATCCACCACCATTCCATCCCGGACCACATCCGCATACCGGTAAGCGCCTGCCACAGGTTTGTAATTCTCATCTAAAACAGCCAGTACCACACACGCCGTTCCCAGATCGACTCCGGTATAGTAAACAGAGGAGCCACCCTTTACGGGCTGCTTAACAACTGCTTCAAACTGGCTCACCAGCTCATTGCAGCCATCAAATGTTATTTCTTCCTTTGACATGTTTTTCCTCCATATTCCAGACATATCATCTGCGATAAGCGGTTGATGACGGGATTTAGGTTTTCGCGATCTGCTTCAGCCGCCAGCTCTCTTGTGCTGCAGCGCAGGCGGTGCAGAAGAACGATTTCTTTCCCCTTTTCTGACTGTGCATGAAAGCCTGTTATTTCAAAGCAATCCTCTGAGTGCTCATTTAAGCTATTCTCATGAAATCCGGTGCAGGGCTTAAACCCGGATTCTTCTTCCCGGCCCTCTTTCCCCAGATTGGAGAGTTTTCGTTCCAGGCCAAATACTTCTTCTGCCAACAGTACGTCCAGGCTTAACAGTTCAAGGCCCACTTCCAAAAACTGTGCCTGAAGCGTCTTCTTTTTTAATAAGAAACGATCCCGGCAGATTTCTTTTTCCGGTGCTTCTTCTTTTTTCTCAGCAGGCTTTACACTTTTTTGTTTTACCAACATGGGATCGTCACTTATGGGAATCTTCTTATCCACCAGGAACTGGCGCGCTCCGGGTGTCAGTCTGGTTCCCACAGGGAGATCATAAGAGGTAAAGGGTTGTCTTTTGAATAAAATCCTCAAATCGTCTTCCGTGATGAATTTCATTAATAGCCCCCCTTACACAGTTTCCCATAGATGGCTTCAATCTCTTCTACCGCAGGCACTCTTGGGTTGGTCAATGTGCAGCTGTCAGCCAGGGCTTTTTCCGCCATTTCCCGTACAGCCTGTTCAAATTCATCTTTATCAACTTTTAAATCAGTAATCTGCTGAGGTATCTTAATCTTGTTCATCAGATTCTTAATGTGACGCACCAGGCCGTGTACCGTGGCCTTATCCGTTCCGGCTGCAATTCCAAGCATATTGGCGATTGCCACATACCTGCCGCAGGCTCTCTGTTCGCCGGCGTCTTCCAGTCCGGCATTGTAGCTGATGACATGAGGAAGCAGGATGGCATTGCTTCTTCCGTGAGGAATGTGAAACCGTGCTCCCAGGGCATGAGCCATACTGTGGCAAAGCCCTAAAGAAGCTCCGTTAAACGCGACTCCGGCCAGACAGGATGCATTGTGCATGTGAGTTCTGGCTTCCATGTCACTTCCTTCTTCAACGGTACGCGTTAAGTATTTCCACACCAGTCTCACGGCCTTTTCTGCACAGGCATCGGTAAAATCACCTGCATTGGTTGAAACATAGGCCTCCAGGGCATGGGTCAGAACATCCATTCCTGTATCCGCCGTAATGTGAGGCGGAACCGACACCGTAAAGCGGGGATCAAGAAAAGCCACATCCGGCACCATGTGTTGGGAACGCAGGGGGTATTTGGTCTGGGCCTGAGGGTCGGAGATCACGGAAAAACTGGTGACTTCACTGCCGGTACCGCTGGTTGTGGGAACTGCGATCAAAAACAGTTTCTCATTACCCATCTGACTGTAGATGTGGCTTGCAGCCTTTGCCGTATCAATGGCAGAGCCGCCGCCAAAGGCAATCACTGCATCCGGGCCAAAGCACTTCATTTTGCCGATGGCCTTTGAGACCACTTCAATGGTGGGATCGGGCACTACTTCAGAAAACACTTCATAGCTGCTCCCCTTTTCCTGCAAAAGCTCTGTGATCAAATCCACCTTTCCGGACTGGGCCATAAAGGGGTCACAGATAATATAAGCCTTTGTCACGGGAAGTTCCTTTATCTTGTCCAGACAGGAAGATCCCATATATATCTTTGTATTCATTACAAATTGCTCCACGTTACATTTCCCTCCTTTCCTTATATTTGCCCACGTTCTCTGGGCATAGAGGTATGCCCGCAGGGTGTTTCTTCTTAATTTGCCCACGTTCTTTGGGCATAAAGGTATACCCGCAGGGTATTTCCTTTTATTTTAATACTTCCATTAATTCATGAAGACCTGTCTTTTCAGACAGATTGATATGGTAATAAGGTTCCCGGACCCCGGTTTTTTTTAACTGACGGGTACACCAGCCATCATTTTCCGGTTTTTCTCCGTTTCCCGTAATCACGCCGATCACTGGAACCCGGAAGGCTTTCGCAAAGCCAGGGGGGTAACTTTCCCGGCATGATGGCTGGTCTACCAGCATCAGTACATGGGAGGCATCCTGTGCCGCCGCAATGATATGTTTGTGCATCCAGGGACTTTCTAAGTAAGCCCCCGGCACATCCAGTGTTTTTTCCCCATATACCATGTTCTGGGTTCTCCTGGCTGGACCGGTAAAACCGTTTATGGCATTTGCCAGGGAAGTTTTCCCGCTGCCGCAGGGACCGATGATCATGATTCTTTTTTTTCTCATGTTTTTGTTACCGCAGGCACCATATAGCCCAGCCCGCGTTTTAAGGTGTCACATACCGCAGTCAAAGCGGTTTCCACACTGTCCACATCCCCTGCAATGATCACAGAGCCTGTGAAACGGTCTAAGAATCCAATTTCAACATCTGCTGCCTTTGCCGCAATGTCCGCCGCAATGATGGAGGTTTCAAAGGGGGAAAGGGTGAGAATTCCGATGGCTCCCATTTCATCAATGCCAAGGCATTCATACACCTCCCGTATGGGAGATGCGATCACATGGGCTATGGTCACCTGCTTGCCCGGAACGGACTCCTCTATGACTCGCTGCATCTCAATCACAGTCTCTTCCCCTTTCTTAGTGCTTCACCACAGTGACTGGGAACTGATATTCCTTCATCCACCCTTCAATCCGGTCTAAATCCTCTGCGCTTAGGCTTGGATCACCTTCTATGGGGTACTCCATGTCAAGCTGATTGTATTTGTTGACGCCCAGCTTATGGTATGGAAGTAAATCAATTCCCTTAAAATTTTTATAATCACGGAAGGGCATCAGGAATTTAATGACATCATCAATCTCTTTCCGGCTGTCGTTGATTCCCTTTAACATGGGCATGCGGACCTTCACATTGTAACGGCGGTGAAGCAGCTCCTTAAGATTAGTCAGGATCTGTTCATTGTTCACACCTACCAGATCATTGTGGCGGACTGGGTCCATATGCTTGATATCAAACAGGAATAAGTCCACATACTCCGCTATTTTTAAAATGGTTTCTGTTTTTGTATAACCGCAAGTCTCAATGGCTGTGTTGATCCCTTCCTGCTTGCAGGCCATTAGCAGATTTAAAGCTGCTTCCGGCTGGGCAGTCACTTCGCCGCCGCCAAGGGTCACGCCGCCGCCTGAAATATCATAAAAGGCTGCGTCCTCTTCTACAATCTTAAGCAGTTCTGAAATGGACTTAACCTCTCCGGCAATGGTCAGCGCTGCATTGGGGCAGACATTTTTACATTTCATGCATCCAATGCAATCCTTTTCCCGCTGGATTTCATGCTTTCCCGTCTCTTTGGACATCACATGGATTCCTACGGGGCACACACCAGCGCACGCCCCGCAGTTCATACAGGAATTTTGCTTATACATCACCTGGAATTTCCGCACCATTCCTTCTGGATTGGAGCACCATTTACACCGGAGGGGACAGCCTTTAAAGAATACCAGGGTTCTGATTCCCGGCCCGTCATACATGTTGTACTTCTGCACGTTAAAGATAAACGCTTTACGTTCAATCTCTCCTGTCATTCCATGGTCCATTGTGATTGTTCTCCGTTTTCTTTTAGAAATGTGTCAGCATGGTTCTGCTTATGATCTCATCCTGTACATCCTTGCATAACTCTACAAAGAATGCGCTGTAACCGGCTACGCGGACGATTAAGTCGCGGTACAGCTCCGGATGCTTCTGTGCTTCGATCAGAGTATTGTTGTCTAAGTAGTTAAACTGCATCTCGCCGTTACCGAACATACAAGCGGTACGAAGCAGGGTGATAAGGCTCTCTTCCCCTTCCGGTGTATCCAGAAGTCCTGCCATGATCTTAAAGTTATGAACCATACCGATGTTCATGCTGTCATTGGACAACTTGGATACGGACTTGATGATAGCGGTCGGGCCTTTGAAATCAGCACCCTGGGTTGGACTGATGCCGTCTGACAGGGGCAGCCATGCCTGGCGGCCGTTGGCGGAAGCGCCTGTCAACTGACCAAATGGGGTATTGTTGGAAATGGATAAGGTACCATGGCTTAAAACTGAGTATAAGGTCTTATATTTTCTGTGCTCATGCTCTGTAAAATCAACCAGATCTGCAGCAATTAAATCTGCATAATCATCGTCATTTCCGTATTTTGGTGCATTGAGGCAATCGGTGCGGATCTGATCACAGCCTGCAAAGTCAGCCTTTAACGCTTCGTTCAACTGCTCCAGAGTATATTTCTTGTCATCAAATACCAGCTTCTTGATCGCTGCCATGGAATCTGCATAAGTAGCAAGTCCTGACCATACAACACCAGGTCCGAAGTTGTACATTGCGCCGCCTGCGGATACATCCTTGGCCTTTTCCATACAGCCTTCGTACATGATGGACATGAGTGGCTTTGGAGCTAAGTCTCTGTGAATCCGCTGGGAAATTACGGTGGCAACATCAGTCCACTTTGTAATATATTTGATCTCTTCTTTTACAGCCGCTTCAAACTCTTCGTAAGTTTTGAAGTTGTTTAAGTCACCCATATCCGGGCAAACCTGCTTGCCATACCATAAGGGAACTCCTTTGTTTAACACAAGCTCAATACAGATTGGCCACTGGGTATAAGCAGTGGAGGTCCACTGATACAGACGTCCTGATTTCTGAGGTTCTACACAACCCATCAGACAGTAATCACGTGCGTCTTCAATGGATACGCCTTTTGCAAGCATCATCTTAATATGGGCATCGTCAAAATGGCATGCCGGGAATCCCATACCGGAACGAACCACATCTACGATCTTTTTCATGTACTTTTTCGGGGACTTGTTGTGGATACGGCATGCAAGAGACGGCTGGTAAATCTTTACATGACGGACTGCATCCATAAGTAAGTAAGTCAAATCATTGGTTGCATCGTGTCCGCTGCGGGTCACGCCGCCGACACACATGTTTACGAATGGCTGGTAGCCTGCGAAGAATTTGGAACCGCCTTCGCTGGTGATCCACATCATCTCAGACATCTTGATCAGCATACAGCCGGCAAGCTCAAATGCCTGATAATCATTTATACGTCCGGATTCAATATCATCTTTGTAGAACGGATACATATACTGATCCACACGTCCGATGGACATACCGGTCTGATTCTCTTCTACTACAAGGAGAGATTCGATGGTCCATACAGCCTGAATGGCTTCCCAGAAGGTTCTTGGCTTGTGAGCAGGAACGTAAGCATTAACTTCAGAAATCTTTAACAGTTCTGCCTTACGCTTTGGATTGGTTTCCTTTGCTGCAAGCTCCGCTGCATACTCGGAAAGTCTTTTTGCGTAGATCATAACCCCTTCTGTTGTATCGATAATGGATTTGTAGAAATAAATCTTCTCAATATCATCAGGGTTCTCATATTTCAGTTCTTCTAAATGATCCTTGGCTTCCTGCTGAATATCCAGCATGCCCTTCTTCATAAGGATCACATCATAGCCGGGGTTGGAATCTCCGCCACCATTGATGGCATGGTAGGAGCAGTCAGATACAAAGGATTCTCCTGACAATTCCCATACGCCTGCCTCACGGTACTGATCCTCACAATACTCATCTACTGATTTGCCTGCCCAGTAGGGGAACAGCTCTTCTTTCATGATTTTCTTGTCTTCATCGGAAATATAAAATGGATCCTGAGGGCGTGTTCCGATGGTATCGATCTCATCCACCATCCATCTCCATGCGATATCCGGAGAGAACGCACCTGCACGGGGAGCGCCGCAGGGAGCACCTACGATGAGCTCGTTGTCCTGAATTACAAGGGGTGCTGTTTCACAGCAGTAACGGAAACATTTTGCACGAAGCATGATCTTTGGCATACCAGGATTTTCTTTTGCGATCTTGGTAATGGCCCGTGCACGGTATGTTGTGATGGATGGTTTATGTTTTAAATAATTTTCCTTTAATTTCTGAAGTCTTGGAGTAATCCCCTCCGGTATTTCCGCTCCTTCCGTGCAGCATGCTGCAGCCTGAGGAGCAGGCTCTTTTTTGTTGATTTCATCAGAAACAGTTTCAAACATTTTCATCAGAGAAGCTCTTTCTTCCGGTGTCATGTTCTTCGTTGCTTCCACAAATTTATTTGAAAATTCACGAATATCCAATCTGATTTCCCTCTCTTTCAATTATTTGCCGCCTAATGAATCAAGCGGATATGCTTGCATATCCAGTTGATTCACAAATTCAAGGTTGAAAGACGCTTTTCTTTCAACACTTATCATCCAGCTCTTTGGACAAGGCTTCTAAAATCTGCTTCAGAAGCGCTTTTGCATCTTCGCAGTTCCCCTTTGTCTCAGGAGCTTTCTCATATCCGCCTGAAGCTTTCTCTGTTGCCCCAAGGAATTCCTTCGCGTCCCGGACTCCATATCCCACGTTCCGTATGTAGATGAAATTCATGGGGGAAACGTTGTCCGCCGTGATTCCGGCACCAGCCGTAATGCTTCCTAAGGTCATGGCCGGAAACAGGTTGGTGGTGGCTCCCATGCTGCCCAAAGTGGCGGGGGTATTGACAAGAACTCTGCCCACCGGCTTCTTTAAAGCGAACTGGCGTATTACTTCCTCATCCCTGGAATGGATCACCAGGGTGTGTCCATGGCTTTCATTAACCAGAAGGCTCATGCATTTCTCACAGGCATACATCCAGTCATTTTCGATGTAATAGGCCAATACAGGGCACAAAAGTTCTTTTGCAAATGGATTCCTGTCAGAAATATACTTTTGCTCCGAAACCAGCACTGTTGTGGACTCCGGCACAGCAAAACCTGCCCTGACCGCAAGTTCTGCTGCCGGTCTGCCCATAATTTCCGTATCCGCCTTCCCGCTTTCCAGGCAGAGGAGCTGGGTCAGCTTTTTCTCCTCTTCCTCATTCATGAAGTAGGCGCCGTTCTTTAACATTTCGGCCTTTACTTCTGCTGCAATGAGGCTGTCCACCACCATATACTGCTCGGCCGCAGACACGATGCCGTAATCAAAGGTGCGGCTGGCAATGATATCCTCTACCGCCTGCCTTACATCGGCAGTCCGTTCCACAAAGACCGGTCCGTTTCCCGTACCGCCGTAAATATAAGGTTTTCCGCTTTCTGCCGCCTCCCGGCACAGCTCCGGCACTCCGGTGTTGACCACCATGGCCGCTGCCGGGTGACGGATCAGCTCCAGGGCTCCCGCCCTTGTCACTGTCTTTAAATACCCGATGGCTCCTTCCGGAAGTCCACAGGATTTTCCTGCTTCCATGAGCCGGTCAAGGAGCCTGCCCGTTACCTTCCTTGCCCTTTCATGGGGAGCGATCACAATGGGATTGCCGGACTTAACGGCGATCAGTACGTTGTAAATCGCAGTGGAAACCGGGCTCACTGCCGGTGTCAGGGCGGCAATCACGCCCACAGGAACGCCTACCGTCATGGTCTTTAACCGGGAGTCTTCTTCCAAGATGCCGACGCACCTCATATCCTTTAAACGTTCCGGCAGGAAATTGCAGACAAAGGTGTTTTTCACGTACTTGTCCTGGAAACGTCCATATCCGGTTTCTTCCGCGGACATGACCGCCAGCTCCTCCGCCATTTCCTTTGCCGCCCCAGCCAGGGTGCCGGTAATGAGATCAAGCTTTTCCTGGGGAAAGGTGAGCATGGTCTTTCTGGCTTCCCGTGCACTTTCCATTAAAATCCTTGCCTCCTGTATGGAGAGCAGATCTTTATCTACAAAACTCATTTCCTATTCTCCCTTCATCCGGGATGCCTGCTATTCCTGTACAGGAGCAGTTACTAAGGCATATCGTCTGATGATTTTTTCAAGATGGGGATGAGGTCTTGGAATGACGATTGAGCTGTAAACTTCCGCTCCCATATCCTTTACCGCCTTGATTCCCGCTTCTACAGCCGTCTTGCAGGCTCCCACATCTCCCCGTACCAGAACAGAGATATAACCGGAAGCTACATTTTCATATCCCACCAGTTCCACATCAGCCGCTTTGCACATTGCATCAGCCGCTTCCAGAACAAATACCAGACCAAATGTTTCTATTGCACCTATGGCTTCATATCTTTCCATATCCTGTTTTCCTCTCTCTATGCGTCAATATCGTGCACGGATACAATGTCCCCGACCTCTTTGATCGGTCTTGGCATCACGTTCTTCGCTGTCATCTTGCCAATGGCTGCCGCTGCTTCTGCACCTGCCTCTACGGAGGAACGTACCGCTGCCACATCACCCTTTACCATAATGGTCACCAGGGTGGAACCTACGTTTTCATAGGAAATCAATTCTACATCTGCTGCCTTGAGCATTTTGTCTGCTGCTTCCAGTGCAGGAACCAGTCCAACAGTCTCTACCAGCCCTAAGGCTTCCTCACCGTAATATCTCACCTTTGTAAACCTCCTCTTTTTTATTTGCGGTATTTCTTATCCACATATTTGTCAACCGCGCTTCTTCCGTCATCGTTGATTTCGTAGCACATACGCAATTCCCCGTTCTGATCCAGATCATAGTTGCATAAGCTGACCATACCGTTTGCTTCCAATGACATGACATGATCCAAATAACGATCTTTTGTAAACTGGCGTTCTCCGCCGTAAAGGGGCTTTAAAGCCTCCATGATCTGGCCGATGTCCGCATTTTTTACCCCGTATAAATAATTCAAAACCGCTGTTCTTGCAGGTAATAACATTTCTTTATTCCCCTTTCCTAAATAAATCCAGTGGATTCATGGTTACCACAATGGCACCAAATACGATTACAAGAGAACCGATTACAATCGTAGGGGTCACTGCCTGTCCCAAAAACAGGATACAGAAGAAAACTCCCCAGAACGCATAGGTTACATTTAAGGACATTCCCACAGCGCATCCAACGGTGGAATTGCTCTTATACCAGCAAAGGAAGGACACTGCTGCACTTAAGCCGGCTACTGCAAGCCAGATGGCTGGAATTCCTGCGAAAAGGGTTCCGCCCAGAAGTCCCATGCCTCCAACGATGGGCAGGATTACGAATAAATCCACAACACCGGAAATAAGCTGGCGTAAGTTTACTGCCACATCGGTATCGATCATGGCTCCGCCGTAAGTGGCGAATACCCCTTCCAGGGCCCAGCAAATGGCTGCAATAAAGGAGAAAATAATTCCCAGTGTAAAGTTATCGCTGCCTTCCGGCTTGGTCCAGTTGATGATGATGGCTCCGGCTACGCATACCAGCATACCCACCATAACTCTCTTGGTGATTTTCTGTTTTAAAAAGATCCATGCAAAAATTGCTCCGAACAAACTGCATAATGCGGAAATCGGAATCGCATAGGCACCTGCCATGGCAAGGCCTACAAGATAAGCACCATTGGCAATGGGACCTCCAAGAAGGGATCCGATGACGATCATTTTACCAGGGAATGTATTAAGGCTTCTTCCCATCTCACGGATACGGCCGCTTTTTGCATTATAAGCAGTCAGCCAGATTCCTGCGAAAAGGTCGTTTAAGCCGGAGCACACGTATGGTCCTGCCAAAAGTCCTGCCGCACTGGCAAGAGGTTCATAATATCCGGCCACCAGCACAAGCACGGTATAGATACCGTATGTAAGTCCGGATAATGCACCGGTTGTCATTCCGGTTGTCCTGAATTTTTTGTTGACCGCCGCCATTTTTGCATCCGCGGATGCAGATGTCATTCCTTGGTTACTCATTATTTACACTCCTTTTTATCTTTTGGAAGAATGATTTCAACCTCAGCGTGTGGACGAGGGATTACGTGAACAGAAACCAGTTCTCCAACTCTCTGGGCTGCAGCCGCCCCTGCATCAGTGGCTGCCTTTACAGCCCCTACGTCGCCTCTTACCATAACGGTAACAAGACCGCCGCCGACAAATTCTTTTCCTACCAGAGTTACGTTTGCTGCCTTCACCATTGCATCTGCAGCTTCAATAGAACCGATCAGGCCCTTTGTCTCGATCATTCCTAATGCATCAAATTTCATTGTTTACTTCCTCCTTTTTCATGAGCAATTCAAATGGGTCTACGGATACTAAAACCGCGCCCAGAATGATAATAATGGAACCAATGATTATGGTCGGGGTCACAGGCTGTTTTAAAAACAGGATACAGAACAGCACGCCCCAGAACGCGTAGGTAATATTCAGTGACATTCCCATAGCGCAACCTACCATACTGTTGGATTTATACCAGCATAAGTAGGATACTGCGGCGCAAAGTCCGGAGACCAGCAGCCACATGACCGGGGGCAGAGAGAAAAGGGTTCCTTTTAAAAGTCCCATGCCTCCTACCAACGGCAGAATAACAAATAAATCTACAATACCGGATAAAAGCTGGCGAATGTTGATCACCACATCGGTATCCAGCATGGCGCTTCCGTAAGCCGCAAATACACCTTCCAGAGCCCAGCCAATGGCCGCAACAAAGGCGCAGATGATCCCAAGGGTAAAATTAGTGCTGCCTTCCGGCCTCACCCAGTTAATGACAATGGCCCCCACCACACAGATCAACATTCCCATGCCGACCCTTGGAACGATTTTCTGTTTCAGGAAAATCCTTGCGAACAATGCTCCAAAGAGAATGTACATGGCGGAGATCGGTATGGCGTAAGCTCCTGCCATGGCAAGTCCCATAAGGTAAGCACCGCTTGCTATGGGTCCGCCCACCAGGGAGCCGATCAGGATGATTTTTCCCGGGAACAGGCTTAAGCTTCTTCCGATTTCCCGGATCCTTCCGGTCTTTACGTTATAAACGGTCAGCCAGATGCCTGCAAATAAATCATTCAGGCCTGAGGCTACATAGGGAACAGCAAACAATCCTACTGCTCCGGCAAGGGGCTTGTAATAACCGGCGATCAAAACGAATGTGGTATATAACCCATACATAAGACCGGATAATAAGCCTGTTGTAATGCCAATTGCTTTAAATTTTTTTCGTGCTTCCGTCATCTAAGTTTTCCTTCCCGATTTGAATACTGCACAAAATTCAAGTTAGCCTGTTTCTCTGCTTTTTTCTTTACGTTCAGCTGAAAACGTCAGAAAACACATCACGCCAGTTAAAGTTACAAATTTTATGGAAACGCTTTGTGTTTTTCTATGCATTTAGTATAAATCTTCCCCCTATGGGGAATGTCAACCGGTTTTTAAACTTTTTTATGCTCCAAATATTGGGAGCAAATAATAGCTTTAAGTACAGTTTTACTGATTCCTGTTTTGGGCGCCATATCTGGCCACATCACAGGAAACAAAAAAGACCCCCTGGTACAGCATCCCGAAAGGCTGCTGTACCAGGGGGCCGGCGGATTCAACATGCTCCCTTATTCTCTGTATATCGGAACAATTACCTCTGAAACAAACTCAGCCGGATTTCTGGTGGTCCAGTAATCCACCACATACCGTTCAAAGCTTTCTTTCCCGCATTTATAGCCTTTTTTAACCGCCCAATTAAGTATTCTCTTATACTCTTCATCAATGGTCTCATGTTTACCGATATGATAAACCGATGCAGCCATAAACCCTCCATAGGTCTGCCGGTTTAAGCAGTCCTTGCATGGATGGATGGCCTGCTGCATGATCTTGGTACGGCGGCACCTGCCTGTCATCTTTTCCTCAAATGATTCAAACTTTAAAATTACCGGCCCTGTGATTTCATTCTCCGCTGATTCCAGATGGTTGGTCCATTCTATATTGATGATGGATTCCATATAATTGTAGTCAAAATCCTGTTCCATACCGCAATAAGTCACAGGCTGTATATACTTTACGGAAATCTCATTAACATCATTCTGGAGCACCAGTCTGGCTTCCTGTATCAGTTCATACCAGTCTTTAACTGCAATATAGCTGTTATGGATCTGCTGCTCCTGAAGGCGTAGCTGGTCAATCTTGTTGCGGAAATTCTGCTCCAGGTAATAATAAGTATTGCCTTCCACCAGGCCCTGCATCTCTTCCAGTTTAAATCCCATTTGTTTGTAATATTTCACAATAGGAACAGTCAGAAGCGTTTCTTTGTTATAATACCGATAGCTGTTTTCCTTACAGATCATATCAGGAGATATAATCCCGATTTTATCATAAAACCGCAAGGCTTTTGTTGAAATGTTACAGAGCTTACTCACTTCCCCAATTGAGTATAAATTTTTTTCTTCCATTAGAAACCCCCATAAGTATATTCCTTTGTCTAAGTGTTCATTGTTAGATTAACGTTTCATTTATGAGCTTCTTTGTACTGATGAACTTAGTATAATCCTTCCTGTATAGGGGAATGTCAACAACTACTTATGTAATCTATAATATACGAAAATGACGTCATCCGAAAGCAGTAAAAATCTGGAACAACGAATCTGGAAAGCAGACATGGCAGCCGGAGCACGGTTTCATTATACAAATATGCAAAAAAAGACCACCGGCTTTTCCGATTATCCGGATGCCCCGTGGTCTGTTCCTGCACCTTTATCTTAACTTTTCAATCATTTCCAAAACTTCTTTCTTGGATTTCACTCCTACGGAAGTGGCTGCTGCCTTGCCATCCTTGAAAAGCACAAGCGTGGGAATGCTCATAACCTTAAACTGGCCTGCCAGATCCGGATGCTGGTCTACGTCCACCTTTCCCACCTTTACATCGGGAAGGTTTCCTTCTGCAATTTCGTCTATTACAGGTGCAAACATCTTGCAGGGACCGCACCAGGTCGCCCAGAAATCCACCAGCGCAATGCCGCTGCTCTTTGCTACTTCCGTTTCAAAATTTTCCTGTGTCAATGTTATTACTGCCATATTATGTTCCTCCTTCTTAACCTGCTCTTTGTGTATTCACAAAAAGCGCCATTTATTCATTATTCACAGCATTTCCCTTGATCCCGGATATGCCGGTGCATCATATAATGAACTGTCCATCCTTTGCAATTGTTTCCAGCTAACAGACTTCTTTTTATAGTTTTATCATTATTGCCTTAAATATCCCCGTTTTTGGATTATTGCCAGGGGGAAACTGTAACCTTAGAAGTTTCAGTACCTTTACTGTTATTATAAAAGTTACAGTTGTATTTGTCAATAGATTTTTTTATTTACTTATAAAAGTCCAGGCCCAACTGTCCGGCTCTTTTCAGAAATTCCGCCTTAAGCTCCTGCAGTCCGTCACCGGCTGATTCTTCCCCGGTTTCGGACAGCTTCCCATATTCCAACGTCTCAGAAGAAATTTTACCGCCCTCATAGCCGCCGCTGAGCTTCAGTCCCAGGCGGAACCTTTCATTATGATAAGTGATGTTAAGTTCCGGTATCTGGAAAGCCCTCTTTCCTTCCTGGCCATTGCCGAAATAGACCCTTGAACTAACACCAAGCTCCCTTCCCTGGAGACTTACCCAACCATTCATTGACAGCCCTTCATGAGGCTCCAGAAGCAGGCTCATATCAGCCAGGCCCTCTATGCGTATTTCCGTTATATGTAGCTGTTTATCAATGGTAAACAAAATCTCCTGTGTGTCTCCCTGGGTTTTCCATTCCTTCAGCATCTGCCCCCATTCTTTCATATCCTTTCCAGGGCCTTCCTCAAGGAGTTCTCCGATTTCACCTAAATAAGCATCAAAAAGGCCGGAGGGAACCAAGGCCTTAATTGTCACGCCATTCTTATCCCTTCCCATAAATTCCATGCCGCTTTGGTTCATCATGTGGACCGTATCTTTTTTTAAGGTTTTCATCCGGTCCTTTAACTTGACTCTGTCTTCCGGGACAATGGAAAATCCCACGGACTTTTTCAATTCTTCCTGGCTGGTCCTTATGGATGCCCCTGTAATTCCCGGTACGGAGATCACCGCATTCTCCCTGTCCGCCCAGTAATGGATCCCGTCTCTTATGGCTCCCAGAAAATACACGTCAAGGTTTCCCTGGGCAAAGGTGTTTTCCTCATTCCTTTGTTCCTTCCAGGAGATGCCAAACCCTCCCGGAAGCACCAGTACCGAATGACCGTTCCATTCCACTTCATCTGCCACCAGTTTTAGAGAAGTTTCCTCAGCCCCTTTCCCTTCCAGGTCCTTGCCCCATAGATCCATTAACCGTCCCCTGGTCTGCAATGCCGAACGGGTCAAGTAAAATCTGGCATAATGCATAGGAAGGCAGCGCCATGCCAGTGCTCCAAAAACAACAAACAGCAGTGTCAATGCGCCGATCCACGTCAGCCGCTGTTTCATTCCCAAGGGCTTTTTTTCCTGCTTTTTCTTACATAATTCCTGTCTGGCTGAGTTTTTCTTCAAAAAATTCATTCAGTTTTAACACCTTCTTCCGCAATACGATCCCGATCAGCAGTGATATGGGAATATAGACCAGCACGTTTCGTATATCCCTCCAATAAGCATCCTCATAAATTCCGCCTACACACTCTCTCATGGCATTTATGAGATGGGTAAAGGGGAGCAGAGGGTTCACGATCTGGAAAAACCGTGGAGTCACCTGTATGGGAAAGGTGCCGCCGGAGCCTGCTACCTGAATGACCATAAAGACAACAACAATAGCTTTGCCCACGTCTCCAAAGGAAACTGTCATGGCATAAATGATATTGGTGAATACAATGCTGGCGACAACGGCTGCCAGCACAAATCTTCCCGGATAAAGGCACTGGATCTTCAGCATATATAAATCTCCCAGGGACACTACCAGGGCCTGAGCGATTCCAAACAGCATAAAGGTGAGATACCTTCCAAAATAAGTTTCATACAGCTTAAGCCCCTGAGACCTGCTCTCTTCCACCTTGCATTTTACCAGTGCCACCAAAATAAGTCCCCCTACCCAAATGGCCAGAATGGTATAGAAAGGAGCCATGGCAGAACCATAATTTTCTACCGGGTAGACCTTGTTGGTAACCATATCCGTAGGCATCTTGAGGAAATCACTAAGCTGCTCCGGATCATTTTTCATGATGTCCATGATTTTCTTCAACTGCTTATTATCTGCCAGCTTATTCACATCGTCAATCATATCATCCACCCGTTCCTGACTTCTGTTCATCAGGCTGACGGCGCTGTCCAAAGCCTGGATCAGGCTCTGGGATGAAGCTGTTACGCTGTTAAGGGTGGTATCGATCTGTTCCACCATGCTTCCAATGCTGTCCAAAGCCCCTGCAGTGGCTCCCAGGGTATCATAGGTCTTATCAAGGCCGTCCTTTAAGGGGATCTCCACCTTGCCGTTATAAAAATCAAGTATGCCTGATATGGAATTGTAAGCCGTATCAAGAGAATTCCCGATGTCTTCCTTCATGTTATCCGGCAGCTTTTTTGTCTGTTTCACGGTCTGCTGGGCCGTCTGCAGCTTTTTGACCAGATCCTGCTGCTGCTTAACCGTATCGGAAAGCTGCTGCTGAAGGTCTGTTACTTCTTTTAAGGGAATGGGCAGCTTCTGGTTGATCTCCCCTAAAATCCGGCTTACGCTGTTGCACTGGCTGATGCTCCCTGAAACCAGATTTTCCATGGCTTTTAGTGCGTCCAAAACCCCATCCGCAGACGTATCCGTAAGCCTGCCGATCACCTGAAAGGATTCGTACACCGATTCTTCTATCTCCATGATATTATCCAGGGTATCCTTAAGGCCTCCGGTCATTGTATCGGAAAACCCTCTGGAGGAATCAATCAGGGTTTTTGCGCTTTCGGCTGTTTTTCCGCCTGAATCAATCATTTTGCTCACATCAGGAAGAGTCCCCTTCATTCCGTCGTTTAAGCTGTTGACGGTGCGAAGGGTGGACTGAAGCATGGTGATGGTATCCACCAACTGATTCAAATCCCCTTTAACCTTTGTAAGAGAGCTGACGGCATCGTTCCTGTCCGTTTCCTTGTCTGTATCCCAGTCGGCGGAATATTTGTTCAGGATCTTTCCAACCACCTTTGAGGTGGAATTGATAAAAGTCTCATTGATCTGCTGCTGTACGCTCTCTACGCCTTTGCCGGTGATCTTTGTGGCAATGGCATTTTTCTTCTCATTTACATAATACTGAAGCACCGGGCGCTCAATGTGAGAAGTCAGGACGCTTGAGATTTTCTGGCTGAAGTCCTCCGGAACGATGACAGCCGCATAATATTTCCCGGATTCCACTCCATCAATGGCCTCTTCCTTGTTGACAAACTGCCATCCGATCTGCTCATTTTTTCTCAGCTCATCCAGGATCATTTCACCGATATTAATGGCAGAATCATCAATATCCGCGTCAAATATACTGTCAATGGAAGCTCCTTCATCCTGGTTCACAACCGCAACCTTAAGTCCCTTTGTATTGGCATAAGGATCCCAGCCTGCAGCGATGTTAAACCATGCGTATAAGGCCGGAATCAGCATGAGACCCAGTGAGATAATAAGGGCCACCGGATTAAATGCAATGCGCTTTAAATCACCGGCAAAAATTTTTATTATGTTTTTAATATGTACCATGTGTGCCTCCTTGGTATATCGGCTTTCAGATTTAGCATTTCCGTATTATAATATTTTCCAGCGCCAAATGCAATGCCTGATATCCAATATCTTTTCAAAGAGCGCAAAAAAGCTGCTAAGGGACTCTTTGTATTAAAATACATTCAGTCACTTAACAGCTTTTCACATTTTGATATAAAAATACTTTTCAAGGGGCATTTAGTCTACATACGGTTCTTTAGCTCTTCCATAATGGAAACACTTGCCGTGGAACCGATCCTGCTGACTCCAAGCTCTATCATCTTTAAGGCTGTATCCAGGTTCCTTACTCCTCCTGCCGCCTTAATCTTAATTTCCTCCCCCACCATCCGCTTCATCAGTGCCACATCTTCATAAGTAGCTCCGCCTGTCCCAAAGCCGGTGGAAGTCTTGATAAAATCGGGACGCACGTTTAAAGCAATCCGGCACAGCTCCTCCTTCTCCTGATCCGTCAAATAGCAGTTTTCAAAAATCACCTTTGATATTACCTTGTTTTTTCTGCACACTTCCGTGATTTCTGCCATTTCCTTCTCTATAAAGCTGTAATTTTTCTCCTTCATTTCAGTAATGTTGATCACGTAGTCGATCTCATGGGACCCGTTTAAAATGGCGGTCCTGGTCTCATTCACCTTATCTTCTATGGTGGTCTGCCCCAAAGGGAACCCAATGGCAGCGCCCACATGGACAGGGCTTCCTTTTAACAGCTTCCGGCAGCGGACTACCTGTGCCGGGTTAATGGCTACCATTTTAAAGCCATATTCCATGCTTTCCTCACAAAGCGTTACAAAATCCTCATGGGTGGCCCAGGCTCTTAACTGGGTGTGGTCAAAATAAGCGGCCAGCTCTTCCTGGCTGATCTGAATATTCCCCATAACCGTCTCCTTTGCAGCTTTAATCATCATCATCCTCATTCTCATAATTTTCCGTCTTGCATGCGGCAGTATCTTTCATTTTCTTTAATAAAGGATGCTGCTTCCAGCGGTTTAAGGCTGTGGTCGCCTGATAAGCAAGGATCTGGAAAAACGGCAGGAAGCACAGCGGAGTCAGCAGCTCAGGAAGCTCAAAGGAAAGGTTTAAGATCCCTTCCCCGGTGCAGCCAGGCTGATTGGTTATGAGGAACGATCTGCCGGTCACCTCCCGGCACGCCTTAAAGATGGTCTGGATCCGGCTGCTGCTGTTTCCTCCATCAATGAGAAATACCGTGTAGCCAGGGGTCATCTGAAGATTCGGCCCATGGAGAAATTCCTCAGATTCATACGCAACAGAGGGGATCTTTACGGTTTCTCCGATCTTTAAGGCCCCTTCCAGAGCCGTGCCGTAATTGGCTCCGCATCCGCACACATAAGCGTTTGTCATGGAAGTGAATTCCTTATAATGGTCTTGGTAGAATTTCATGGTTTCCTTTTGTACTGTCTCATGGATCCCGACGGCCTTTTCCATATCACGGCACACTGCCTCAGCCTCTTCCTCATTCATCAGACCTTTTCTTACGGCCGCCTCAAGAGTGAATAACATCAGAAACAATGCAAAGGATGTCACACCCTTTGTCACATATCCTACGGTTTCCACTCCGACCCCATAATCGATCAGCACATCCGCATAATCCTTCAAATCACTGGAAATACTTCCTGTAATCCCTATGGGAACACGTCCCTGTTCACGGATCATATTCAGGGCATCAATGGAATTGGTGCTGTATCCGCTTTGGGAAACCACAAAAACAAAATCCCTGTCACTAAAGTCATGTTCACTGGTAAGAAAGGTAAAAGGTGATACGATCTTTACTTCCGACTTTAAATACTTCCTCATAAACTGGCGGGCGCAGTATGAACCATTGTAGGAGGAGCCGGACGCCACGATCCAGATGCTTTCGTAATCCCCCTTTTCATATTCTGCAATCAGGGGGGCCGTCAGCTCTTTCCGGCTTCTAATATTTCTAAGCATTACCTCAGGAGACTCCTCCACATACGTCATCATTGTTTCTTTGATTCTTTCATTCATTTTGTTACCGCTCCTTTTTTGTTTTAGTAAAAATGAGACAGAAGGTGTTTTGTGCAATAATTATATCATATCCCTAATTATAGTCAATAATGTATTAAAAAGATACAAATATTTGTAATTACATATTGACAAACTTTCTCCATGAGACTATGATTTATTTATACATTATTTATACTTTTTTTATAAATGGGAGTGAAAATTTTAAAAAAAGCACAAAATATCAGAGGGATACAAAATTTAAAAAGGAGTGACAAACATATGCCCAACATTCTATTAACAAGAATTGACAACCGGCTGGTACATGGCCAGGTGGGATGCTCCTGGGTGGGAGCCATCGGATGCAACCTGATCGTAGTGGCAGATGACGAGGCTGCCGGCGATCCGGTCCAGCAATCTCTCATGAAGATGACCGCAGATTCTACCGGAGTAGGGATCCGGTTCTTCACCCTTCAAAAGACCATTGAGGTCATTCATAAAGCAGCTCCAAGCCAGAAGATATTTATTGTAGTACGAAATCCCCAGGCAGCCAGAGTCCTGGTGGAGGGCGGGGTCCCCATTGATAAGCTCTGCATCGGAAACATGCATGTGGCTCCTGGAAAAAAGGTGTCCAATGAACCTCACGTATATGTGGGAGAACAGGATTTAGAGGATTTGAGAATGATCCGGGGGAAAGGGATCGATGTGTATATCCAGATCGCCCCTGGGGATAAGAAGCATGATTTTGAGATAAAGTAAAAGCTCGTGATGAAAACCGCAGGAAAAACCTGCGGTTCATAATAAAAAGGAGGGTTTTTTATGCAAATCACTTTAATCCAGGGGATTTTGCTGGCCTTACTGGCCTTTATCTGTGCCTGTGATGCCTGCTGGGAAGCATTTTTCTGGTTCCGCCCCATCGTTGTCGCATTCTTCGCCGGAATCATTCTCGGCGATGTGCAGGTTGGCTTAGCCGCCGGTGCCGTTGCAGAACTTTCTTATCTGGGACTGCTGACCGTAGGCGGTACGGTTCCGCCTGATCCCCTTATGGCAGGTATGATGACAACAGTCATTGCATTCACCACCGGCCAGAGCGTGGAAACGGCTCTGGGACTATCATTGCCCTTTGCTTTGCTGGCGCAGTGGGTGGGAATTATCTGCAACACAACCTTTGCAGGTTTTTTACGTCCTCTGGATCATGCATGTGAAAATGCAGACACAAAGAAATTTACACAGATCGTTATCCTGGGAATCGTAATAAAAGCAGGTATCTACGCTCTGATCACCTTTCTGTCCGCATTTGCTCTCCAGACCCAGATCGCAGGATTTGTCAACATGTTCCCGGAATGGCTGATCCACGGTTTCGAAATATCCGGCGGCCTGCTTCCTGCAGTCGGTCTTACCCTGTTATTAGTTGTCATGCTTAAGAAGCAGAACGTGGCATATCTTTTTATAGGCTTTTTAATGATGACATTCTTAAAGCTGGGCAATATCCTTCCCGTAGCTATTGCAGGAATCGCTGTTGCTTTCATTGGCTATCTCAATGATGAAAATATCAAAAAGAACGCCATAACTGTAGGAGGTGCTGACGATGACGGTATCTAGAAATAAATTGACGAAAAAAGATGTCAACCAGATGAGCCTGCTTTCCATATTGGAACAGTCCTGCTTCAGCTTTGAACGCATGCAGGCCCCCGGCTTCTGCCTTGGTTTGCTTCCCGGATTAAAAAAGATTTACGGCAACCAGAAGGAAGAAATCGCAGATGCCATGAAAAATAACATGGACTTTATCAACACCGAACCTCATATGGCCACCTTCCTTCAGGGACTTGTCCTTTCCCTGGAAGAAAACGGGCAGGACAGGGCTCTGATCAAGAACATTAAAACCGGCTTGTTCGGCCCCCTGGCAGGACTGGGAGATGCTATTTTCTGGTTTACCCTGCTTCCCATATCAGCGGCGATCTGCTGTTCCCTTGCCAGCGGCGGCTCTGTACTTGGTCCCATCCTTTATATTGCCATCTGGTTTTTAGGCGCCATATCAAGACTGTGGTTCGGCCGCATGGGATATAACATGGGCGTGGGCGCCGTTGACTTAATCAGCTCCAATGCCAGCGCCATTACAAAGGCGGCCGGTATCCTGGGCATGATGGTCGTAGGCGGGCTGGTACCAAGCTACGTATCTCTCCATTTTGCTGAAACGCTGGTAGCTCCCGGCGGTGTATCCATACAGGCGATCTTCGATTCCATTATGCCCAACATACTGCCTCTTGGGTTTGTATTCACCCTTTACTGGCTGTTTAAGAAAAAACATGTTAATACGCTGATGCTGATTATTTTCATTATACTTGTATCAATCGTATTGTCTTTCTTTAAAATCATGTAACTCACGGAAGGAATCATATAGAATTCTGCCGGGGGCCGTACAGGAAGATCAGGAAGAATTTTCCTATCTCCTGTATGGCCCCTGCCCATGTGAAAGGGATGTCAGCAATGATCAACTTTAATGAAGAACAGATGATAAAAAACGGAGAGATCATTTACAGTCAAAGAGAATCCATTGAAAAAATCGCCGATGCCCTGTCAGAGGAAGGATTTGACCTTTTATTTTTCACCTCCTCCGGCGGGTCTATGGCTATGATGCAGCCCTTTGAGATGTGGATCAGCCAGAAATCGGCCATACCCTCAGGCTCCATGATCTCTGCGGATTTAACAGCCATGGGCTGCAACCGGATCACGGACAAATCCGTAGCATTCCTCACCTCAAAATCTGGAGACACCCCGGATACAATAGAAGCCGCCCAGTACTTAAAGCAGAGAGGCGTGCGTCTGGTATCCGTAACCGGCGTCCCGGACTCCCCTCTTGAGAAGCTTTCGGATTTCTGTATCACCTATGGGGAGGGACGCCCTCAGGAGCTGGTATTTTATCTTCTCATAGGCCGGCTTCTCTGCAACCGGGGTGCTTTCCCAGACTATGCCCAGTTTGCAGACGAACTGAAACACCTGGCAGCCGCTCTGGTGGAGGTGCGGAAACAGGCAGACCCGTTCTGCCTGGAGTATTCAAAAAAATATTGCAGGGAGCCTTATCATATCTGGATCGGCTCCGGGGATCTTTGGCCTATGGCATACTCTTATTCCATGTGTACCCTGGAGGAATCCCTGTGGCTTAAGACAAAATCCGTAAGCTCGCCGGAATTTTTCCATGGAACCCTGGAGCTTTTAGAGGAAGACGTTTGTGTAACCCTTCTGATGACCCAGGGGCCTACCAGGTTTCTGGATGAAAAGGTAAAGGCTTTTGCCCAACAGCACACAAAAAAATTCACCTGTTTTGATGCAGAAAGTTATGCCCTGCCAGGCATCAGCAGCCCCTTTCGAAGCCTTCTTTCCCCTGTGATCATGGCAGCAGTGCTCCAGCGGGTCAGCAAAAATATGGAAGCAGTCACCGGCCATTCCCTGGACATCCGGCGGTATTACAGAAAAGGCGGCTATTAAACAGGAAGGAGGCATTGGAATGAAATTTCTCGGTTTAGGTGATAACGTCATTGACTATTATGTAAATACAGGAACCATGCATCCCGGCGGAAATGCGGTCAATACGGCTGTCCACGCTTCCAGGCTGGGAGCTGAGGCCGCTTATCTGGGCAATCTGGCTGACGACGAACCGTCAGAGGTAATCCGCAGTGCCCTTAAAGAGCACAAGGTGGATTTTTCCCACTGCACAACGGTAAAAGGAAGCACAACAAAATGCTGCGATTATACCGTGACCGGGGGAGAGCACCACTTTGCCGGAATCAGGCTTGGAAAAAACTGGTCCGGCCCAATGACTCTGGAGCAGCACCACCTGCAGTATATGAAGGATTTTGATATCATCCATAGCTGCTGCAATGGAAAAATGGAGTCTGAAATCTGCAAGGCCGGCCGCCTTCCTCCATTGCTCACCTATGATTTTTCTGTAAAGGAAAAATACAGGACAAATCAGTATTTATCCCTTGTATGTCCCTGGCTGGACCTTGCCCTGTTTTCCTGCGAACCAATGGAAGAAAATGATGCCTTCCATTTCTGCCACAGGTTCCACAGTCACGGCGCAAAGCATGTCCTGCTCACCATGGGGCAGGCAGGCTCCTATGTCTCTAATGGGGAGATCCTTGTAAAAGGGAACGTATTTATGGTGGATCCGGTGGACACCATGGGAGCCGGGGATTCATTTCTGACCGCCTTTATCTTAAGCCTTGCTGGCCAAGGCTGGAAAAAAGGCAGCCGTATGGGGGAACAGTCCCTTAAAAAAGCCCTGGAAGACGGCGCCCGCTACGGGGCAGAAAACTGCATGGTAAAAGGCGGCTTCTGATGCCGTTTCAAGCACCGCGGACATCAAGCATGATATCCGTCAAAATAACGTTGCAGGTAAAATTCCCCGATGGTATACTGTACAAATGGGATTTCCCTGCTATGGAGGTGTTACATGAAGTTCGAATTTATACAAATTGATAAATATAGTCCGGTTCCATTGTATGAGCAGCTAAAAGCCTGTCTGATCAAGGCCATCCGAAACGGAACCCTGACTCCTGGGCAAAAGCTGCCTACAGAAGATGAAATATGCCGCAAATTCACCATATCCCGCCCCGTGGTCCGGCAGGCTTACGGGGAACTGGACAAGCTTGGATTGTTGGAACGGAAACGGGGCTCAGGAAGCTTTGTGAAGTCAAATACAGACCGGGGAGTATTTTTGATGCAGCTTGTCAGCTACAGCGAAGAGCTGGCCATGATCGGCATGAGGGCCGGAACTGATTTAAAGAAGAAGGAAGTCACCTCCTATCATGCACAGATTTACGAAAAACTCCGTTTGGAGCCTCAACAGCACTGCCTTCATCTGGAACGCATGCGTTATGCGGACAAACGCCCGTTTACCTATATAGAAAATTTTGTACCCATGGATCTGTTTCCGGGAATTGAAAATCATGATTATGGGACAGAATCACTTTATCATATTATGAAGGATGTGTATGGCATCTATCCGGCCAAGGCTGTGCGGTCCATACGGGCGGAAATCATTGATCCTGTACAGGCCCGGCTGTTTCATATTGAGAAAGGTTCTCCGGTCCACATGCTGGAAAGCATCGCCTACGACCAGTATGACCGCCCGATTGACTACAGCATAGAAACTTATCCCGGCAACACACACCGGTTTGACTTTGTTGTTTACAGAGAATAGAAATGAATGGAGAAACGCCCGAAAGGCATACCTTTACACCCGATAAAGCGGGGTGGGCACTGCCCAGAAAGCGTGGACAGGAAAGAGGGAGGAAATTATGATTGGAATCATTATTACAGGACATGGAACATTTGCAACCGGCATTTCAAGCGCACTGGAGCTTCTCACCGGCCATCAGGATTTTTTGGCTCCAATAGATTTTAAGGAGGACCACAGCGAGGACCAGCTAAAGGAGAATTTAAAAGCTGCCTTTGAGCGCTTCAAGGACTGCGAACAAATCCTGGTCCTGTGCGATATTCTGGGAGGTTCTCCCTTTAAAAATGCAGTGCTCTTAAGCTTTGGAGATGAACGGATCAAGGTTCTTTACGGAACAAACCTGGGTATGGCCGTGGAACTGGCCATGCGCTGTATGACAGGAAAGGTTCCGGAAGCAGACGCTCTGGCGGATGAGCTCATTGAAATAGGAAAAACACAGATCGGAAAATACCGGTATGAACCGGTAAATACGTCTGAAGAATCAAAGGAAGGAATTTGATCAATGATAAAAGCAGTTATATTTGACATGGATGGGGTTTTGATTGACAGCGAGATCGTATACTTGGATCACATGCATGAAAAGCTGAAGCTTAAGTACCCGGATATCAGCAGAGAGGCGTTGTTTGCCGTGGTGGGCTCCACCACAAAAAGGACCATGGAGATTATAAGCGGCGTGATCGGGGAGGATGTGGATTCCCTTGATTTTCACGAACTGTATGCCGGAATCTGGGCTGACTGCCGCCTGGATTACCCCTCCATTCTGAGAAAGGAAGTTCCGGAACTTCTAAAGGAAATCCGCCGCAGAGGCTATCTGGTGGCCCTGGCATCTTCTACCAGCAGGGCAGGAATCGAAGAGGTCCTTACCACCTGCGGCCTGAAGGAAAATTTCAACTATATTGTAAGCGGTGAGGAATTTAAGGAAAGTAAGCCGAATCCGGAAATTTATCTCCATACTGCCGACACCCTTCATTGTTCGCCCGCGGAATGCCTGGTGGTGGAGGATTCCACCTATGGGATCATGGCAGCACATGGGGCAGGAATGACAGTCGCTTCCCTTATTGATGAAAGATTCAGCTTTGACCGGAGTCTTGCAGATTATTCTATCAATGGACTTTGGGAGGTGTTGTCCATTCTGGAGGCATTAGAATAAAAGGCATGACAGCCCTCCAAACTGAACTCTTCTGTGTTACATCAGTGTGGAGGGCCACCCAATCTTTGGGATGGTAAATGGCAAGAGTAAATTTCATTTGTCCATGACTAAATTCCGGATAAGGCAGGAGATTTTTTTTATTTTACGGTCAAAAAATTGATTTTAATCTCTTGCATTTTTCAAAAACATATGATATAATCCCAGTGTTATAGCAATTGAACAAAAATAGAATTGCTTATGCGCGAGTGGCTCAGTTGGTGGAGTACGACCTTGCCAAGGTCGGGGTCGCGGGTTCGAGTCCCGTCTCGCGCTCTTTTAATTGGTAGCGGAAGTCTTGATTTTAAAGGACTTCCGCTATTTTTGTATCTATATCAGCCTGCAGACAATTTACAAAGCTTTTGCAGGATATTGATGGATTCTGGTACTAAGACAACAAATCCAGCCCAGCTTGTTTTGGTATGCTCCACAACAAAAAAAGCTGATGACAAAGGGACAGGTCAATGGCTCCTTCTCATTGAAAACAAGTCGTTCATTGGATTGAGATGTGATAAGATTATAGGCAGGAAACAATCGTATCACTGCAAGGGATTGGCCTTCCATCATACATAGATAGATGGGAGGTGGTGCGGATGAATTTTGAGTTTAAGGATTTAATGGCCTTTGGAACATTCATTCTAGCATTACTTACTTTTATTTTTGTTAATTGTAAGTAATATTTTCTTAGGCCCAGAATTGGGCATAGAAAAACCACCCTTGTAAACTTTTGGCGAGTGGAGAGGGTGGAGTTTCTACTTTCATTCAATTGGCCAATCCCCTGTAGAGGGGCGGTTGTTTCTTTGTGATTCTAATATATCACAGTCAAGGGAAATTTGCAACGGTGTTGTTTACATAACTTTAATAAGTATTTTGATCTGGCAGGCAGAACCATCCTGCCGGCACAGCCCTGCACCGTACACCAAATGCGGCATTGACAACTTCAAATTCAGTAGCTTTTTTCAGGAAAGAATGATAAAATAACAATAGAAATTGCATACAAGTTCCTATGCATTCCCACCTTGTCCCCACATGGCAGCCTTACTAATGCCGCGTTCCGGACAAGCCCAGACAAAATTATGAAATTTGACAAATACAGGACAGCACACCAACGCCCAAGGCGTTATTTACTTGACCTGTGCCGCCGGTCCAGGCGGCAGAACGGAGTTTTACATGTCACTCATCCCGTTTCAAAAATTACCTCCCCGGAGACACACGGAAGATGCACGCCAATATGCATACCGGATCATCCGGCATTTCATTTTGAATCTTCATCTGCCTCCGGGCCGTAAGATGAACGAGGTAGAACTTGCCGATGTTCTGAGCATAAGCCGGACGCCGGTCCACGATACGCTCTATAAGCTTTCCCGCAAAAATCTGGTGGATATCATCCCCCAGAAAGGCGCTTTTGTATCCAGGATCGACATCCACCGGATCCAGCAGACCTTGTGGATCCACAAGCAGCTTGGAACAGCGATGATTCAGAACATCTTCATCCGGAACGTGAAACGGCCCCAATTTGATATTCTTTATCATAACCTGATGCAGCAGGAGGACTACCTGGCCCAGGGCGATTTATCCCAGTCCGTCCGGCTGATCACTGATTACTACCGGCTCCTTTATGATCTGGCAGGCAAGATGGACTACATCTGGGAACCTGTACAGAAAGCCGGCATGGACTTACAAAGGCTTCTTTACCTGTCCGTCTCCGACGCTTCTGTAACAGAGGACTTCCTAAAGGATCTCACTGCCCTTACCGATGCGCTGGCAGCCCGGGACACGGACCGTGCCTGCACCATTTACCATCATCACCTGGCCCGTATCCTTTTACTCATATCGCCTTTAACAGAGCGCTATCCCGACTATTTTATTGAAAGCATTAAGGAACGTACCGATAATCTTCAGGAACAGAAAGGGCTTCTTTATGAAAAATGATTTTTATCAGAACATGTTTACACTGGCCGGAAAAAAGGCCCTGATTCCAGGAGGAACCGGGGGCCTGGGAAGCGCCATAGCCAAAGCATTTCTCCATAGCGGGGCTGATGTGGCGGTGTGCGGCGGACATCCGGAAAAGGCTGCAGACCTTGAAAAAGAGGCACAGCAGGCAGGCCGCAGCTTTCTTTCCCTGCGCTGCGACATCCGTGACCGGAATGACGTGACAAAGATGCTTGATCAGGTGGAAAAAGCATTTGGCTCCATAGATATCCTGGTTAACTGCGCAGGCATGAACCGTCTGCTTCCGGCGGAGGATTATGATGAAGAAACCTTTGAACAGGTCATGGATCTGAATGTAAAAGGCACTCACACGGTAACACGGGCTGTTGGAAAGCGTTTCATGATCCCCAACCGGTACGGACGCATCGTCAACCTCTCTTCCGTAAAAAGCTTTATCGGTACAAAGCAGGATTATATCGCCTATTGCGCCAGCAAGGGCGCGGTCAACATGTACACAAAGCAGTTGGCTTGTGAATGGGGAAAATACGGCATTACCTGCAATGCCATAGCCCCGACCTTTGTCCGGACTCCTATTAACTCATTTCAGTTGGATGATCCTGTGTTTTTAGAAAAACTGACGGACCGTATCCCTCTTGGGCGCATTGGCCGGGAAGAAGATATTGCCGCCGCCGCACTGTATTTATGCAGCGATGCCGCTTCCTTTGTGACCGGCCAGATTCTTGGGGTGGATGGCGGATTAACAGCCATGCAGTAACAGGCGGCCGCCAGAGAAAACATACAAATAATCATCAAACAGGAGGAATTTGCCATGATTTTCGGAAACATCTATAAACCCATGCTGGAGGAGCAGCTTGCCGTGCTGCCAGGTCCCCTGGGCAATGCCATCCGTTTTTTAAAGGACAATGACATGGCCGCTCATGAGCCGGGCGTATTTAACATAGAACTGGACGGCCTGCCCGTCATCCTTCAGGTCCTTGATTTAGAAACAAAAGACCGGGAAAGCCTTCGCCCGGAAATACACAGAAAAAACATAGATGTACAGTTTCTTGCCAAGGGCGGTCCTGAAGAGGCCGGCTTTTACAGCAAGGAGGAAACCGGGCAGGTGGACGAGGACCTTCTTGACACTCCCAGGGACATCCTTTTCTTTTGCAATGATCCTGAGGCTCCTGAGGGACGCATCCGCCTGATTCCAGGCTCCTATGCCATTTATTTCCCATGGGATGTCCACATCCCCGCCATACAGGCCGGAGATGATCCCAAAGCCATCCGCAAGATCGTCATCAAGGTGCCTCTTGAAAGCTGTCTGCCCGGCAGCGGCCGGTAGGGGGGAGAATCATGAGCCTGAACCAATACCTGACCGAACTTTCCTTAAAGGACCCGGATCAGCGCCGCGTGGCTCTGGAAAAGGTCTTAAAGCAGGAAAACCTGCCCTTTGAACGTCAGGAAGAAGCCCCCTCCCCAAAAGCTCCCAGAGGGATCGTCAATTATCTGATCTCTCCGGAAACCAGCGGGCCCAGCCTCCTGTTCTGCGCCCATCACGATGCAGTTTTCGGAAGCTTTGGGGCCAATGACAACGGAGCGGCCCTGTGTATCCTTATCGCCCTTGCCAAAGCCCTTCGCGCCGAAGGCATTCCTGCGCGCTTCGCATTTTTTGACGGAGAGGAAACAGGCAATACGGGAAGCCGCCTTTACGTCAGTCAGATGGACCGCCAGGCCATCACCGGCGTGATCAATCTGGATGTATGCGGTTACGGTGACACCATTGCAGTCTATGACCGGGGAAATGCAAAAAAAGCTTCTGTGCGCCCCTTCTGTGATCAGGAAATCCTGTCGGCCCACAATGGCCTTCTGGTAAAATATCTACCCAAAAGTGATGAAGCCTCTTTTTCAGGACTTCGCATTCCTGCCATCAGCATATCGGCCATCCCCCGCTGGGATATCCAGTATCTAAACGCCCTTTCCAGCCTTGGCAGCGGATTTCTGGGCCATCCCCCGGAGTTTGACATGATCCTCAGCCAGATGGATGTGTCGACCACCATGCATGGCGGCTACCGGGATTCTCCTGAATGGGTGGAGCCGGAAGCCATGACCCGCATTTACGATTACCTCATGGATGCGCTGCACGCACCGGAAAATAAAAAAAAGCGGTTCCTTCTGTTTTAAATGCAGAAGGAACTGCTTTTTTAAGTGGTAATTCTTAAAAGTCAAAGGTCAGGACGATTTTTCGGATAGACGGATCATGGCTGTCCACAAAGTCAAACGCCTCCTGAGCCTGGATCAGCGGGAAGGTATGGGAAACGGAACCGCTTAAATCCAGCTTTCCTTCATGGATCAGCTCAATGGCCTTTCCGAACATTTTATTCTGCAGACGGGAGCCCCTTACATCCAGTTCCTTGGAGGTAACGGCAAACTGGGTGATCTCCGTGGGGGAGGTGGAAAAGCCCATGGTCATGACCCGTCCGGCGTTTCCTGTGGCCTGGAGAAGCTGGATCAGAGAATCCTTGCTGCAGACGGCATCAATGGAAACCGTAGCTCCTCTCATGTGGGTATACTCTTTCACCTTTTCCTGTAAGTCTTCCTTTAAGGTGTTGATCGTATAAGCAGCCCCGTTCTCTTTGGCGGCTTCCAGCTTATCATCCTGGATGTCCGCAACAATGATATGATCGCAGATCAAACGGGCAGTCTTTAAAATAGAGCTTCCAAGGGCGCCGGAACCGTAAATCAAAAGCATGTCATCCTTGTTTAACTCTGCGCGGGTACAGGACTGGATGCCGATGGTGGCAGGCTCGATCATAACGGCATCTACATCAGAAAGGGAATCCGGCAAAATATAGCAGTCTGACTCCGGTACAGCCATGTATTCACGGTAGCCGCCGTCAATGTGGACACCACGAACTGCCAGATGATCGCAGACGTTGCCCCGTCCCATGCTGCAGGGATAGCAATGACCGCAGCTTGTCACCTGATTGATGATCACACGGTCACCGACTTTTACATTTGTGACAGAAGGGCCTATTTCCGCCACTCTTCCCACCATTTCATGGCCGATGATCCTTGGATAGGTAGCCGCAGCATTGGTTCCGTGATAAATGCCCACATCAGAGCCGCAGATTCCAGCAGCAGTCATTTTAATCAGCACGTTATTCTTTTGGTCAATGACCGGCATCTCTGCATCAATGACCTTTAATTCATAAGGTTTTACAATTTGTACCGCTTTCATAAGTCTTAAATCTCCTTTATCGTTTTTAAACCTGATTCCGGTGGATTATATAGAAAAACACTAACGGATTTCTAAGTACTGCTTAAGCACCTGATCCATCTCGGCCTTCTTTTCTTCTGTCAGAGGCAGCATGGGTCTTCTCACCTCTCCTGCCGGGATCCCCTGGCTGGAAACGACATACTTTAAATTTGCGCAAAGTCCGTTCTTTAAAAGTACATCCAGGATGTTGTTGCATTTGGACTGAAGAGTTCTGGCTTCCTCTTCCTCTCCTTCCAGATACAGCTCCATCACACGCTTAAACTGAGGCAGCATGAAATTGAAGCTGCTTCCGATAAAGCCTTCGCAGCCAAAGGCAAGAAAGGCCACCATACAGCTTTCAAAACCGCCGTAGCAAATGATATCAGGATTTATATTTCTCATCCGTTCCATTTGAAGCAGATTTAAATTGGTATGTTTTACGGAACCTATTGCGCCGGATTTTAAAAGTGCCTGGATATCCGGGTGGGTGAGCGAAAGTTCCCTGTGGGTGCTGGATGGAATGTTATAATAAAGAACCGGCTGGCCGGCTGCCTCCGCAATATCGTAGTAATACCCTGCGATCTCTTTTTCGGAAAATCCGAAGTAAAGAGGAGGCGTGGCTGCTATATTCCGGATGCCCATATCCTTTGCCTGCTTTGCATAAAACACGGCTTCCTCCGTACTGATGGACCCAACATGGGCGAATATATCGGCACGGTCCACATATTCTGAAGCCAGTTCAAAGGAACGCACCCGCTCCTCCCTGGTCAGCAGAAAACATTCCCCTGAGCTTCCTCCTATAAAGAATCCATCCGCTCCTTCTGAAAGATTTCTCTCCCACAATTGTCTGACGGCCGATTCATTGATCCTGCCATCCTCCTGGAACGGCGTAATGGAAGCAACATATATTTTTTTCATGATTTGTAATCCCCCTTATGATTTTATCTTTCCCCTAATCATTCTGCAAATGCCTTCTCCGGATCAATCTTTCCAGGCAAAAGGCAAAGAGACCGGTATCCGGCAGTGCATACACCCTGCGTCAGGAATCCAGCCTCTTTCCATATCTTTTTACCGGCTCTTGTCTTCCATAGCGTGTACCATTTCTACCACAAATTCGTGGGTCGGTACCGGAATGCCGCATTTCCTTGCGGCTCTTACTACGGAGCCGCTTATGTTATCCACCTCTGTTTTCCGTCCGTTCTGAAGATCCGCACGGATGGAGGTGCAGCCATTAGGAGACATTTCTGAGGTCTTTTTCACCTTTTCCATGATCTCCTGGTCATCCGCATGAAGGCCCAGGCCACGGGCCACGGCAGCCGCCTCTTTGATCAGGCCGGCAGTCATGTTCCATGCGTGTTCATTTGCCGCAATATACCCCATATCCACCTGAAGGATGCCTGTAACTGCGCTCAATGATACATTCGTAAAAAGCTTGTTCCAGATAAGCTGCTGGATATTGGAATGAATATTCACCGTAAAACCGCAGCATTCAAAGGCATCCTTCAGCTTTGGAAGGAACTGCTCCTTATCTTCTGTCAGCATTCCTACGTTGGTATTGCCGGAACCCCCTCTTTTCACATAGCCAAGGCCTAAAACTGCGCCATTGTCTTCTGTGGTACCGATGATGATATGATCCCTGGAAACAAACTCTTCCAGGGTATCCTCATGGCCGGAACCGTTTTGAAGGGTCATCACATAGGTCTCAGGGCCGATCAAGCTCCTGTTTGCCTCTAATGCTCCTTTGGAATACAAGGATTTGACAAACAGAAGGACAATATCCACCGGCTCCATGCCAGCCGTGGAGGTAACGGCACTGGGGCGGTAGATGTGCTCCCCGCCATTTTCCAGAAGCCTGATCCCTTCCTTTTCAATGTGTTCCACAACAGCAGGTGCCGTATCCACCATATATACTTCATTGTTCAGGGATAAATGGGAACCATAGATAGAACCCATGGCCCCTGCCCCTATGACTGCAATTTTCATAGATTTCACCCTCTATTATTTGGAGAATTCCCCAATTCCCTCAATGGCATATGCGCGGATCGGGCAGGAATCCAGTCCTTTGATGGGAATGGGCGCATAGGACATGAAGAATGTGTCAGTGGTCAGCTCTTCTAAATTCTTTAATACCTCTAAGAATACCACATCCACCTCCATCAAAACGTCATGGAATGCACAGACATCCTCGTTGTTGCTCTCAATGGAAACGCCGTCGCCAAAGCCAACGCATTTTACCTTCTTCTCCTTTAACCATTCTGCTGTCTCGCGGCAGATGAAAAGGCGCTCATCCTCAGGAGTATTGGAAGCAGGAGTAAAGGGAGGAATCTTCCGTGGAGAATCCAGGATCACGATGTCGCCCTCTTTGATGCGGCCGCCGCAGGCTTTTTCTAAATCCTCTCCCTTGATCTTGCCGTTAGGCTCCATATGAGTGATATTCACATAAATAGCACGTCCCATAAAGGTGCTGATAGGAAGGCCCTGCACGTCTGTCCAGTTGTCATTGTGGTGATACGGACATTCCACATGAGTTCCTAAATGGCTGGTTAAGTCCATGATGGTGTGGAAATCCGGAATGGGGCCGCCTGTATTGAAGCGGAATAAATGGCAGCGTCTTGTCTCTGTTGCAGGATCAAGCTGCTTTGTTAAATCAATTACTCTCAACCCATTTCCTAATTCATATGCGCTCATTTTTTGTACCTCCTGGTTTATAAAATAGTTTATATTTTCTTAACCAATTATACCAGTATACCGGTATACCGGTCAATCTTTTTTTATTGACTTCACGGTTTTTTTCAGGTATGATATTTCCCGTAGCACTTATGGCCAGACAAGGATGTCTGGTATTTCCAAATACGACAGGAGTTTTCCATGAACGATACCGGTTCCCTGCAATTTCAGGCTTATCATACAATCAAAGAACAGATCCTTTCCAAGTCACTTGACTCGGAGGTTTTATATTCGGAAACCAGGCTGGCAAAGGAGCTGGGCATTTCCAGGACCCCGCTGCGTGAGGCCCTTCAGTATCTTTCCCAGGAAGGCTATATCACCATCATTCCCAGCCGCGGATTCAAGATCCGGCGTCTGGACAAGGAGACCATGCGGGAATCCATCCAGATCCGCTGTGCCATTGAGGGCTTTTGTGTCCATCTGGCCGCCAGCGGTGAGGATGAAAAACGGTTTCACAAGCTTTTAAAGGATATGGAAGAATCTCTTGCCAGGCAGAAAACCGCCCTTTCCTCCAAGAATTTTCCGGATTCCTTTACGGAAGAGGATCATCAGTTTCACTTGCTTTTGGTCCACTTTGCTGAAAACAGTGAATTTGACCATCTGTTCCAGCGCCTTCTCTATACGATCCATCTGACCACGGCCAATGCCTTGTCCATTGCCGGCCGCGCACAGACAACCTATGAAGAGCATTTATCCTTTTACAATCATTTGAAAAAGGGAGAGGGCAGCCAGGCCTACCAGGTCCTCATCGCACATCTCACGATGCCTTTAAACATGAATATTATCTGACTTCCTCTGTCCGGCCTGGATATTGCCATGCCGGACAGATTTGTTCTTTAAAGGGCGATCTTGACTACGACCTTCTTTACATCACAGGGCTCTCCTGCCGCACAGCGGGGCTTGTGGGCATCCTCAGGAGCCACTATGATCAAATCTCCTTCTTCCAGCAGAACACTGCCGCTAAGCTCCGGCTCTTCATAGAAGATCACATCGTTTGCCTCAATCCGTTCCTTCACCTTCAGGCCATCCCTTTTGCAGACGCCGAACTGTTCCCTGCCGGAAACCATGTACTGGATATCAAAATATTTCTCGTGAGTCTCAAAGGATCCTTTCTCCGCCGGAAACGTGGTGTACTCCTGTACATTTGCCACTACAGTATCTCCCTTGATGGGATAGCTTCCTGCCGGTAAAGAATTGATATCCGTTTCTCTCAGCCACTCATAGGCTGCCCGGAATTTGTCTACCAGATAATCGTATTTTTCTGCAACTGAAATATTAGAAAAAAGCATAGGTTTTCTCCCTTCTGCTCCCCATGAAGAGCAGTTCCTTTTTATTTGCTGGCAATATCCTTTGTATTAAGTTTTCCTTCTGAAATGGCAACCACCTGGGCCCACACAGAATCATCCACGGATACGCCGTCCTTCACGCTCCGCTCTCTGGCGGATACGGTCCGCTCTCCGGGACAGGTAACCTGGCCGCCTTCCTGTTCCGGGTGGCTTGCATCTGCTGCAGCAACCCGGCGATTGAGCATTTCCTGGATCTCTTCCTTTGTTCCGAAAAGATATGGGTCATAGGCGATGAAAATCTGGCAGCATCCGGTACAGCTTCCTCTTCCTTCTCCATCCAGATCAGAACCGCTGTTTCCATTTGCCATAAGAGCTGCCGCTAAATCCAGGGCAATGGCCATGCCGCTTCCCTTCCAGTATCCGGTGGGCAAGATCCTCATGCTGTCTTCAATGGCTCCCGGATCATCGGTTAAGTTTCCTTCTTTATCAAAGCCTCCCGGGAATGGAAGCTTCTTTCCTGCCAGGCGGTAAACTCCCAGCTTTCCGTAAGCATACTGGCTCATGGCCATATCAAGCACAATGGGGCCATCCTCTCTGGGAATGGCAATGCAGAACGGGTTATTTCCCACGCCCGGCTTGTCGCTGCCCCATAAAGGCATACAGCTTTCCGTATTGATCCAGCTCATGCCCATAAAGCCGGCTTCTGCCATTCTCCATGCATAGGTGCCGCCCCGCATCCAGTGGGTGGTATTCCTTAAGGCAACGCAGCCGATTCCATGTTCCTTGGCAAGTTCCATGGCCCGGTCGGCACAAAACAGGGCGTTGGTAATGCCGATTCCCAAATGTCCGTCATAATTTTCAACGGCTCCCCTGGCTCCTACAAGCTCCGGCTTTCCTTTGGGATCCACCCAGCCTTTCTGCACGTATTCCACAAAACGGGGAACCCGGTTCAGTCCGTGGCTCTCCACCCCGTCTGCACTGGACTGGGCATGTATGGTTGCACAGACCTCAGCCTGTTCCATGGTAAGCCCCACATTTAACAACGCTTTCTTTACTGTCTCTTTTACAGTATCATAAGGAATTTTTAAGCTCATATCTTCTCCTGCTTTCTTTTAGGCGGTCCGAGGCGTTCTTCCCGCGCAGATCATCATTTCTTCATAAAGTCCGCTGGCTTCTTCCGGTGAATAGCCATATACCAAAAATACATCCATTACATAGGGGGAATAGGTAATTCCCATGATTTCCTGGGCAAACCCCATTGCAGCGATCTCACTGAAGGCGATCACATTGGAATCGTTATGAAGGAACCCAAGGGACCACAGCCTGACCTTTTCTGTTTTCGTGAAAATTTCATTCTTATACTGTTCTTCCACCCAATGAAAAAGCTCATGGGCCAGCAGAAGACGGCCGATATCCAGCCCCTCTGCCAGCAGTTCTAAAATCCCCGGCCTTTCAAAGAGCTTCTCCGCCTTCTTCACCGCATCCATATAGATGCAGATTTTATTAGGCACCCGGTATTCCGCAAAAAGCACCCGGTCGGTTTTCTCCGGGAATTCCGGATAGGAGATATCCATATCCATGGCTGCTGCCAGTTCCTTGGGATCCCTGGTCTTGTACTTCCCGCAGATCTTCCGGGCATATTCCCTGCCGCAGGCCAGGCATTTCTCCATCCAGTCCCTTCGCTGTTCCTGGTTAAATTTTCCGTTTAACGGCTCTCTTGAAAACGCATAGGAATACCATTCCACCGGCTCAATGGAACTTAAGTCCTTCACCATGTCTTCAATTGGACGTACATCAAAGTGGGGGCGTACATACCCTCCTGTTCCCTGCTTTCCAAAAAGTCCGTCTGTAATGGGCTTTAGGGCTTTCTGAAACTCTTCCTTCTTCATGGCCGTTTAAATCTCCTGGACGGAAGCTATGATCAGGACATCTTCTTCCGGTTCCCGGTCTCCTAAGTCCAGATTCATAAGAAGCAGAACCTGCTCTAAGTCCACGGCACTGTAATCGCATACCCTGGGGCCGAAGCATACGAAGAAATCAGGACGCAATACCGTATCCGTCTTAAATACGGCATTTTCCTTCCAAAGCTTTTCCACAACCTCTTCGTAATCCTTTACCTTGCATTTCTCCACAACGCCGTCAGAACACTGGACTTTAATGAATCCCTTGCTGTCTACAATACGCAGCGGTGATTTGCCGTCTCTTTCCCCTTTATAAACAAAGAACTTGTCTGTCATCTCTGCCAAAACCACATTGGAAATCTTGGGACCGAAATCCTGTAACGCAAGCTCGCAGGCCTCAGGCTCCTCGCAGGCCTTTAAAAGGTCCGTTGTCTTCACTTCTGTGGATCCTGTGGCAATGGCTGTTACCTTACCTGTCTGGCTGTCGATCTCAATGTGGATTTCCACGGAGTCAGGAGATGCGCCGGAGCTGACCGCTAAGTCTGCCGCTTCTTTTTTCAGTTCCTTGATGTCTTCCTGGGTGGGGTTTGGAATGACTCGCTCTACCACGTCGCGGACCATGGACAGGGCCACGCCGATGGAAGAAATTACTTCTGCATTTTCCGGGATGCTGTACTGCAGACCCATCTTGCCTGCACAGTAAGGAACCAGGGCAGCAGCACCGCCGCCGCAGCCTACCAGCTTCATGCTGTCATGATCCAGCTTGTATTTTTCAGCCAGGGAGTTGATACAGGCGTTGATCTTTTCAAAGTCTTTATCCAGGATCTGGGTAGCCAGCTCTTCTACAGTAATACCAAGCTTGTCAGCAACCGGCTTCATGGCCTTTCTGGCGGAATTGGCATTTCCGTGGGCAAAGTATTTCTCATCAATAAGGCCCAGCACGTTTGCTGCATCCGTATTGGTGAAGCAGATGCGCTTTCCATTTTTTAACCGCAGGGTCACATAGTCGCCTGGATCTCCCGGTTTTGGGCTGACCATCTCAATCTGAGGATCAACGATCTCTTCTTCCGGCATAAAGCAGGCATATTCGCAGCCCGCGATATGGGCGGAACGGGGGCCTACGTCTACCACGCATTTATCGTTGACACGAACCATGGAACCGCCTGCACAGCCTAAAATCCGCACATCCAGGGAGTTGATATAGGTATCATGACCGCCGATCTTAGCATAATCCACACCGGGACGGCCGTTCTTTATGACACCGATGTTGGTGGTGGTTCCTCCAACCTCAAAATAAATGGCATTGGAAGCACGAAGGTACATGAGGGATCCCATAACCGATGCTGCCGGACCGGAGAGGGCCGTCAGAATGGGACGCTTTCTCATTTCGTTGATCTCCATAACACCGCCGTCACCTCTCATGATCATTAAGGGCACGTTGACCCCTGCAGATTTTACAGAGGTTTCCGTAGCATTTGCAGTCATCATCATCTTTGGCAGAATAGACGCATTGATTGCCGCCGTGCGGGTACGTCTGGTAAGTCCGTAGAGCTTTGTAATATCAGAAGCCATTGTTACAGGCACATTTTTCTTCTTTGCACAGTCATGGATCAACTGCTCTTCGCCCATGCTGTCCACACCAAACGCCATGGAAGCCACCGCTACCTGAGCGCCCTGGGCCAATAAGTCATCGATGTTCTTATTGATGACCTCTTCTGTCAGCATTTTCTTTTTAATAAAGGTGTTATAAATCTTGATCATACGGCCGACTTTTTCATCCAGCACAATGTCCTTTAAAGCCAACTGGCGTTTTGCCAGGAAGCCTTCAAGACCACCCCCTGCTACTCCTACGACACCTACACTTGCCACATCGCCTTCAATAAAGGCATTGGTGGCCTGGGTGGTGGAGTGAGCTACGAAAACCACATCCTCCGGAGAGATACCATTTTCCTCCATGCAGTTCTTAAAGCTCTGCACAACACCGGCAGCAACGCCGTCTTTATGGTCATGTGTCGTTTTTACCTCATTTTTTCCAATAATATCATGGGTATCGTTATCCATTGCAACGCACTTGGTATAGGTACCGCCTACGTCGATCCCCATACGAACCGATCTTTGTATTCGTTCTGCCATTATTTTCAATTCCTTTCCATATTATTGCCATGCTTTCTGGCATAAAGGTATACCCGCAGGGTATTTCCATATTATTGCCATGCTTTCTGGCATAAAGGTATACCTGTAAGGTGTTTCATTTCAACAAAATATACAATCCTGCACCTTAGTCTTAACAATATTTAATCTCTCATTCAGATAAATGGTGAAAAGCGTCCGGGTGCGCAGGGGCGCGCCCGGACCTATGGGTAATCTTTCTTAGGTTTAGAGAGGGTAAAGTTTCTTAATTTATAAGGAAAATATGCCTATGAAAGGAACCATGCAGCTCCAAGTCCGCCCAGCATAATAAAGGTTGCAACATACTGCAGCACACCGGTAAGATATGCATTGGGAATGGAAAGCTTTAAGAACTCCCTGGACTCAACCTTTGTATAAGCAAGTCCCCATGCAACCCATGACTGGGTAATACAGCTTCCGATATTTACCGTAATTGTGGGAATGGCAAATACCGCATATAAAAACGGAACAGAGAAGGAAGCAACATTGGACAATACCCCAAGAGTTGCAGCTCCACAACCAACCAGAGTCATTGGTCCACGGAACAATCCCATGCAAAGCAGAACAGCAAATACAATACATACGACGATCTCGCTTCTTGGCATTACATTGCCTAAGATCACCTTGAAATAAGGAGAAGCATAAGCTGCCACCTGGTTGAACATAGGCAGAGTAAGAAGGAAGCCTACCAATGGAGCGGTATCAACCACACCGTCATAGTACAGCTTGTTGACAAGCTGGCAATTCTCTTTAAATGTTCCATTCATTCTTCCGCAAAGGAACAGAGCCAGGAATCCTGCGATCACGAAGCCTCCGATAACGGAGAAATCAAGCCAGATCTTAAGAACCACAGGAACGATTGGAAGAATCAGGGTATAGAAAGGAGCATTCTTCTGCTCCGCTGCTGAGCCGCGGGTCTGCGCAGCCCATGCATGAACGGTTTTTGCGCGCTTTAAATAGAACGCAGCCAGTATTGTTGTTGCAACCAGCATGATGACCAGAGCGGCATAACCCCAGTGAGAGGCATACCAGCCAAGGGTAAATTCCGGCATTTCTTCCGGTTTAATAAAGAATGCACGGTACTGTGCAAAGTTTACAGGGTTTAAGTAAATACCTGATGCAACGGACCCCATAAAGGTGAACAGAGCAACAGACTTGGGAATACCCAGAGACATAAGGATCGGAAGCACAATAACGCCGATTGCGATAACCGGGCCGGCTCCTGTCATGGCAGTGAAGATCAAAGCCGTAACAATGTTTAACAGGGCAACTGTAATAAAGGGCTTATCTCCGCCTAATTCAACTGTCTTACGGATCAGAGTGGAAGCGATTCCAGTATCCATAAGCACGCGGCCAAACCATGCACCCCAGCAGACATTTACCAAAGTGGTTCCCCAGCCTTCAGGAGCAGACTGGTAAATCTTGTTTAATGCAGCAATCAATGTGTTGTCTTTTCCAAACTGAAGAACCGGATTGGATGACAGGAATGCCTCACTTGCAAAAAATGTTCCCCCAATGGGAAGGATGGTCCAAAGAAGCGTAATCAGCAGGAAGCCGATCATCAGGTTATGGCCTTTGATACAGTAATACGCCAAACCAAAGAAAGAAATTAATAAAATGATTCCAATAATGTACTCCAAAGTAATACCTCCTATGACTTTTTATTCTCCACGCAATGCAACTGCTCCGCCGTCCCCTTAAGGCGGCTGTCTCTCTCAAACCTCGACCCAAACTCCTTTCATTTTTTCTGCCCATGCTTTTTGGCCAGTGCCCACCCCGCTTTATCAGGTGTAAAGACATGCCCCCAGGGCATTTTACATATTAATAGTGAAAATTTATTTCTATCCGGGCCGGTTTTTATGCCTGGCCGGAAAAGAACTGTGGATAAATTCCCCGAAGCGTTCCCGCATTCCAAAGAACTGAATTAAAATGATTGGCGCAGATCAGGCATGCGGCTTCCGCATCCCTGCGCCTTAAATTATCAAGCAAAAGACGTCCCTCCACCTGGACATGTTCCAGGCTCGTCAGGGAAGACATATCCGTCTTATAGTTAAACGTGGTGTACTGAAGATAATTCGAACGAAGCAAATCACAATCCATGGTCCGGAAGACCTCCCAGACATATTCATGGCCGCAAAAGGTAGAAAGCAGGTAATGAAGCTGCTGCTCCATGATCAGAAAATCAATGGGATTTTCTTTATTTGCCTCGTGTTTCTGATAACTGAGAACCTCTTCCAACTGTCCAAACTGAGACTTTGTAAGGCCCTGGCGGCAGATTTCCTCAATGATTGCCTGTTCCAGCACATTATGGGAAAAGACAGCCTGCCTGATCCGTTCGCTGTCAAGCAGCGTAACCTCAGTCCCTCTCTGGGGATATACGACGATGTATCCTTCTTCCACCAGACGGGAAAGCGCATCCCTTACCATAGTCCTGCTGGCATTCATCTGGCTGGACAAAATATTTTCACTTAGCCGTTCACCCGGCTGGATATCCAGATTGAGTATCTGCATTCGAAGCTGATTATAGATGTCGCTTCTCTGGTCCCCTTTCCCTACTTCCACTTCTGTCACTTCATTTGCCTCCCTATAAAAACAGAGGATTCCCATTGCACACAAGCAATTACTGAGATTGCACACAAGCATCTGCTAAGATTGCATATCAGTATCCCGCGAAATGCATATCAGTATAGGAAATACGCCTTTCTGTTTTTCTTCTCTTATTGTTTACTTTGTAAAATATATCACATTCATTCTCTAAAATCAACCATTTCATTAGCATTTTCTACATTATTTTTTTACCATTTTTTAATCTTCTATCCTTTTCCACAAATAATCTCTAAATTTTTCCAGAAATTACCAGACCAAAGATTGCATACAAGTTGCGCAAGATCTTCAAAAACCATAGACATATGATGGAACGGAAACCGAAAGAACAATATACTTCCAAAAAACAAAAGAAGCCTGGCTCCATGACCGGGTTGCAGTCATTTTGACAAGCTTCTTTTTAAAGGCTTAATAAAAATTTTCAGGCTTTCTTCCATGTTTCTGATTCCTGCAGCCTACGGGCCGTCATAAATCACGATGCGGTTCCTGCCATGATTTTTAGCCTCATACAGCGCCACATCAGCCGCCCTTAACAGCTCCTCCGAACCGGCGTGCCGGAGATCCAGGCATGCCAGCCCACAGCTAAAGGTGATGATGTTTTTCTCTATCTGATTCGGGGAAGAGGATTCCATAACAGAACGCATTCTTTCACAGGTCTTATACGCCTCCTCTATACAATATCCTCTAAACAGGATCGCAAACTCTTCGCCGCCTATCCGAAAGGAATTGATGTCCTCATTCCCGTTGCTTTTAAGGATTTGCGCCAGGTGGAGCAATACCCGGTCTCCTGCGGCATGGCCGTAAACATCATTCACCCGTTTAAATTCATCTACATCAATGACAGCGAGGGAAAGGCATATATTGGCGTTCCTGCATTCCTCCACCATCCTGGATAAACAGGCGTCAAAGGTTCCCCGGTTATACAGCCCTGTAAACGGATCAAGCTTTAACTGTTCCTGCATATTTTCCTTCAGATAATATAAATGCATTAACGACATAAGATTATTATGACCATTCAGGATCATAACCTTAGCTAACAGATAGGAACAAAAAAGAATATCCCACCCAACGAATATTGACATAAGCACATTGCCGTCACCATTTCCGCCTTTAAGCAGTATGATTCCGCTGGAGACAAGGGCAGCGCTGTTCATCAGAAAAATCCGCCTTGTCATCTTAATATTTGTAAAAATAGTAGAAGCAAATACGGACATGGTAAACGTTCCAAGCAAAACAGTAGCAATTTTGTGGGTAGAAGAAAGATAAAAGGAAATGGCCGTAAAAAACATCAGCACCAGGTATTCCTTGGCCCAAAGCGGAACACAAGACAAACGGACCAGGAAGTCTACAAGCAAATTCAAAGCCAGAAGGCCGATGGCAGGCAGCACAATATAACGGCGCAAATAAACTTCCGGCGGAGAGGCAAGAATGCTCTGCGCCGCAAAATACCAGACGATATGTGCCAATGTGATCATGGCCACAGCGGCATAACCGGAATACACAAGATAGCGGCACCATTTTATGGGCATGATAACGGTTCCCGCCTCACTAAAATCCAAATCCTGATCCATAGGCATAATTACACCTCCCCAAACGCTTCCCCTCCCGATTATACTTGAAAAATCCACAAACGGCAATCCGCTTTTATACATAAAAAGCTTCATATTATAAATATACTTCCAGGGAACCAGCCTGTAAGGGAAAAGCCGAAGGGCCAATAAAACTCTTAACACCCGGCCTTTCACCGGCATCAGCTTGATCGGCCCACTTTCACGTCAGGTTTTGGGGAGGGATATGGGTGCCTATGATCCGGAACCGGCTTCCATATGGCAAATGTGCATCACCAGGGCCTCTCTTTTTCAAACCAGCCAAGGGATTCCCAGTACTGCACGTCTGCAGGATTAAACTTAAATCTTTTTTGCATAAACCTCATAGTATAAAATAAGGCTCTGACCTTCAGGGAAGGGGTCACATGTCTGCCCGTTTCTTTTATCCTGGCAGAAAGCCTGTCAATTTCCTTTTGGAGCTTTAACTTCCTTTTATCATCCACAGTATCCCAGTCACTTGCATAGACATTTCTGCCCAAAGTATGGATCCGGGAAATTCCCCAAAAGGTCATACTGTCTCTTAAATCCCGGAGGGCAGACCTTGTTCCTGCACCTGCGGCCGTAGAGATGAGAAGAGCCTGCTTGTGAAACATTTCCTTTCTCGGCTGATGGGCCATCCATTGATATCCAAAATGATCAAGAAACGCCTTTACCTGCCCCGGTACATGATAGACGTAAACGGGTGCCGTAAAAATCAATAAATCAGCCTCAAGCATGGATTCCAAAATCGGTTTCAAATAACCATAATGAGGACATTTCCTATAATCAGTAAAGCAGTTCCAGCAGCCTATGCAGAACTCAGGCATATCTTTGGGAAGAAAAAATTCCCTTACGTCATCCTTATCTGACAGATTCCGTATAAACTGCTGTGCAATGTTGTAAGTGCTGGATTTTGACGTTCGCTGCGTTGCGTAAATTACGGTTATTCTCACGATTCAATCCTCCTGTAAGAGAATTCACTCCAAGTATTATTATAACAGAAAAGCAAAAATAATCACCATATAATAATATATTTTCTATACTTCTACGCAAAAATGTTCAAAAAGGATTTTCTCAGCTTTTGCACACCATAATCCCCGGTTCTCCTTGCATACATCATCCAGCTTTTTAAATAAAAGATCCCTTTTCCCCAATTCTTCAAAGTCCTCGATGGCCGTCAGGGGCATATCAAACTGTGTATAGGTCAGCTTCTTTCCCCCCGGAATCTTAAGGAGATTTAAAGTCGCTTCCGCAATGCTGTCAATACCGCCTACATGTGTTACCATAACTGCCGGGTCGATCTTTCCCTTTGCCGCCAGCTCATTTGCTTCGATTAAGTCGTCATTATTCCCTCCCGTTGTTCCCATAATATGGGCGCTGATATAATGGACATTATAAAGATTGATCTCAGATTTAAACTGATTATCTGTGGGACCGGCAAAAAAGTTCAAGCAGCCGTCAAATGCCAGAAGCTGATCTCCCATTTCCGCCACCCTGGGGTTGGGGATGTAAACAAACACATCGTCATAGCCCTTTCCTCCGGTGATCGCCCGAAGCTCCGCCACCGGATCAGCCATTTTCCCGGTATTTATGTATTGAAGTTCCACTCCGTTTTGGGCGGCAAATTCTTCCGGTATGACTTCCCTCGCCCGTTCAATCTTTGCTTCATCAATATCCGTCACAACAATTCTCCTTGGTTTGTTCCGGTACTGGATTCCGTAGCTTATGGCCCCTAAGCCCATGGGACCGCATCCGCCTAAGATAATAATGTCCCCATCCTCCTTTGTGCCGATGGCATGATCATGATTTCTCTTGTTGGTGTGATAATTACCATGATACCCTCCGATAATGCAGCTCATAGGCTCTCCCAGGGAAGCCTCAAAAAAACTTTCCCCCTCAAAAGGCATTAAGCAGCCCAGTTCCATAACCTCATGGGGAAATATGCAGTAGGTACAGGCTCCGCCGAAAAACTCATAGGAATAACCGGGAGAAGCTAAGCTGCCCTTGTAATTTAAGGCGGGCTGCTGGGCAAACCTCATACCGGGCTTAAACAGATCCTTCCATTTCTCTCCCACTTCTACGATCACTCCTGCGAATTCATGACCGATAATAACTGGATTGGTATCAATGTTCTGAGGCGCTCTTTTATGCTTCTTTCCCTGTTCCACCAGCTTATAAGTGGACATGCAGATGCTGTCGCTCATAACCTTGACAAGGATCTCATCCTCCTTAATGGGAGGCAATTCAAATTCTTCCAGCCTTAAATCCCGTTCTCCATACATTCTTACCGCTTTTGTTTTCATTCTTTCCCTTTCCTTTCAACTCATTTATAATTGCCTCTGTCTTTAAGGTTTCCAACAACTTCAATCCCGAAACCAGTTTTCACCCGCTTCTGGAAAAAATGTCCCAAAAGTCCATTGCCGAACTTATATCTTTTTTTCGGACTATGACTTTTGGGACACCATCATTTTTAGTTTAATTCTGCATACAGTTCATTCCACTTGTTAAGAATTTCATCTTTATGCTCCGTTAAATAAGTAAAGTCAAGCTCTCTGATATATAATGTTTCCTCATCTGGCAGACCGCTTAAGTTGCACAGTCCATTGGAGCCCCGCCCTGCAGAAGCTACTGCACGGGCATCCTGGAATTCAGCAGAGGACAAAAGATCCATCATGGCCTGTGCTGCCGGAAGGTTCGGTGCGTTCTTCACGATTGCAGCACCTCCTGCCATTGCCGTATTTCCCTCTTCCATATAAATGCACTCCACCGGAGCGCCGTCATTGATCAAAGCTGCTACGCTTGACTCATAGGAAAGACCTGCCACATATTCACCATTGCTTACAAGGTTATAAACATCCTTTGATGATGTGGTGGAAAAGCTTGCCGGAATCAACTGCTTAACATAATCCCAGGATTTTTCATCGTTAAATTTATCACCCATAACCGCCAGAATGGTCTGCAGTTGACGCCATCCGGAAGATGTGGAATCCGGAGCGGCAAGAATGATTTTCCCCTTCAGCGCAGGATTCAGCAAATCTTTATAACCCTTGATTTCAACTCCCAGTTCATCCCTTAAGGCAGGATTTACAACAAGACACATTACCTGTACATCATAGAAGGTATAATATCCGGAGTTATCGTGGTACCCCTGCTCTTTGTCACACGCTGCTGTATAAGGCTGAAGGATATCGTGATAGGTTTCACCGTCTGCAGCGAACATGCCGCCGATTACCACATCTGCGTCACAGGATTCATCACTTCTGATTCTGGTTGCCAGTGTTCCCACGGAGTCCGCCTGGATTTCCAGTTCACAGTCAGGATAATACTTTTTCCACGTATCACTTAAAACCTGCTGCTGGGTCTCTTCCATTGTGGTGTAAACCGTAATCTTCCCGGTCACCTCGCCGGCCGGTTTTACATAATAGGGCAATCCGGAAGCAGTGGATTCTGCGGCCTTCGTATCCGCGGCTGACTGGGCTTCTGTTTTTGATTCCTGTGCAATAGTTTCTGCTTTTGTTTCCAGTTCCTTTTTCGTGCTGCATGCAGTCAAAGACAATGCCATCACCGCTGCAAGACCTGCTGCCAATAACTTTCTTTTCATCATATTTTCTTCCCTTCTCTCTATAAACTTTGGTTTTATAACCATCTTTACAGGCGCACATCCTCCATCTTGGTGCATTTTAAATAGATCACCAGACAAAGTACTGTCAGCGCCATTGTAATCGTTGCAAATACTGCTGCTACCCCATAAATACCGCTGCTGATTGCGGAATAGGTGCTGATTGTCATGGTAATGGTTTTATTGTTATACAAAATTACACCGGATGACATTTCCGTGATAATTGACACAAAACTCAAAACCGCTCCTGATATGATTCCGCTGGACATTAAGGGCACTGTGATCTTTGTAAATGCGGACAACTTGGGCGCCCCCAGATTCAGCGCCGCTTCTTCGATGCTGACCGGAATCTTCATCATAGCCGCCGTTGCGGAACGGCTGGTAAAAGGCATTCTCCGTATGGCAAGGGCAATGATCATGATCACCAATGTTCCCGTAAGTGTAAACGGCTTTCTGGAAAATGCCACAACCAGGGCAATACCAATAACTGCTCCCGGCATGATATAAGGCAGCATGGAAACGGTATCAATGGCATTGTTTAAGAAATTGCTGCGCCTCACCACCAGATAGGCAATTAAAACCGCAATGATGATAATAACTGCCAAAGTTACAATGCTGACAATCATGGTGTTGCCAATGGAACGGAACAACATTTTTTCCATTGCTTTCTGATAATTGACCAGGGAATAACCCGGTTTTAAAATACTGTTCTTATAATTCCTGAAAGACATGTTTACGATATAAATCTGCGGCAGCAATGATATGCCCACAAGAAGATAACAGTAAACGTGCATAATGATATTGGCAAGCCCGGTTGGTGTCTTGGGTTCTACGGGGTGAAGAGCGCTGATGGTGAATTTAAACCGATTGGACACTGTCTTCTGGATCAGGAATATGACTGCAGTTACCAGCACCGCAATTACACTGATTGCCGCTGCAAAATGATAGTTGGTTCCATTTTCACCAAGATACTGATTATAAATCAGGACAGGAAATGTACTATATCCACGTCCAATCAGCACCGGTGTTCCAAAATCCGCAAAAGACCTCATGAAAACCAGCAGAGACGCTGCCAGTATGGTGGGCATGGTCAGCGCCATGATTACCCGCTTAAAGCGGTCAACCCCTTTACAGCCCATGCTTTCCGCCGCTTCCAGCAGGGAATTATCAATATCACGGAAGGTTCCGTTCATGTAAATCACCACCAGGGGAAACAATTTTAAGGTCTGGACGAATACAATCCCCCAAAAGCCATAGATAGAGATCCCGGAAATCCCAATTGATTTTAAAAATCCTGTAATCAATCCCGAATTTCCCATGAGCAAAATCCAGGCATAAGCACCTATAAACGGAGCTGACATTGTACAGAGAAGGCAAAGTACAAAGAGTAATTTGCGGCCCCTCAGCCTGTAAAAAGAATAGAAGTATGCAAAGGGGATTCCCAGAAGCAGACTGGCAAACATCACACAGACCGCTATCTTGACGCTTTGAAAAATAGACCCGTAGTAATAGGATTTACTGAAAAACTGATGAAAGGCGTCAAGGGTAAATTTACCGTCTCTATGTACCGCTTCTATGAGAAGCTTCCCAATGGGATAAATGAGAAACACCAGGAATACCGCCACCAGAACCCAGGAGACGGCGCTCCAGAAATCACCTCGTTTTTTCCGGATCATCCTTTCACCTCCCGTCTTTCAGAATCCGCAGGCAGGACTGTGCTGTTTTTTACCCCTTTCATCAAGCTGCCCTCAGACTCGGAATCAAATACATTAACCTTATTCCCGTTGATTGTCAGGACAATGCCACTTCCCGGAGGAATAATGGAATCAATCTCAGATTCCTGGATGATCTCCACCTCTTCTCCTGTCTCCAGCTCTGCAAAATAATGGGTATTTAATCCCAGAAATACGCTGTCGCGGATAACAGCCTTAATTCCTTCTCCCTTTGATTTGCTTTCTAACCGGGAAACAATCAGTTCTTCCGGCCTTGCAGATATCACTACCTCTCTGTCCCGGATTTCCTTATTTCTTATGGAATCAACAGAAATCTCATACCCGCCCCGGAATACGACTACCGCCTTTTCCCCTTCTTTTCTCAACCTGGCATTTAAAAGATTGGACTTGCCGATAAAGGTTGCCACAAATAAATCAGCCGGTCTCTGATAAATATTTTCCGGTTTCCCAATATGACGGATCACTCCATCTTTCATGACTGCGATTCTGTCTGAAATGGCCATTGCCTCTTCCTGATCATGGGTGACATAAACGGTGGTGATTCCTACCTCCTTCTGAATCCTCTTAATCACACTGCGCATCTCCACCCTTAGCTTGGCATCAAGATTGGAAAGGGGTTCATCCATTAAAAGTACATCAGGACGGATTACCAGGGCGCGGGCAAGAGCCACCCGCTGCTGCTGACCGCCGGAAAGCAGCTCCGGCATCCGGTCCGCATACTGATCCACGTGGACCAGCTTTAAGAATTTATCCGCCTCTTCTTTCATCTGCTCCTTTGGCATGTTTTTGTATTTCAAACCAAACTCCACATTCTTGCGTACCGTCATATTGGGGAAAATTGCATAATTCTGAAATACCATACCAATTCCCCGCTTACCGGGTTCCATGTCATTGATCACTTTATCGTTAAATCGAAAGCTTCCTCCTTCAATGGAATTGAATCCGGCTATCATTCTCAGCAATGTGGTCTTTCCACATCCAGACGGGCCAAGAAGAGTAAATAATTCCCCATTCCCAATGGTGACCGACAAATCCGGTATTACTGTCACTGTTCCATACCTTTTCACCGCGTTGCTAATCGAAATCGTCACGCTCACTTTTTCTACCGCCTTTTGGATAAATTGTATATTTTAACTACTTAACAACTAATATTTTATACATTTTTATCAATATTTTCTACCCAAAATACTGCTTATTTGGAAAAAATACCAAACGGATTCTCTTTTCAAGAAAAAAAGGGGGTGTCGCAAAAATAGCTGATTTACAGCTATTGAGCGGCACCTTTCTTTTTACAGATAAAATCAGAGTAAAAATCCTCTTGTGTGGATTCCTACCCTGATTTTTGGCATACCTTAATAAAGCTTTTTTCTGGCTGCTTTTTTACGCCATTTTTAATTCGAACAGATGACTTTTTAGTCTTTCATTCTGGATTTTTCCATGTAGTTTATTGATGTTATAACCGATACACAGCAATAGAATCTCCAGTTTTACTTTGGTTTTTCCCCGCAATAGAAATCTTTGGAATTCATAATCGCTTTTCAACACTCCAAATGCACCTTCTACCTGAATTGAACGATTCATTCGATAAAGAATTCCTCGCTCACTTGTGATGTTTTCATGGGATTTTTGGCGTTTCTCTATGAACTTCTTCGATACATACAGCCGCTTATTTCCCCTGGCCTTTGTACACTTATCTTTTTTCGCACAGTTACTGCAATCCTCACATTCGTATACCGTCACTTCCGATTCATAACCGTTTTTGCTCTTTTGTTTCTTTTCATACAAGACTTTCAGCTTCCGGCCTTCATGACAAATATAGGTATCGGTTTCTTCCTCATATCCCATATTTTCCCGTTTGCTGATATCCTTCTTAAAGCTTCTCTTTTTCCATCTTTCATAAATCTGTGGTTTTATATAATAAGTCTGCTGGTTTTCATCTAAGAAGCAATACGCTTCCTCGCTTTCGTATCCGGCATCTGCTGTCACGCTGGGATATTTAAATCCCAGATTTTTCTCCATATATTTTAAAAATGGCACCAGGGTCCAGACATCATTACGGTCCTGAAAGATATCTGCTGCCACCACGTATTCGCTGTCTACTGCGATCTGCACATTATATCCCGGTTTTAGCTGGGCATTTCTCATGTGGTCATCCTTCATGTGCATAAATGTGGCATCAACATCTGTTTTAGAATAACTGTTTCTCCCATGAAATCTTGAATGATGCAGGTCATAAAGAAGCTGCCTGTCCAGAAAACACCGAAACAATTCATGGTATTTTTGATGATTGCTTTTGCGTTTTCCTCTTCCATAAACAAACCGGAGTCCCTGTTCTTTGCAATAGGAGTCCAGGAAGTCAAATACTCTCTGTAAATCTTTGCCGCGATTTTCTCTCGCAATGGAAAAGTCTTTTATGTATTCCCTGTTCACCAAATCCACAGCCTGCGTGATTCTGGCAAACATTTTTTCTTCCCATTTCCCTACGGATTTTTTCCAGACAAATGTATATTTATTGGCACAGGCTTCTAACTTTGTTCCGTCAATAAATACCGTCTCTTTCGCCAGTTCTCCCATGATGGCCAAGTTTCTTACCATCTGATAAAACAGATCTTCACAGGCCTGTGCAAGGAAACCGGTACGAAATCTTGCAATGGTACTGTGGTCAGGAGCTTTCTGACCAGCTAAAAGCCACATGAAGTTGATATCCCTTTTACAGGCCTTCTCAACTTTTCTAGAAGAATAAATGTTTTGGGAATAAGCGTAGGTCAGGATCTTGAACATGGTCTTAGGGTCCACTGCTGGATTTCTGCCTTTGGCAGAGTAAGCCAGATACAACTTCGTGTAATCTAAATCCTCCAATTCGTGGCTCAGCAGTCGGACAGAGTCATCATCAGGAACAAGACCTTCCAAACTTAATGGCAAAACCAGTTGAAAAGTTTGGCCAAGTTCGGTATAATCTTTAGTGGTGTATTTTTTTATTCGCATAATTAATTATACCATGAAAGGTGGGTTCTTCGGAATCTGCCTTTTTCATTTTTTGAGTTTTTTACACAGAAAAGGAGCCGTTGTTCCATAAGTAATATCTCACTTATTTTGCAACGGCCCCTTTTACCTTCCATGAATACTCTTTGGGACTGCACCCAATGTATTTTTTGAATACCATATTAAAATACTTGTAATCACCAATTCCGCACATCCACGAGACATCCTGAATGGTCACATTTCCTTGCTTCAAGAGTTCCACTGCCTTTTGAATACGAAAACGGTTTAAATATTCGATAAACGTTGTCCCCATCTGGGTTTTGAATTTCCGGTTTAAAAAAGTCTCGCTATAATTCATGGCCTCCACCACATCCTGCCAGCCCATCTTTTCCTGATAATGTTCCTCGATGAACTTCAGCAATTCTTTTACAATATCATCATTTTCGCCGTTTTCCTCTGCTCTGGAAACCAGCCTTACTTTTTTCAGCTCTTCCGCCTCCTGCTTCTGGGCGAGCCAGGTCTGATAGATCCACCGTTTTTCTTTTGCATTCTCAATTGCTTTTATCAGCTCCTCCCGCTTCAGCGGTTTTAAGAGGTAATCCGTCACCCCGTAATGGATTGCGTTTTTTGCATATTCAAAATTAGAATATCCTGACAAAATGATGGCAGAATAACTGTGTTCTTCGCAGGTCTGCCGGATCATTTCGATTCCGTCCATCATGGGCATATTGATATCCACAATCAGAATATCCGGTCTCATTTTTTCGATCAGTGCAATTCCCTCTATGCCATTGCGGGCCTCACCGACTATGGTGCAGTCCAGTTCTGTCCAATGGACGGAATATATCAGCCCCTTTCTGATAATATCCTCATCTTCTGCTATTAAAACCCGGTACATCTCATCACCCCTTTTGTTCAATTCGTACTGTTACCTCAAAACCTGTCCCTTCTCTATTACGGATCTGAATCCCGCTGTTTTCCCCATATTGAAGATAAAGCCTGCGGGACAGATTACAAAGCCCAATGGAAGAAGAACTGTTATCATGGTCCTTTAACTGCTGCTCAAGCTCCTTTGCTTTCTGAGGTTCCATGCCCAAACCATCATCCAAAACATGAATAACCAGCGTACGCCCATCCATAGATCCGCGAATCCGGATATTTAATTCCATTTTCTTCTGAAAACCATATTTGATGCTGTTTTCAATCAGAGGCTGAAGCAGCATTTTCGGTACAATGCATTGGTTGCATTCTGTTTCAATACGGATTTCACAGTGGAAACGATCACCGAAACGGCAGTTCTGTATTTCCAGATAAGCATCAATAAACTGCATATCTTCTTCCAGTGTCATTTCTTTTCGGGTGGTATTTACGCTGTAGCGCAAAACTTCCGTCAGCTTCACAATCAGCTCCTCCGCTTTCAGCGCGTCAAATATTACCAAATTCCGGATAATCTCCAAGGTATTGTAGAGAAAATGAGGATTCATCTGCTGGGTCAGTTGTTCCATCTCAATACGGCTGTTGAGCTTGAGCAGTTCTGTATTCCGTTCATTTAAATTCTGCAGGTTATCCAGCATACGGTTCACCTGATGCCCAACTTCCCCAAACTCATCATCTGTTCCAAGTTGAATCCGGTGTTTATGATCCCCTTTCTGAATCATACGGATTTCTTTTACCAGCTTTTCGATGGAAGCGGCGTTGTTTGCAGCCATAGTCCGTGACATCCAGCAAGCAACTGTATACCAGCATATTCCCACTGACAAAAGTATCAAAAGCCCTATGGATACCGTCTGGTTCCGGGGAAAGTGCACCAGGGAATAGATGACAGCCGAGTATTCCGGCAATTCTTTTGAAACACTCCAATACCGGTCTCCTTCGCTTTCCCAGATTCCATGCCCCACTCCATAAAACTTATTATTGCTGTCAGCCAGCCCCGGTTTACTGATGTACATGACATTCTGTCTCATATCTGTGATTACACCGTCATAACTGCTCTCAGAAAGATAAAAGTTCCACTCGCTGCCAGACAGGAATAAGGTCAGATACCCTTGAATGCTTCCCCCTTCAAAAATCGGTTTTACAAATAGGGAATCAGCATAATTTCCTCTGTCATAATAAACGGCACGGTAAATCTCCCCCTCTTTGTGATTTCTTGCATTATAACAGACTGCATTATTATAATTCAACAAATAGGAGGAAACCCGATTCTCGCCAAAAGAAGTAAACACCACATTGCCTCCTTTATCTACAAGCAGAACCTCGTTGTGCACTTTGCATTCATCGTTAAACTGGCGGAAAAGATTTTTAAATTCATCGGAAGCACTGGGTTCCGTCTTCGAAAGCATTCTTCTCACAATCTCATTGATTTGGTCACTCAGCAAAAACTTTCTATTTTGGAGATCAAGATCAATAAATGTTTCTTTCAGCCTTTCCAGATGGGAAACCGCATTCAGTTCATTTTCCGTCAGTGTAATCGTATATTGTCCTGCCCAAAAAAAGAAAACACTGATCATCATCAGCAGCACAATCTTCCTGGTCACCGATTTCTGCAAATTTTTCTGAAACCGCCCCTCCTCTGGCACTCCGTTTTTATTGGAAGGATGTAAAACAATTCCCATAGTCTTCACATCTCTTCTCATTTTCATCAATTACGCCCCCATCCGTCATACCATGATTTTTTCTTTCATGATCTTATCAGCCCTTGTTTTTATGAATTTTAACAACAAAATCATGGATGACCAATCAATTTTTTATTAATAATACCATTATAAAAGGTATACTTGAGTTTTTCAATAAAAATCGGACTTATCCGTTACAGCCAGGAACTTTGTATCATTGGAATCAAGGGGTGCCGTAAAACATTTTTTACAGAATAAGACACAGGCAATGATTTATGGTCACATAACTCATGAATTAGCTTTTTATATACTCAATTTATTTAATTCATATTGTATGCGCAACAGGAACATAATACTGCTTATAAACCTATATTTCATAATACCCTTTAAGGTCGCAAAAATCTCATGGCGAAACAATAATCAATGCTTAAACCGCTGGTTTCACATTAGTGTTAAGGCTGAAACACTTGACGTAACCAGCCCTTGCGATTATCATATAACGGTAAGGTTTTAACATATGATAAGTACCTTTGCCAATGTATCATCTTTTATAAAGCCATGAAAGAGACGGGAAATCCCACCTCGTCATTTTCCCCATATGGAAAGAAACGGGACAGCCAATAAAAAAAAGATATACAGCAATGGGGGAGAGAATTATAAAAAAATCTATTAAATAGTTTTTAATAAAGAAGGGAGCTAAACAAGGTATGCTAAAAATAGCATTGTGCGATGACAACCGCAGCACGATCAGACGATATGCAGAATTAATTTCCCAAATCGCGGAAAGGCATCAGATACAGATCGAGCTTTCCTATTTTTATAGCGGAGAATCCCTGCTTTTTCATTATTCCGAAGCACCTGAACAAACAGATATTATATATTTAGATATCATGATGGGGAAAACAGACGGGATGGAGACGGCCCGGAGGCTGCGAGAGTGCGAATGCAAGGCCCAAATCGTCTTTTTAACCAGTTATGAGGATTATGTCTATGAGGCGTTTGATGTAAATGCCCTTCAATACCTGCTAAAGGAAAATACAAGCGCAGAAAAATTTGAGGAGGTTTTCCTCCGGGCAGCAGAGCTTGCCTCAAAAAAGGAAGAAGAATTGTTCACATTCGAATTTGACGGCAAAACAAGCGCTGTCCCTGTTCATCAGATCTCCTATTTTGAAATTTGGCAAAGAATTGTAACGGTTCACTATGGCGGCGGAAAAACAGCAAAATTCTATGACAGCATGGAGCACATAGAAAATAAGCTTTCCGGAAAAGACTTTGTGCGGTCACACCGTTCCTACCTGGTCCACCTGCCCTACATCGTGACGTTTAAGCAGCAGACCGTGCAGTTGAAAACCGGTGAAATCGTTCCCATAGGGGTCACTTATGTACAATCCCTGAAAAAGGCATTTTCTGATTATATTTCACGTTTCCATATTTATAATTCCAAAAATCTAAATTAGAGGAAGGGAAAGCTATGATCTATATTGTCATTCCGGTAGTTCTCCTGTACTACTATTCTTTCCTGTTTTACTACCGCAGACTTTTTCCCGTGCAAGGAAGAAAGCTTATTCAGATCCTGCTGGTTCTGTCGATCATCACCGCATCGTATATCTACTTAAATCCAGCGGACATACGCTGGTTAAGGCTTCCGGTCATCATGGTCACCATGACTGTAGGGATTCGCTTTTCCACGGGAATGGACTGGCTGCAGGCAGCCTACGGCGGAAGCTGCTCCGTGTTAAGCGCTTACTGCTTCCGCGGCTTATTTGCCACAATCACAGCGTTCATTTTCCGCAACTATGACTATTCCAATATAGAATCCTACTATGCGGGCACCGTTTTGATCCTTCCTATAGCACTTGTATTCTTTGTAATCCTGTATAAAACCATCCTTCCAGATGACAAGCTCAAGCTTTTTTTGCATAACCGCAATCAACTGAAATATGTGGTCGTATATGAAATTACGGCTGCTGCCAATTTGACTGTCATGAATTCAGGACGGGATTTATTTCCTTATGATATATTGTTTTCAAACAACTCCTTATCTTCCTATGGGATATGGTATTTTAAAGTGGCCTTAGGTGCCTATGTCCTCACCCTTGGCATTCTTATATACGCCATTTACCAATCCATCCAAAGCACGGAGCTGCTGGAATACCAGTGGAGAAGCGAAATGCTGGAGGAGCAGTATGAACGTCAGATACGGCATTATAAATCCTATCAGAAATACACGGAAAGCTTCCGGGCATTCAAGCATGACTATAAATTCATGATGGCATCATTGAAATCATTGATCCGGGCAAACAAAAATGAAAAAGCCCTTGAATTGATCGATGAAATGTTTGACGAGATGCAGAAAAAAGTATTGATTCATAAGAAATATTCCGACAACATCGTCCTGGATGCCATGCTTCAGGATCTTGCAAATATCTGTGGTGAAAATGAAATCCGCTTTACATCAAACGTATTCGTCCCCCGCGACACAGAGCTTTCGGCACTGGATGCCATCCGCATTTTCTCAAATTTTGCCAACAATGCAGTGGAAGCCTGTCAAAAGTGTCCGGTTTCGGAGCGGTTTATCGACGTTGCCAGCGCCAACGAGCAGCAGTGGGTCACGCTGCAGGCCATCAATTCCTATAACGGGAAATCCCACATTGAGGACGGGAAATTCATTACAACAAAAGAAGAGAAACACAGCCATGGACTGGGCCTTGCCATTGTAGAGCAGATTGCAGAGAACTTAGGCGGATTTGTATTATACGAACCTGATCCTGAAAAAGGGATATTCCTGGTCAGAATCCATATTCCCCGATTATTCCAGGACCCGCCTTCATAACATGGCATGCTGATATCCCATTTCAAATGGTTTTGGCAGAATCATTCTTGCCTATAACACCAAAAACAGGGAAGAGATGCATCAAATAATTGAACTTGCAAAAAAGGCAGAAGCTAAGGTTGAAAAAGAAAAACACACCGGACGGCAAGGCAGCCGCATGGTGTGTTCATTTATTCCGTTTTCTGATTTCCTCTTCCGTCTTAAGTTCCCTGTCTGCACCTAGGACTTCCGTTCTTTCTTTTTGCGTTTTTTGCATGCATACATTCTACGGTCCGCTTCCTGCAACAAATCCTTCATACGATAGGAAGAACCGGAGTTAAAGAGCACGGTGCCGTGGCTGAAGGACAGGAGATAAGGCTTTGAAGCCTCGCATTCCAGCTTTCTCAGCTCACTGTACATCCTTACAATGATCTTTTCAGCCGTATCTTCTCTGCAGTTTTTAAAAATGACGAAAAATTCATCTCCTCCATACCGACAGACAACATCAGAGCTTCGGATGGAGTTTAAAATCACCTTGGCAACACTCTTAATTGCAAAATCACCTTCATCGTGTCCATATGTATCATTGATCACTTTCAGACTGTCAATGTCCATAAAAGTCAGGCAGCTTGGGGTATCGCTGTAAAGCAGGGTCTTTTCCAGTTCTTTCATCCCTGTTTCCCGGCTATAAGCTCCCGTCATAATATCCGTTGCCGCAGTCAGCCACAAGCGGTGCTCTCTGGTTTTCCAATCACTGACATCTTCTATCACATACAGGAACAGGACCTGGCCATTAGGCAGCAAGCATCTGTTTGACATGATCCGGTACCATGTATTATTGCTGTCATCATAAGTTTCACGGAAAATCGGAAAAATATCCTGCCTGCCCAGCTCTTCCATCAGATCCACCAGAGCGTTATGCTCCTCCCGTGGGGAGGATATATACTCAATATCGCCCAATGTTTGTTTTGCCGGACGGTTGGCATATACAACTTGTCCGTTAAAATCCACCTCCAGCACTAAAATATGGAGAAGATCAAGCGCCTGAAGAATCTGATGATAACGCCAGCTACTGACAGGCGAGGGAATCTCCCAGGCATCGTCCCCGCTCTCCTTAATGGAGGCGTCCGCCACCCGGTCGATCAGTCCGTTAAACATATCAAACAGTTCACCGGAATACTCAAGCTTGCTGACCACATAACCTTCCTTTAGCTGTTTCCCGCTATGTGTCAAAATAGAGAGCTGGGAATGCAGTTGCTTAAGGGGACCGGATAAATAATTGTACCGGGTAGGAAGGGGTCCCTCCAGCCTGCCCTCCGATAAATCAACCGCCAGGCGGTTCATTTCATTGATATTAAGAATCAATTGGTTGAGCTGCCCAATAAACTTCTGCCATTCCGGCACAGAGGCATCCGCTTCCAGTGCATGGCATTGCTTTCCGGACAGCAGGTCTTCCAACAGAGCCTCCACCGCCGTAAGCATTTTTTGGTCTTCCTGGTTCATACCCTGCCTCCTTGTCTCCACTTATCCCCCCGCTTTCCATATCTTCCTGATGCAAAACAATAACAGCAAAATCCTTTGCATTTCCTCTTTCCCGTTATCACCGGCTCTCAGCCACGAACCGGCAGGTCCTGTCTCCGGTAGACCAGCAGTCGATCTCTTTGACGTCGAAATGGCATCCGCTGTAGGTTTCCAGAATCCCTGCAATAAAACCTTCGTCATAATCACACACGGTCTTTCCGGTAATAGGCAGACCGGAACAATCCAGATCTTCCGAAACCGTCAGAGTGAATGAAAGGGTATCCATGTCCGCTTTTTCAACGCGCAATATACCGATTTTCAGTTCCTTCAGTTTATTCGTCAAATTGGCAATAAAGAAATCAAAATCACCTGAAAGATCCAGTGCGTTTTTTGCCAGTTCCTTGCCTGCCAGATGCCCGGCGGCCCAATACAGGCGGCTAGCAGTCTCCTCGTCGTATTCATGGGCTAAAACGTCCTTTAAGGTGTATTGAAACAGGCGGTAAACAATCACCGGCATATCAGTGCCGAGATTCTTCCTCCCCTCCTCAACGTTCCCAAGGCTGTTCCAGGTGAAATTAGATGGCTTGCTTTCATAACGCATAAAAATTCCTCCTTTGAGTGTTTTATGGAAGAAACGCTCACCCGCTGTCTTCCTGGCACGGTCTGGATTTGCAGACTGGTATTCCCATAAGCCGTCAACGGTTTTGTGAATGCCTCTTCGTGAAAAAAACAACTAACTTTTTTGTCTTCCTGCAGCAGACATGGATGACCGCATGATCTCTGCGGAGAAAAGTACATTTATTTAATCTTATAATTTTTTCCTTATAATTGAGATTATAACGTTATAAATTGGCCTTTTAATGTCCTGAATAATGGGTTTTTTCTCATAAAACCTGTGCATTTATATACCTATACACCTTATACACTTTTTCACTGGGAAAGAAAAAGAGCCTATTGTAAAAAATCCCTCTGAAAGGCCAGCTTCTGCCCTTCAGAAGGATTTAGAATCATGCGCTCTTTCCCACCATCTTTCCGTTTTCTTTAATAATTCAAATGCAGGTTTTTCAACCCTTCCTAAATTCAACTTTTACATTTTGTTTTGTCACTGGTATAAAATAGATTCAATTAAAACGATGACTATTTTCTTCCATAAGATATAAATAATCCCGTCCCTGGTTCTTTAATTCGGTTCTCCACATTTTTCTAAATCCCGGCTGTTCACATAAGTAATCGTAATTCATACCTTGTATATAAAGACCGACTTCTTCTATTTCTCTGTCAACCTCCCCGCATATAGTCAAACCGCCCTCTTTTGTAAACGAAACCATTTTTTCAAGAAATCCATATGGATTATCAATGTGCCTTAATACTGCTTGTGAAATAACAAAATCATATTTTACGGTAGTGTTATATTTCATTACATCGGTACAGATAAATTGTACTTCATGATCACTGGCTTCAAAAGTAGCTCTTCCATCGTCAATAAGGTCTTCGCTGAAATCAATGCCTGTATAAGTACTGCCTTTAGGCAAAAGTGGCATAAGCATACTGCATAGAAAGCCATAGCCACATCCACAATCCAAAACATTAATTGGAGAATAGATTTCCCAGACTTTTTCAATTAAAAACTGCAGATAGTCCTTATTCCACAAAGATTCTCGCGTCCTCTTTAAATACTCCAAGCGTTCATTCCAGTAAGCTTTAGTTCCTGCTTTAGTGGGAATATAGGTTTGTGAAGGCAGCGCTTTCAATCCCAGCAGCTCATCTAAGGTTACATCAAAATAATGTGCCAGCTTCGGTAAAAGTGTTATGTCTGGATATGTTATATTTGTTTCCCATTTACTTACCGTTTGGTATGCCACACCCAAGACAGTCGCTAATTCTTGTTGGCTTATTCCTTTATTTTTTCTAAGTTCTGCAATCATAATTTTCATCTGCCCATACCTCCTCATGAATATATTAATATTAACCTAAAAATTCCATATTTTAAATAACGCAATTTGAGAGTTTGCTCGCTTTTTAAGCGAGAATGCAGGAAGTGAATCCCATATTGGCCCACGAGTTCGTATCCCAAAGTTAGTCAAACTTCTTGCCGTAATCTAACTATACTACAATATCCTGTTTCCTTCACTGTGACGAGCACTAATCGTGAGGTATTCGAGCTGTTGACAAAGTCCCTTTAAAAATGGATTAGGCACAAAAATAGTATATTTCCAGCTCTGGGTAGGTAAAACAGCGTAAAAAAGAACGCCTTTCGGCGTCATTCCAGACACTTTACCAGACGTTTTAAGTTTAAAGCGGTTGCCGATAAAAGGCAGTGATCCCTCGCCGCCTCTATTCCTCGCCTGAACAGCCGTCTTAAGTTGTGCATCCATTTCTGAGCTGCAAAGCTGCCTTCGCACCAGATCTGACGCAACTTCAGGATGTGCTTATGTATGGGCGTCCCATCTTTTTCCCTCTGCCTCCTTACCGCTTCCTCAAAGATATTTACCCGTATCGTCCGGCTTCGATGGCTGTCACTGACACACCGGTTTAGCATCGGGCAGGCTCGGCAATCCTTTCGGTCAGCCCGATAGGTTCGGCAGATGTTGTAATGCTCCCTCTCAAGACTCCGCAGCGTCAGTTCCTTTCCCGCTGGGCAAATGAAACAGTCTTTTTCTTTCTTATACTCAAAAGCTTCGCGGGTAAACTCAACCTTATAATTCACCCCACCTGTCGCTCCTGGCGTATGCAGATGAATTCCCATATCCTCCATCGCCCGGTAAATCAGGCTGGTACCATAGGCACTGTCAGCACCTGTTATCTCAATGTTCAGTCCCAAATGGTTTCGCATATGTTCAATACGCGCAAGATACGGCTCCGAGTCGCTTGTGTTTCCCGGTGTTACCGCCACATCTACCACAATTCCGTGAGCCGCATCAACGCTTTGATGGCTCAGGTAGTGCATCCCCTCTGGTTTCCCCGGCCTGCGCAGCATCCCTGCTTCCGGATCGGTGATGCTGACCGTCTTTTCTACCTTTTTCTGTTCCTTTTTTCCGCATCCTGTGCGCTGCGGCTTGATGGCTCCAGAATCTTCCAGCCGCCTGCGTTCCTCCGCTTCATACCGATCCAGCCGTTCCATATAATCCGTTGTTTCGTGTTCCGCCAGCACCTTCACATTTGCCTGGAAGGATGCGTTCGCCTTTACGTGAGTGGAATCAGTCAGTATAAGTTTTCCATCTACCAATCCCTTTCCCATACATAGATGCAGGATATGCTCAAACAAGCGGCGGAACAGATTTTCTCCCCCAAATCGTCTGCGCCGATTCTGTGAGATGGTGGAGTGATCCGGCACACGCTCATCTAAATCTAGTCCCAGAAACCATCGATAGGCCATATTGACTTGAATTTCCTGCTCAATACGCCGTTCCGATTCGATTCCGTAGAGATATCCGACTAGTGGGTATTTCACCAGAATCACCGGGTCAATACTGGGCCGCCCATTATGATGGCAGTAATATTCCTTGGTTTCCTCATAGATAAAGGAGAAATCAACCAGACGATCCAGCTTTCGCAGAAAATGATCCTCGGGAACAAGGTTCTCAATGGTCAATGTGTGGAATTTAATCTGCTTACCGCAGTTTCTTGTCATCATGTGCTTGCCCTCCGAGCTTTTTTCTATCCCTTATTTTATCACATCGGAGGGCTTAATAACAGACTTTGTCAACACCTCGAACTTGGCCCGAAGTGCATACAATCAGCATGGTACTCTTACGATAACACGCAACGCCCACTAATGCTTATTAGTTAAACATTACAACATTCTCAATAAATCAACAAGTGTATAATCAACCCATATTTTTACATTGGTAGAATTTTCTATTATGCTAAGAATACTTGTTCTCGGACCATTTATCCAGTCAACGCTTTTATAAAATTGCTGCAATGATTTTTCACATTCTTCGAGGCTGTCAAAAGCCCTAATCAAATAATAAACATCAGGGTTTTCAACTGATTGTCCAAATGCAACCACATCAATACAAAACTTTTGGTGCAAAGGAATACATTCAAGTTTTTCTAATTGATGAAATTCATTACCTTTTCCACTCACTAGATTATAACTTAAAAACTCTAAAAATTTCTTTGTTTTTATCATTGCTTTATCCCCTAATTTATTTTTAAACAATTTGTTTATTGAAAAGCGTTTCATTAACTAGCCTAATAGAATTTTCAATAGATGCTAATGAGTTTAAATATATAGTAGGGCCAAAGCTAATACGAGATACGCCTAGTTTTAAATAATCATTTATATTATCAGTGCCATAGTCAAGCATAATATTAATAGGTATCGGACTTTTTTCGCAAATTATTTTTATAAATTCTTGATTTTTCAAACCGGGTATAAATAAACAATCAGCTCCTTGCGCCATATAAATAGTAGCTCTCTCAAGCGTTTCATTCAATATATTCGTATTAGAATTGTTTTGCAATGCATTTCCTGTAAAAAAAGTATCCGTTCTAGCGTTTATGAATATTGGTGTATCAAGGCTTAAATAGGCGTTTCTAACCGCATTTAGCCTTTGTCCTTGCTCTTTTATAGTATACAACTTGTCCGTATTTACTATTTTGTCCTCAATATTGATACCAACAATTCCGCAAGCAATTAAATCCTTAATATTGTTTTGCAAAGAATTTAATTCGTCTGCATATCCAGATTCTATATCAACGGATACAATAGTATCATTGTCACAACATATACTTTCGATAATTTGTAAAAGTAATTTAAAAGGCAAGTTTTCACCATCTTGATATCCAAAGTGCTTTGCCATTGCCCAACTACTAGTTGCAATAACACCGTTTCCCAGGTCACACACTATGGCACTACTTTGCTTATCCCAAGAATTAATTAAAATCAATGGATTTTCTTTTGAGTGTAATTTTTTAAATTCTATTAACTTTTCACTTTGATTCATTTATATACACTCCTTCGTGATTAAGTAACCATTTTTTTCTTTCAACCCCTCCACCATATCCCCCAAGTTCGCCATTTTTTGTTATTACTCTATGGCATGGCACTATTATAGAGAGTTGATTCAGTCCGTTTGCTCTTCCAACTGCCCTTACTGCTTGAGAATTTCCAATTGTTTGAGCAAGGTCATAGTAAGAAATTGCTGTTCCAATTGGAATTTGCCTTAAAGCGTCCCAAACTTTCATTTGAAACTCAGACCCAATATATTTAACAGGCGTTTTGAATTCTGTCAATTCATTATTAAAATAGGCGTTTAATTCTTTCTCAATTGACATTAATATCAAATTGTTTTGAGGGATAATTGCAGCATTCAGTCTATTTCTAAGTTTTTCTATCTCCTTTTCCAAACCTCTCCTATCAACAAATTCCAATAGATATAGATGTTCTTCATCAGCTATAGCTACCATTGAGCCAATTTTTGTATCAATCCACCTTGCAGAAAGTGCTTTTATTTCAACTTTTTTTGATACTGGTTTACCAAATACGTTTTTAAATGCATCACGAAAACCGCTATCAGAATCAAAACCAGCACTTAATTGAGCCTCTATTAAAGAACTGCCGTTCTTAATCTCTTTTAAAGCAACACCTAACCGCCTTGAACGAGCATATTCTACAAATGTCATACCAAATTTCTTGTAAAATTGTCTTCTAGCAGTTGATGCATTTGTAGATAAAGCTTCAAAGTCACTGTTTTTCCACTTTTTTTCGGGGTCACTTTCTACAGCATCAATTAAAGTTTTTACAACAGGAGACGTTGAAGTTGGGTTTGATAATGGGTTGCATCTTTTGCAAGGCCTAAATCCTGCCAAGAGTGCTTGTTTTGATGTTTGAAAAAATTCGCAATTTTCAAACTTAGGCTTTTTTGCCGGACATGTTGAGTGGCAAAAAACACCTGTTGTTTTAACACCAACAAAGAAAGTACCTTCAAATTTCGCGTCTTTTTCTATTAATGCTTTATAATATATTTTGCAGTCTTCTTTCCACTTATTACTCACTTTTTTCACCACGCTTCCAAATGAAATTATTTAATAGCTCATAATTATGTTAACATATTTAATAAATCATTTCCTACGAAAATATTACATTGATTTTTTAAGATATATTTACTGCAATACGTAAAAATAGAAACCTTCGGATACAGGTTTCTATTTATATATTTTCTGCTAATATTTCTAATTTTATTATGCTCTATTATTTGGGTAATATAAATACTGTTCGTTCAGATCAGCTATTAAGCTCCTTATTTTTGTTCTTTTATCCCAATAGGGGAGGTCAAGTCATACACTTCGGGCCAACTTCGAGGTGTTGACAAACCCTATAAAATTTCTTCACGCCACAAAATCCATCACATACCAACCGGCAGCAGACACAAAAATGACGCCCCTGCGGCGTCATTCCAAACGCTTTACCATCCGTTTCAGATTTAAGGCCGTAGCTGACAGAAGACAGGGGGTTTCCGCTGCCTCTAACCCTCTCCTGTAAATGCTTCTTAAATTATATCTCGCTTTCTGGACGGCAAAACTTCCTTCGCACCATATCTGACGTAGGCCCAGGATGTAAGTGTGAAGCGCTGTCCCCTTTTTTTCGTGACATCGTCTTACCGCTTCCTCAAAGATATTTACACAGACTGTTCGACTCTTTTGGCTGGGGCTCACACACCGGCTGGACATTGGGCAGGATCCGCAGTCTTTGCTCTCCGCACGATAAACCCTGCAGATATTGAACTCCTCCCTTTCAAGACTCCTCAGTGCCAGCCGCTTCTCGGCAGGACAAATAAAACAATCTGTTTCTTTCTGATATTCAAAATCTTCACGTGTGAATTCTACTTTGTAATTCACACCTTCAGTTGTTCCCGGCGTATATAGGCTGATTCTCATATCCTCCAGAACCTGACAGATCAGGCTGGTTCCATACGCGCTGTCTGCCCCTGCCGTTTTGATATTTAGCCCCAGGTGGTTCCGCATATACTCGATACGCTCCAGATAAGGGCCAGAATCACTTACATTTCCCGGAGTTACGGCCACGTCTACAACGATCCCATGGGCAGTATCCACGCTTTGGTGGCTCAGATAATGCGGACCCGCCGGTTTTCCTGGCCTTTTCAGCATTCCGGCTTCCGGATCTGTCGGGTTGATGGTTTTCTCTATCGGGAACTTCTCCTTTGGCGTGCGGCTTTTCCGCTTCGGTCGAATTGCTCCGGATTGCTCTAACCGCTGACGTTCCTGCTCTTCATAGAAATCCAGACGTTCCATGTAATTGTTCGTTTCCTTTTGCACTAGAACCTTGATATTCTTTTTAGCAGAAGCGTTTGCCTTTACATGGGCGGAATCAGTTAAGACTGTCCTCCCATCCACCAGCCCTTTTTCCATACATTGAAAGAGAATCCGCTCAAACAGACGGCGGAACAAGCCAGTCCCATTGAAACGTCTGCGCCTGTTCTGAGATATGGTGGAATGATCCGGTACACGCTCATCCATATCCAGCCCCAGAAACCAGCGGTAGGCCATATTCACCTGTATTTCCTGCTCAATTCGGCGTTCTGATTCAATCCCAAACAAAAATCCAATTAGCAGAGATTTCATCAGGATAACCGGATCAACACATGGGCGGCCATTGTTCTGGCAGTAGCAGCCTTCTATTTCTTCGTAAATGAAGGAGAAATCCACCACACGATCTAATTTTCTCAGAAAATGACCTTCCGGTACAAGATTTTCAATGGTAACCAGGTGGAATTTCATTTGCTTATTGTCCGTCTGCGTCATCATAGATGCATCCTCCATGCTTTTCTTTTATTTTACCATAATGGGCGAAAAGAGGATAGGGTTTGTCAACAGCTCGAAATTGGCCCGAAACCTGTAATTAAATCCTATTGCACACAAGTAATATACTTATTTATTGGCGCTTTCTGATAAGAACATTAAGTTCCACTGGTATACCTCACATCTGTAAAATCCTCTTTCAATGAGGGGGTCGTTATTAGCAATTCTTTGAGCTTCCTCAAAATCTTTGGCTTCAAAGAGTATCATTGCTCCATTCATGTCCTTCATCTCCATATTTCCAAATATACCTGCTAAAAAATAGCGTTCTTGGGCAATGCTCTGTAAATATTCCATACAATCAAGAGCGTCCTGCTGTGTTTCTTCTTTATCCCCAGCTTTGTAAGCAATTCTAACATATAGCAGTAAATTAACAAAGATATCTAGTTCCGCCAAACGTCAAGCAGGGCGGGTGTATGCAGCTATGGAACAACTGTCCGAAATTCAAACAGGAACGGCACACTAAAGATGTGGGACGGTTTATATGCAAGTGCAAACAGTACACAGATTTAACGAAACTGACACCTGCCATCTTAAATGATTGGGTGAGAAAGGTATTTGTAGAAGCGCCAGATAAATCCGATGGAAAACGCAGGTAAAATATTCACATCAGCTATGATTTGGTGAGAATTCTTCCCGAACTGAATAACCCGATATGAAGAAATGGCGTAGCTTTTACGCTGCGCCACACTTCATTCAAATGCTGTTTTACTGAGGACAGCCCAAAGCAGGCTATTTTAAGGTATATAAAAACAAACCCGTTTTTTTAATAATGTCAAAAATGGGTTTGTTCAGACTGAAGACAACGGTAATAACAACACTCCATAAATGAATATCATGTTATAATTATTCATTGTTTTACAGAAACTAAAAGTATGTTATAATTCTGATATCATAGAAGTGGATTGAATTATAGGTTATACTCTGTGCCAAAACGAAAACTTTTATGGCACAGACTTTTTGGATAACGTGAGCAACCCAGGTCTGCCGAAAGGAGGCATTTTAATGATAGCAATGCAATACAATATATCGCTTCCCAGCGATTATGATATGGAAATTATTAAAAAGCGAACACAGGATAATGGTAATAAGACAGACGGTTTTCTTGACCTTAAAATGAAAGCATATCTGATTGCCGAAAAGGGAAAGCACGCCAATTACGAAAACCAGTACGCCCCATTTTATCTTTGGGAAAAAGAGGGTGGAATGAATCATTTTCTTTTAGACGGTTATTTTAACAACATACTTAAATCATTTGGCTGGACACAAGTTCACCACTGGGTTGTTTTGCATGAGCAAATTAGAAAAACTTCAGAACCGCAATATGCAATAATTCAAAAAATTCCTATCCCTCCATATACGGATTTTTCCGCTATGTGCGAGAATGAGAGCGAGAATTTTACAAGTTGGATTGCCGACATTGGGACAACTGCATATATCACAGCATATAATCCATTTACTTGGGAACTATGCCATTACCATATGACTACCGACTTGGAAATGTTAAAGAAAATGGCCAAAGGCTGCCTAATTTATGATGTTTATCATATTTCATGATGAGCAGCTTATACACCTGGCGTTATTGTAATAATTTTGGCTGGAATGAAAATCATCCCGACTGTCATTATCCATATTATTTTTATTAAACATAAAAAGCGAATTATGCCATACATTTTTTTGACTAAATAAATATTTATCAATAGGCAAACAAATTGAAATCAGTACAGTTTCCCACTATGCTTATACGATCCGCTTAGCAGAGAATAGAAAATGAGGCATATCAACACCCCGGTAATGTTTAACAAACTTATCTATACAAGTCATGTCATTTCGTTTTGCCACGTTTTGTGACGGTATATTTGTATCCCGGATCATGGAATACACCTCTTGAGCGTTCAGTTTATCAAAAGCGTATTCTTTACAGGCAATTGCCGCCTCACTTGCATATCCATGGTGCCAGTATTCTTTTTGAAAGAGATAGCCGACCTCCAAAACCTTGCCGCCGTCGTAATTCTGCATAGTCAGCCCGCATTGTCCTATCATAACACCTGTTTCTTTCAAAACAACCGCCCACAGGCCAAAACCGTATTCTTTATAATTTCCAAGCTGCTTGTCAAGCCAGCTTTGAACTTCAGCATCGTTAAATGTACCGTCATAAGCATACATGACGTCATCATTCTGTAGAATTTTACATAACGACGGAAAATCCGCTTGTGTCATTGCTCGTAATATTAATCTTTGGGTTTCTAAAATCAAAGTTCATCACCTCCTGTAAGTTATATAAATCTTTAAATCTGTATGATGCAATAACATTTACGCTAAACATACCATATTTTTCCTCATAAAGAAAGACATAACATCCCCTTGGCGGAATGCTATGTCTTTTTTGGAAAAATCGTGGGAAAAAGATTTTTTAATTCTGATTATGCCCAATGTATAAAGCTTTGATGTTTTCAATATATTTCGGCTCATCTGACAACGTAACAAAATTGGAAACTTCACTCATTGTACCTATAAAAGGGTAGCCAGCGAGAGGGGTACCTTTTAATCTTTTTGCGACTGCATCAAAAAGTTTATCTGCAAAGATAACCTTTATATTTCTACCATAATAACTCTCAATGTCAACATTAACAAACTCCGTTATTTTTAGTTTGTTGTGTAAATCCGCAAGAAGCTTCTGAGCAAGTACAATTCTATTTTCTCTATCTTCGATATTCGTCGCAGTAACTGCATTAAATATTGTTGTTTTTATTGTTTTGTCAATTGGTAATAAGCCAAATGCTTTACCGAACCACTTACTGTAGGGGGCATATTGGTTGCAATATAAAAATGACAACCGTATCAAACGTTCCGCAATTCTCGAACAAGCAAGAACAGAGCCAAGTTCATCTCCAACGTCATAACACCGCCTTACAAAGGCTTGCTCCTCTGCAATTAGCGACCAATTTGAAGCAATCAGAAACAGTTTAACTGATTCTGGATAAAAGTTGGTTTTTTCAAGTAAGTCATGGATATTAAGTCCGTCTAAGAATAATTTCCCAGATGTCAAAGTAAGTAAACGGTGTTCAGAAAAGGTAAGCCAATCAAGCTCCGAAAGATTGTCAAAATTACCAACACCTAAGTAAGTATTTAAATATTCGCTAATTGTATGAATAAAAACAAGGGGTGAAACAACGCCATTTGATATAAATTCGGGTTGTCTAATACCACCATCATTTAGGCCAGGTGTTGAAAAATTAACGCTATACCCCTTGTATTCATACGGAAATTCTTTTGCGAAGGTGTCAAGAATTTCATTTTTCAGTGTGATATCTTTTTCCCTAAGGAATAAATAAAAACGAGGCCCCCACATATGGTCTGTTGAAATTTCGTCATCAAAGCCAAGAACATCAGATCCGTAACCTATAAGCCCTGCCGAATACGTTGTTGACGAAAAATGTTTGTTCAAGACAGGTTTGGCGATGTCATTAAAAAATTGTTCGCATAAATCTAATCCTTTTATAAAATTCCCAGTCATTCAAACCTCACAAAATATAAACAATCAATATTTGCCTTCCGCCAGAGATAAAAGTGGTTTCGGCGTTGTTTTGTTTAATTATACTACATTTTTAGATGTAAAAAAAGATTCTTCCGTTTATGTTCCAATATACTGATGCTCGAACCTGTAATCCGTTTCTGCATTAAGCTCATTCTTTTACTAACGCATACATCTTCATATCAATTACTATCCCATTTTTAACAGCATTTTTCTTCAATACTCCTTTCAGGGAAAAAACGGCTTTTCGAGGTTGCGGCAGGAAGCTATATTTTTCTGTTCCATCAGTACAAAACAGATGCAGCCTTAAAGTATGGTGCTCAGATGGCACGGGCGCAGAAAACGCTTATACTTTGTATCTATCTCAGAGCTATTCTTGCGTCCTCAGCCAGTAGAGGCGACCGCCAAAGTAATCCTCACCTGATCCCACTTCAAATACATCACCCCGCTCAAAAATTCTTATGTCCTGTCCAACATTTTGCATAGAGAGTCTAACTGGATAGAGGTCTATCCAGCCGCTTGATCTTTGGGGGAAGTATTCATAATAAACGATTTCTCCGTCTTTTACGAATAAGATTCCTATAGTCAAATCCGTCCCTGTAAAATTTACTCCAATTGCCTCATAAATAGGGCGTGGGCTTGTATACTCGAAGTATAGAGCCTGCTCCCAATCAAAATCCATTAACTCGCCTAAAGTGACTGCGCTTTCGCCATGTTTGCGCACATGACTTCGTACTGCACGGTATAACTGCTCATTTTCACGATTTATTAAAGTGAAAATACCGAGACCTGCTAAGGTGATGAAAAATAATACGAAAATGAAAATAATAAGTGTCTTGACGTTTTTCCTTTTATACATATGCTCCCTTCCTTTGACCTTTGAAAATAAATTCTTTACATAATACCATATAAATAAAAACAAGTCGAATATTTTTGAACTGATGTGACCCCAAAAAGTTAGACTTTATAGCATAGTAGTTTTTCGGCAAAGGCCCATAAGGATTCTGCTCGCCACTTTCTTTAATTTTTCATTTAACATTTCCTAAAACCGGATCATGTTTGGCAATATAACTTACCAGCTCTGTGTTTAGTTTCTCTAATACAAATGTTAGTGAGTTGTGATAAACAATCAAGTCTCCATTTCGAGTAAGTAAGTTGTTTACAAGGTTCCTGCCGCTCTAAATTATTACACCAAATTAGGAACATGATCTCTTTTTCAAAAAATTACAACTGAGTTTAGGAAAAGTTCTTAAACTTAGTTGTATAAGCTATTCGCTTGATAAACTAAAATGTATCAGTTTGGTATTACTTATCATTTAGTATTACTCTACAAAAATCCACCGCATAATCTTTTGCTGTTTTACCCTTCCCACTCACATGGATATAGGTATCATTTACTAGATCTTCTTGGAGCAACAGGTGCAACGCATTTTCGTAGTCATGGCTATAAATCAACGCGAGCGCCTTGGTGAGATTAGAAATCCGATACCCCTCCATATCACAGGTGATAGCCTGGATGTTGGTCAAGTGCTCCTTGATGCTCACATTGAACTGGACAAGCGCCTCATGAACAGCCTGACCCAAATTATCTTTGTCATATGGAACGGAATCATTCCGATAAAAAATATCGTTGATGGTAAAAGCCCCTCTCATATGAAAGCTTTTCGGCTGCGCCCGCATTTCTTCCATATTCATCTGTTGGATTTCCCAATAAAGTTCGTTCAAGATCCAAGGCTTAATAAGTGTGGTCATTGTTAAGCTTCGATTTGAAGAAATGTCCAGAATGGCATAGTAAAGAAAATCACCCTCAAACCGATATAAAAATCCGTGAGCAAATTGGAAGCCAAACTCTTTGCTCTGCTTGCGAAGTTCAATCGGGAGTAATTTTTTCAATTCTCTAATTTCTTTTTGTTCTTCTCTAGTCATAATCCACCTCAACAAAAATTGTATCTAAAACCCAATTTGTCTACACTTATGCTGCAACTTATTGGGATCAGGAAAGACGCATATAACTTATTCTTTTGTGCTTCTCCACACATACTTTTCTAGCTCTAAGCAATCTCCTAAGTCCTGTATTAGATTTTTATATTTTTTAAGTTCCTGTTCTTCTATCTCATCAAAAAGCATATAGGGAAAATGGTTTTTGATGTCATTCAGTTCCGAAACAGGTATAGTCAGCGACAAATTCCATGTCGAAATGTATCTGTTTTGAGCCCATTATACCATACTTTAATACATGAAAAAAGATATAGCTTCCTCTTGGCGAAAGCTATATCTTTCTGGAGTAACTGGTTATTTTATATGGGGTCATTTTCACTGATTCTAACAGTGTTTTTAGGGAATAGGTGACTGATGGTATTACGATAACGCGCATTTGGAAACTATTGCGAATGAAGATAATACTTATCTGGCCACTCCCAATCGGCTAATGCTTTGCCTCTCTTATGATAAATGCGAATATTACGCCGTCCCCAGCTCGCCTCTATTTCTTTAGATGCTTGCATCAAATCTTCCGAAAAATATGTAAATGCATTTCGCAAAACAGTTTCGTCGTCACCCAAATATTCAAGTATTGTTACCTCAACAACATTTTTAACATCATCATCTCCATCGCTATACATATCTTCAATAAAATCAATGTATTTGCGTATCAAGTCTTTGTCTTGATTGATTTTCAACAATTCAGACAGAACCGGATTGATCTCTGCAAAATATACATGCCCCAAAATTTCACCGTACTGCTTTAGATTAAGCTGGTATTCTCTTTGGTATTCTGGGAAAAACTGTAACAGGTTTTTTGCAAAATATTTAATAGTCATTTAGCATTTCCCCCATTGAATGTATTTGTTTAATGCACCTTATCGCCCCACTACGCATTTTCCCAAAAGTGGGGAGCTCAGTACTCTTGCCAATGTGCAACGCCCACCGATTCTTACTTTTGTATATATATCTTGACCGCGCAAAATCATCCGATGGTCAATGATCCGCTTGTTTCCTCCGCCGCCAGAGCAGCAAGAATTAATGCCCAATTGTCCTTATTCGGAAATGCAGATAATGCCTTGATTTGCTGATACAGCGGATAATTTTCTTTAATTTCTTGAGCTGATATCCTATTCTTTTGACGAATATCTAAAAGATGTGGGGCATTGCTCTGTATTTGGTTATGGTTGTGTGCATTATAGAAAAAACGCAGCAGGCAAACCCTTTTTGAATTAGTCTGTTCATTCCATTCCTGCCTTTTCCGCTCCCAATCTTCAGAACATTTTATTTCCGCAAGCTGCGGCAATATATATCGGCGCAAATCATCGCCAATACGGTTCTTGATATCCTCCACATCCATATCCTGGGGCTTATAATCTTTGTACCCATCAATTTTATATCCCAAGGAATTATGGTATGGGTGAAGAAGAGCGCAATCAGGCAATAGGATATCTTCGCGTATTGCATCCCGGCTGCCATCATTCCAGTTTTTTAGACGCTCCTCTGAATAATCTCCTTGCAGAAAAATAATATCAAATCCAAAATTAAATCCCAGACTATTGGAATTAAAACGGGAACTGCTTATACAGATTGCTATACAGCAGTCATTTCCCATGGAAATATAGGCATTCCCTTTGGCACGGTACCCCGCGCGTTTTAATTCAGGTTTTACAACTTCACGCAGAACAATATCCTTTTTCTCTTTGGAAGTCATCACTACCTCCTACTGATGATTGCTGTTTCTCATTAAATAAATTCGCCATGTTATTGCCGAACCTTAAAACCGCCACTAAAGTTTCTACCGGCTGGCATTATCCCAAGAATTTAAGCCAAACTGTTTAAGCTCACAATGCTTTGCCATATAGATTTTACCATAATAAAATTGTATAGTCTATCAATGATGTTTAGGATGGGGGATGGTAAACAAGGTTGTCCAGTCATTCGCCTGATCGGAAGTGTTGCTGGCCCTTTTGAGCTGAAGGTATTTCAGGTGATAGATCTGTCACGAGAATTGGACACCCAGATTATTTGATAATGCCCGGAAACCTTGTTATATAAAGCTTCCGGGCAAGAAAAATGACCTTCAATTTTGTTCGATCCAATAAGAACTGTTCAAAACCTGAAGGTCAATTCATTTGTGTCATTAGTACAAAATAGATGCACGTGAGGCCATGCTCATTTTGTGTAATCGCCAAGCATGCAAATCATAATATATTCTTGCGCATTTTCATCACTTATTTCAAATCCGACTTGTTGATACATTTTTACAGCATAATTATCCTTTTGAACGGCAAGAGAGGTTCGAGCGTAGCCTTTAGCTTTTAAATACTCCAACATTTTTCTCATCAATTCGGTTCCAATTCCTTTTCCACGATACTGCGGATAAACGGAGATGGCAAACTCCGGAACAGCATCATCAATATGTCCAAATGCTTTAATACAACGAACCCAAACAGCTCCGACAATTTTTCCGTCAAGTTCTGCGACAAAGCAATGATCATCTGCCTTTGAACCAAATTCATCAACATATATCCAAACCGAAGGGTCTTGTATAATCGTTCTGAATGCTAAGTTACTGGTATCCCTTTGGAAAATCGCTTCGTACAGGAACTCTGTTAATAGCATAATTTCATTGTTTCTTATTGGTCTAATCAACAATTCCCATTCCCTCCAAGCATAGAAGTAAGTAAATAATTTTTGGTATCAGCATCGCATAAAAAAGTTAGTGGAAAAAAGATTTTTTATAATTGGTCAAATTGTAGCAGACATCTATAAAGAAAATTGTAATTTGGCACCTTCCTAGCATACCCGTAAGCTTACTGTTTAAGGAAAGACCGAAAAGTAATTAAGTTATTATCAGGATCTAAAAAACTCATGTTCTTTGCACCCCACGGTCTAAAGGTTGGAGGGTCAACAATCTCAACACCAAGTACTTTTAATCTCTCAAATTCAACATCAACATTATCAACCGTAAATGCAATACATATATTATGCGGGTTCGTTCTCCGCTCTATTCCATCATTGTAAACAGTCAGTGTTGTTTCCTCTGATATAATAAATTGATGAGTATTATCATCACTACCGTTATTGATATTAAACAATATTTTATAAAAATTTGATAATCGAATAACATCACTTGTCAATAAGCATACTTCTCCTACCTTCATTCAATATCCTCCTATACTATACGCATTACGCATTTAAAATTGCTCGAAACTCTTAATTCCTTGCGTGATAGAATAACCTTTGAATGCATTATACTCCAATTTACAGTATAAAGAAAGACATAGTTTCCTCTTGACGGAAGCTATGTCTTTTTGCTACAAGCCAGGTGGGTTGAACCCGCAGAATCACCATTTTTTGTTTGTTTTTCTGTCTAAAATCCGGAAATTGTCTTGCTTTTTAATCGTACCATTCATAACAAATCCAGTATCCAAGCCACTTTCTCAAAAGACATGCAAAAAAGATTTTATTTTTTTAAGTAGGTTAAAAGGACTGGTCATCTAATATCATCTGCAAACTATCTCCTAAATTTTGTGTTTCATATTCAATAACCGGTTTAACCCAACTGTAGCTGCTAAAATCTTCAAACATCCCGTATTCTTTTTCGTCTTTCAAGATTATCGGATAAAAAAATACAGAGGGTAGCCGTGGTACAATTGCGGAGAGTTCGTGTCCAATACTTCTGGCACTGCTTAAATCTGCAATTACGAATTTTGACATATTGGAGAGCGTGAAAACTGTTTCAGTCAAATTGCGTGATGTCGGTTTTTCAAAATCAAACATGACGGGGACAAAGTCATGTTGCCGAAGCCTTTCTCTGATTTCATCCAAAACAGCTTTGCGCTGCGGAGAGAAATTTCCGAGTACTAAAACAACTTTTGAAGTAATCGTATCAATTATATTCCTAAGCCGGGAATTGTTTATCATTAAATATATAAATTGAGCCAGCTCAATGTTGTCAACAGTAATTACCGGTTGATCTTCCTTTGTAATAACTAAGTTTTTCTGTACCGAGTCTTTCAAGTCTAAATCCCAAGATGAAATACCATAAACAGAACAGTTTATCAGTTTGGCATTTTTGAAGTTGCTCGAAACAAAATTAATATGTTCTAACTTTGTATTTATAAACTCTGATCCCTCAAAAGAGGTATCTTTTGAAGAACAGTAAGATAAGTCCGCATCTTCAAAAACGCAATTAGTAAAGGTCGCTGAACCTATAGCTGTTACTCGCATATTGACATTCCTAAATGTGCAGGACTCAAAATGAGTATCAACTAAATCTGCAAATGTAATCTTCGCACCGTCAAAGCTGCACTCACAATACTCACCGTTTCTTAATGATGACATATGTAAGTCTACATCAGAGAAATTGACACATGAAAAACTCGGAACAGAATAAAAATCATTTTTGTCTGTAAAGCATTCCATGAAATCTACTTTACGCAGTATTGGCGTAGTCTGTGGATTTTCATCACGCTATTGATTCCATTTATCAGATCCGCTTTTTAAGAGTTTGATATAGTTATCACTTGTCACGGCTTCTTCTCCTTTACTTTATTCTAATCCATTTGTAACAACATAGTCACCCTTATTTTCAGTTACAACTTGGGCTGCCTTGCCTGCGATTTTTTACGTCTTTTCAAGACCTTCATCCAGTTCGAGCAGAACCCGGTTCAAGGTCGCCATGCTTGCAGACAATTGTGCCGGTGAAAGGATATCGCTTTGTGAAAACACATAAATCTCCTGCATTTTTGAAAAGGACGCAGACAGCTCAGAATCAATGCCAACCGCATCAAACAGGGTAAATTCAGAAAACGGCTTTTCCGACAGATCGCTTCCGATCCGTTCTCTTTCTTCTTCACGCTTATAGGCGAGCATTGCTGCCAGTTCTTCCGGTGATGAGAGCAGGGAGTGTATCCTTTCCTGATCCATCATTGTGGCAAGGTCATAAAGATGTTTTGCGGTATCAAACAGCATACGCCGCTGGTAATAAAATTCCGCGGCCAGTATTTTGTCAGCAAAAATCCGCTCCAGCTTGATGGTGTGGATGGAAAACGGCTTGATTCCATAATTTAACTCGAGGATTCGGCTCTGTTCTGCGCTTGCTTCCGAATAAAGCAGCGGCGAGATTTCAAGGGCTTCCACCGGTTCGCTGATGGTGAAGGAGGTTGCCTCCACCTTCACATAACCGAACCGTTGCAGGGCATCGGCAGCGTCAACATCGGTCACAGGAGTATATTCATATACGCTAGAGATGCTGCCCTTTTGGTTGCTTTCCCTGGCCTTATCCGTTGTCCTTGAAAGAGTGCAGTAGCCGTTTGCCGCCGTTTCCAGGCGCTTTTTCCCTTGACTTTTTGAACAGTCATGTATTTCAACCGTAAGATCAATATCTTCAGAAAAGCGTTTCATACGGCCGATTGCTTTATACAGGGCGGTGCCGCCCTTGAAGTATGCGGGAAGGGTATCCTGTTTTTTGGACAGTTCCCATAGAAGCAGGGTCAGATAATAATCCTTTTCCACGATGTCGCTTCGGATATCTGCTCTGCGGCTGACGTCCGAGAGCAGGCCTTCAAACGCATCCTTATCCTGATGTAAGTTCATTGTTCACCTCCATGAGCAGGTCAATAAGCAGCGGTAAGACTTTTGCCGGGAAAAACCTGCGGGCTGTAAAGATCAATGTGAGACCGTTCAGTTCCTGCGTTTTTGCGTATCGTGCCAATAGAAGCTCCGGCTTTTCCGCATCAATATGCGCCTGGGGCAGCTCGCTTATCAGGTCGATAAACTGGAGGTATTTCCAGTTGTCGTCCGTTACAGTCGCGGCCGGCTTCCTCAACCTGATGCGGCAGCCTTTCGGCAGCTTTGCGCCATAACGGTTTGTGGTAATTTCCATGTCACGGGGAATCAAGGTCGTCAGTCCCAGTCTGTTCAGCAGGAATGCTCCGGACTCATAGCCTATTTTCTCACCGTTCTGTTCCGTCAGCGTCTTTTTCATCACCTGGTCAATGCTGGGCGCAACTTTCCCAAATACGGTTTGTTTTACCTGACAGTAAACGCCCTTTTGGAGCCTTTCAATTTCTCCTTTGTCCGCCAGCCGCTTCAGCTTTACATTAGTCAGGGCTTTGGCCTGATCGTAGGGCAACGCAAAGGTTTCCGCCAGCCGCTCCGCAATGTCCTCGGTCTGGATTGCCGCCTCGTAAGGCATATTTTTAACGGTATTCGCAATGTGTTCGCCATATCCGATCGGTTCCATGTGTTCACCTCCTGGTAAAGTGATATTATGATCTAAATATTTCATTAGTATTATTGCCATTATAATATCACTTTATACTTTGGAAGTCAATCTGTTTATGACGTCCATTTTCCTGTAAATACAAACAGGGCGCCACTTCTGAATGCTTTTACTTGCAGGTTTAAGTCCCGTCAGAGTGAAGCTTTTACCCTAATAAATCTACGAAAAAAAGGCTTCCACTTTTTAAAGTGAAAGCCCTTGAAAGGTGCGGATTTACTGGCTTTGAGACCAATAAATCTATATTACCTTTTGTTTTTGAAGCGGGTGATGGGAATCGAACCCACGTATCCAGCTTGGAAGGCTGATGTTCTACCATTGAACCACACCCGCAAGGAATTTCGGAATGCATTTCGAAAGTGCCTTGAAAAGCACAATGCCCAAAGCCGGAATCGAACCAGCGACACGAGGATTTTCAGTCCTCTGCTCTACCAACTGAGAAAGCAGACCTCGTAAACTCCGATTGTTCCTAGGCAAATAAAATAATTCGTATAACTCTTTCGAGTTTTGTTCGTAGGATTTACGTTACGAACGTGTTTTATATTACCATGTAAAAAAAGAAAAGTCAACCCCTAAATAAAATAAATTATGCAACTATTTACACAATTATCTTTCCCTCGTATACATTAATGAAAAGCAACTATAATCCTCATCTGGTAACGGAATAGCAGCAATCTTATCCTTAACCTGGGATATTCTCATCTCTATAAACTGGTATGCCTGACCAATATTACTAAACTCTGTGCTTATGGAACTCATCAGGTCTATATCATTGGCAACGGCTTCTAATACATCTAATACGGTAAGTAACAATTGTTTCTGCATGGTCGTCTTATCATAGTTGTCCGTTGGTGACAACTCATTCTCCGTGAGAAACTGACTATACTGCTCATCTGTAAAATATTGCTGATTGGATAATTCCATTTTTAATCTATCTAATATTTGCATTGTGTTCTCCTCTCTTAGTGCGTGAATGGGTATGAAAAAGGACTGCTGTTTTATGAGCAATCCTTTTGTGTTCTACATTAATTCTCTAATTTTTTCTTTTAAAATATCTCTGTTCCACAAAATAACATCATTAGATTGTGCCAACTCAATAGCAGCAGGTGTAAAATAATTATTTGTAATAACTACTACTTTGTCACAATTATAAAAACATTTTCCAGCAACCGCTTCTTGTACCGCTGAATTTCCAACAGTATTTGAATAACATTTTGCTTGAATACCTATTCTCTTGTTGTTTTTTTCTGCGATCACATCTAAACCTTGATCTCCTGATTGCTTTGTGACCTCTGACGAATATCCCATTTTATTATATAATTCACATATAAAATGTTCAAATTCGTTTCCATTCATCAAATCAACATCATCAATCGAATAATGTGTTTCTTGTTTTTCAACGGTTCCTTTAAGTTTTTCTTTAAATCGGTTCTTCTCCATGTTGCTTTTTAATGTACTAAATGCTTTTACTGCTATTTCAAGATATGGTGGATAATATAGCTCACCTGCAACATAACCTCTATCCATCATATAATAAGTAAACGTACACATGACCCAAGCATCTTCATTATCTATCTCATTACATAAAATTATATCTTCTATATATCTATCAAGAGTGCCATCTGATTCTTGCAATTCGTTTTGTTTCAATTTTTTATCAATAAATTTTCCGTATTTTTCTTCCCATATATCAGCATAAAACTTAATTGAAACTCTTTTAACAGTTTCCCAGCAGGCAAAATTTAACTCTTCTTCTGTAAACTCACTGTAATCTTCTTGAATTATTTCTACCATATTATTAATGGCTTGTTTTATGGATAATACACCTAACAACACATTTTCATTTGTTATTGCATTCTCATCTAAAAAATCAACATCTCTATATTTATCATAGGAATACATTCGCTGCAAACAAATAAAGGTATCATGATTCAGTAAGATGGTCTTATCAATCATTTCAATTAAATTGATTGCCATATTTTCCAATCCTTCAATGCTGTATGAAATTTCAATTATTCTTTTTTGCTTTTCATGACCCTCCTCTTCCAAATGTTCCTTATAGCTCTCATAATAATTATGTACCTTTTCCGCATCTATTGTTCTCATTAAAAGTAATGTTGAGTCAGAAAGTTTTAAAATAGAATTATTAGGATCATTTACACTAATCACTTCTGTTTTAACAAAAGAATCTTCTGGTATATCTATAGAATAAAATTCTTTATTTAATATTTGACCAAACATAGCAATTTTTTTAGTATTAAATTTTATCATTATATCAAAATCCGAAAATTCTTCCTTTTCTGAATCCCAAAGCTTTACTCCTCGAATAGAAAACTCTTCAAATATCATAAGTATTACCCCCACATCAGTATTTTCTTCATTATACTCTAATATTCCAGTATTTTCCATAACTATATGATTGAAAAGAAAATTTATGTAGGGATATTCAAATTTGAGTACCCTTATTTTTTGCTGTGGGGATTATTGATAATAAGGAAATTTTTTTTGAAAAGTTGGGAGTGACACGCTCGGAGCCGTTGTGCTTGTGCCACGATACACCAGGCATAGTTGTAGTAATTGCACTAGTTTCACGCACAATTCACCATGTTGTGTACACATACCTCAACTAAATATTGCACAACTACGCACCCATACATCATTATATTTTTATGCAAAACGCCGAATATTATCAACCATAACTCCTATACATATTGCACAACACATTTACTGGGCGCATTTCTACGCTCTGTCACCTCATATATGGTCTAAAATCACCCCAAATAAGCCGATTTTATCCCTAAAACGTTCGTAAGATTAGAAGTCCTACGAATATTTACCCATGAAATTACGCTTTCATCTGTTTATTAGTTGGTTATATGTATGTTTACCAATCTAATGACAACGTAGTGATGAGATCATCACATAGAACACACCGTAATAGTACAGTATTATAGCATGATATTTTGCCAGATACAGAATGGCGCATGTGAATTGTGTGTAATATCGTGAGCAATTCATATTATTGTGTGTTGTATTCGTTCAATTCCCTTCGCGCTATATATTGTATGTAAAAATATTACTTGACACAAGATATTGTATGCATTTCACTTCATCACATTAGAGTATTGCATTGTATTCCTAGTAAATTAGTATGTTTATATCACTTTAGTATGATAAAGCGTACAGAAGAGCGTGTATTTTATGCTCCTATTTCCACTTTACCACGCTAAAGTATCTTCACTCTAAAAGTTATCCACAATTATTTAAAAGTTATCCACATAGTTATCCACAATTCATTTTCCAATCCCTACCTATTCACTAGGATTATCCGTATCCTTTGAAGGATTCGCTCCACCTTCAGCACTCACATTCTCACCGTTTAACCTCTTCTTTTCAACGTCTACATCACTGACAATATCACTCTTTTCCATAATGCTCTCAATGCTTATAGCACCCATCTCCCGTAACGCTTTCAAGTTAGCAATCATTTCTGTACTAGCAACAGGCATAGACACGTTATAAATAACATCAACATTATTTTCCACACTAATGCCTTGCATATTTAATATCCTCTGGAACTTTTCAAACCTTTGTCTAAATCCAGTATTCAACCATTTCTGTGTCTCATCACTGTTTACAGTCGCCATAGCATAAAGAATCTTCATAGAAGTTTCAGATATATTTGCAATCTCTTGGCTACTACCTAAGATACTAGGAATACAACTGATATCATTAAGCATCTGTTTCAGGTTATCAAGATATAACTTAACTGTACTGTAATCAATATTACAATTAACAATCTTGAAATCCCCATTGTCCAAGTTTAGCACATATCCAGTAGCATCAGCAGGTATACTACTCTCTATCCTCTGACCAATGGCAACAGGCATAGGATTAAGTGTATTGATATAGATAGCGTCTCCCAGTTTACTTATGATATCTTCCAATTCGTCCATAATGGGCTTAATATCCGTAAGCAAACTAATACCAAAATTGTAATCCATATCACTGAAATTATGGTAATGAATCGGCAGACCAATACTCATAGTCGTAGATACTAAATGTTCATCTCCACCCTCATTGCTCCACATTTCAACGTAATTTGGATAGTATACGTTCCAATAACTGATACTGGTATATACATCAGTCCAATGCTCTATGAACGTAATGTATTCTCCCATATCATCATATACAGGATAACAACATGCACTATCAAGCACCTTGCTCTTAATCAGTCCATTATTTACATATACAACCTCATATGCGTCACCAAACTTATTCACCCTGTCAATGATCTCATAATCCACCGTCTCATACTGTCCCAACTTATAAATGTCGGTAAATGTCTTTACGGTTTCAACATCTTTAGACGATAACGCTACCGGATTTCCCAGTAGAAAAGTATTGTGAAAACGAATTACTGTCTTAGCATAATTCAGTATTGTCTTACGTGTAACCAACTTTTTCCCTTTATACTGGCTGTCCTCACGTCCCAACACTTTATGCCGTCCTGCAAGATAATCTCTATTGGCAATAACTTCTGCAATTCTGGCTGCATGATTCCCCTGATTTATCTCTTCCATGAACCACATTTTATTTTCATTATACTGTTTTTGAATGTAATAATCTATACTCATCTTTGCTCCTTTTCTTTGATAATATAAGCATGTATTTGCCCCATAATGGCACCAAAAAAGGACAAGTGATAATTTCCTCGTCCTCTACCTTAAAGTCCGTAATTTGCCCTATAAATGCTTTAAAACATCAACATATATGCCACTCTTTGATTGTATTCTAATGTACTACTTTAAATATAAAACTCAAATAAAGCTAAGGGTAATTTGTATACCCTCAACCCATTATTATTTTCCCTTAATGTGTATATTAGAATGGATACCAGAATCCTTGTTTCATACCCTGAATACATAACCACATAGCCGATATAAGGTCATCGTGGGAGCCGGTAACTGCATTAAAGGAACCGTTCTCTTCTGCAACAAATGTTTTCATTTCTTCCAACAACTGATTGCTGTTAATATCCACTAATCCTTTATCAAACCATTCCCTGGCATCATTCACCGCAATAGATTTGGTCTTGTTATTCGTATCAAAGCCGACATTCCATATTGCCCTCTTAAACTCATCGTAAGTCTTGTACTTCGTCATATTCATATATTTCTTTTCATATCTCAATCGTTCAATGACGCTATGTCCGCCAGACGCTTTCTCTACTGTCAATAGTGCCTTGTTGTACCATCTGCCCACATCATTGACAATATCAGCAAATAGATAAGGTTTAATCTTATTATTCCTAAACTCTGCGACCTGCTTACCATCTTTGTCCACAATAAACATTGTAGAATAATCATGTTTTCCACCAAGACCTTCAGACACGTCCACACCTATGTAATACTTATTCCCCGATTTGGGAACGTCCCATACAGAAAATGATTTATTCTGCACATATGGTCTTAATGACGCTGGAAGTCCAACAATCTTATCCAATTTAAGGGGAACTATTTTCCGTTCTGCGATGACCTGCTGTAATTTAATAACCTTTGTATTATCAAATACACTGGAACCAGTAGCAAGAAAACTTTCCTCTGGTGTACTAGGATATTCCACATGGAATGCGTCAATACCTGATATACTAATCTTGTCCCGTCTCCATACTGCCTGTTCTGGTGTCATACCCAATTCAGAGAGCATCTTTTCTTCTTCGTCATATTCTTCTGGTGTCAACATCTGTCCATTATGCTGTGCTTTATACAGACGCACACTTTCCTTATACTGGTCCCTAAACAAAGCACCGCCATTAATCCAATTAAAAAAGAACGCTTTAAATGCGTTCTCATTATTTTTTGCCTGTAGAAATAAGGAACTGTAATTGTTATAACCATTACTCGTACTCTCTATAATTACTGTTGCTGAACTGGATACTGCTTGCATAATGGATTTCAACTGTCTTTCCTGGTCTTTCCAAAAGGCAAACTCAGACATATGTACAATAGCATTATAAGTACTACCCCGTCCAACATCTTTATTACCGGCTGTCATACATACAACACTGGAACCATTGGCAAAGGTGAGTGCCTGTCTGTTATTCTGTATCAATTGTGGTCTTAACCAATCTGGTAAAGAATAAAACTGTTGCTTTAGTTTATCAAATACTGCATTGGTGCTGGTCTGATTATGGCTTATAAGTACACAAGTTGAATTATCATGCACCACACATTCCCTTATGCTTAATGCAACGGTGCAGACGGAAATTCCTAACTGTCTAGACTTACTGACAATATTCTGGTGCTCCAATCCTTCCACTAATCTACTCTGTTCATCAGTCAGAATAAAAGGAACTATATCACCATTTTTGTCTGCAATCTTTATAAAAGTTTCTATCCATGCAATCTTATTATCGTCAGACCACAACCATTCCAGTTTCTTCATATTCTGCTTACTAACTGCCATAATTTACCCCCTTGTCTTTTTCAGTTTAGGGATATTCACTGTATTCAGGAAGTCATTAATTTCATCTTCGTCTTCATTAAAGAAATCACTATTATGGAATCCTTCAATATACTTTGCTGCATTCACATCTCCCTGTAGTGCCTTATCCAACATCTTTTCGTATATTTTCATTGTATTAATGGTTTTCATGTGCTTCATGTAAATCTGAATACACCGCTGTGTATCCTCACGAGTAAGCCAGTTATCTTTTGCAAACTGTTCTGTTTTATTGCCGCCTGTTTTCAATCTATAATTATCGTTACAGTTGCATAAGTCGTCCCAAGGAATCCTATCCTCTGGGTCTGTCAGATACCACTCAACATATTTTGCTATGTAATAAGGGGCAACCTCTGTCATTTTCTGCAATACTGTTTTAAACGATTTATTCTCATCTGCCTTATTTTGTGCCATCTAAAATCGCCGCCTTTCTATGTAATTCATTCCATTCATCATAACTTTCTGACATATGATTTATCTGTTCGCCTATATTATCCACTTTCTTTTCAATGTCTAAAATAGCTTCAATATAACTATATTTTTGAGATAACCTATATCGAAATATTTTTACAAGATTATCTTCTTGACTGCGAAGAGATGTCAGATATATCTCCAACTTCTCATTATCACCATCTGCAATGGCTTTCTCTACTTTTTCGCAGGTTTGCGCATAAGCCAAAAATGAAATATCATTAACATAGTTTGGTATAATATCATTAAAATTCTTCATAAATAAATCCTCACTTTCTGAAATTTAAGCCCTAAGGAACTCTGGACCCTAGGGCTACATCTTCTACTATTTTCTTTAATTTGCCTTTACCAAATTTGGTAAACCCTATATCCATTGTCGGTAAAACCGATAGCGTCGGTTTTGGCGCTACACACCCTCCGCCGGAACTGGCGTAAGGTGCTAAACAGCCACATCACTCATATCAGGCATATCTATTATTTCCTCAACAGTATATTTGTTCTCCATTGGATCAGGTTCTCCCCATAATGACTTACCATCAAATAATTCATCTAGATCTGATGTATCATCATTTTGTAAGTGGAAATAGCTTGTGGCGGTTTCGGCACAAGCTATTTTTAATTGTCTACCAGAAAATTGTTCAAAATAATCTTTGAGAATATTCTTCTGTATATCGTTCATTTTAAAAGAATACTCCTTGGCTCCATTAATCCTGTTTAATACAGATTTCTCCACTGAATCTATGATAATCTCTTTAAAGTGTTCCTGATATTTTTCCTTAGTTTCTGTATCAATCTGAAAGTGAAAAACCTCATCATATATATTATCAGGGAGATATATCTTATTAAGTTTTGTCACTCCATAAAGTTTCTTCTCTTCAAACTCGCCTTTAATATATTGAAGCATATCCCCATATAAGCCATTATTGATAATATCTGCAATATTATGGAATCCACAATTACGAGTAAATTCACTGACATAGCTATCATATTCGCCAAGTAATTCATCATCTGGAATAGTGACCACATTCTTTTTGGATTTGCTATATTTATGCTCATTACGCAGGATTCCTTTTGGTATTGCATTTTTTGCATAGCCAAACTTTTTACATATTTTTGTAATGGTATTACTTTTGACGGACTGCAAAACTATCTGCTGAAACAGATTCTTGAATATAACCTCATCTGTATCAGCATCAGATTTTACTACCATGTTTAATAGTCTATAGCAGTCAAATCCAAATTCATCATATATAACAGTATTGGAAACATAAACCGGACACTCATCACTTCTATAATAGTATTCATTCCTATCGATACCCTTTTTCAAAAGACAGTTAAGAAGATAATCAAATTCATCTTGTGGAAATGCAGCATTAGCACCATTATTTTTGCGTCCATCAACCAACTCAATCTCACATAATTGCTTTGTGAATATGTAACTTTTTTTCTCTTTATGGGTCTTCTTATTAATAGGATGATAAAACTCATAAGCAGATTCAATGGATTTCATTTGTAACAGTTTTGAATTACCACCCTTTTTCTCCCAACCTACAATTTCGCAAATCTGCGAATATGTATATTCCTTATTTAACTCTAACATTTTACTTTTACCTCACTTTTATTCTCTTACGTTTTTTGACTTGCCATCATAATAGGACTGAACTTCGTTATAATCGAATACCCAGTAATATTTATTACTTGTGGGATTCAAACCAGTTTCAATACAACGATAACCTTTTTGAATCAACTCATTTGCAAAATTAACAGCATAAATAAACTTCTTACCTCTTGTGGTATACATACTTTATTCTCCTTTTTGTGTGTTATGATTCCCTATGTACGTGTCTCTCCGAGCCACTCCTCATTTTCGGGCACAAACCGCCCTCAAATCCTCACATTCCTTTATTCCAAATTTGTCTGATTCAATTCCCTATATATACTTTTACTAATAGGGATTTGATTTAGACAATTTTGGAAAAGTTATTATCTTGACCCAATATTCCAAATTTGAACAATTCATTTCCCTATATATAACTTTACTAATAGGGATTTGATTTGTTCAAAAATGGAAAGGTCAAAATCTCAATTCCCTTGAAGCAAACTTGTTTGCGAAAGGAAGGAGTGCGTCAGCACGTACTATAGGATTTAATTCTCTCTTATTTTTTCCATAATTCCAGTTTCATTCTTAAAGATAAATACACTTCTCTTACCATCAGAATCTGTCTTATCTGGTTTAATATCAACCAGCGTAAATCCTTCCTTTAATAAGGTTCGTGCTTTCTTGGCTGTAAAGATTACTATTGTTTCTTTCTCCATAATGCTGTCTCCTTTCTCTGCGTTTCCTGTGGTGCCGGTTTCGGCGTATCTGCATAATCATTATTTCTTCATCTGTAATAGACGTAGTGTCTAGTTCTGAAATCTCATATAAATATTCGTTCATCTGTTTGTGTCCTTTCTGGTTATTTTCAAAAGTCCATTATGGACTTCTGATTTGGCTATCCATTTTTGGCTACCCGCATTTTCGTAGTGAGTGAATATGCAGGTGTTAAAAGTTTTACACCCTAAATAACGGTGCACAAAGTGAGCTCACTTACTTTTGGAGTAAAATTATTTAACTCTAAAGGTGGGTAGTGGTCTTTGAAAGCCACTGGGTAAAATACCGATAAGTCAAATTTGACCAATCGCGATGCCTGTATCAACTAAATCTGACAATTCAGGGATCATGTCAGCGATAAGTTTATAATTATGTAGTGTTTGCACTGTCATTCCCATGCTAGTAGCCAATTGATCTTGTGTTTTTGGAGTCTTAAAATTATTTGAAGACTCCTTGTATTGATTTCCATAATATCCGGAACCTCCTTGACGTATTCCATACAGACGTTCCAACTCTCGAATCCTCATACCCATTTTCTTAGCAGAACCACCCACGTCACCACATTTGAAACATAGTAACTACTCAAATATATTCTCTGTTCCACTCAATCTTAAAATTTCATTCTCAATACCTAATTCTCCATTAAAAAGAAAAACAGACCTAATTTTATTTCTCTTATCAGGTCTGACTTCTACAATTTGATATCCTTTTTTTAATAATGCGTTTGCTACCCTACCTGAAAATACAATCACCCTGGATTTATTCTCATCTGTATAAATCATTCATCTATCCTTTCTGAATAATTAACAGTATATTTATTGGTTAATGCATAACAAAAAGGGTTCTCACAAATAGAATTAATACTACATGGAGAACCCTTTATATTTACCATATTGTCTTTATATACTGCTTTTTTATGAAATCTATCTGTTGGTAATTCCAACTGTATATCTGTATCCCATCCTAATAATTCATTGATATCTTCTATATCAATATCTGTTTGTAAATATCCTTTACTTGCACCAATCTTACCATGACCTCTGTGTATGCTATATTTCTTTTTAATATCAATGAAGTCTTGCTTAGTATGACGCTTTTCACATTCAAAAAATTCTGGTAAATCAAGAATATCTTTTATCCAACGCTCATGTATTCCAACATATTTGGCATCTGTATAGAATCCTTCATACGAGCCATCTATTGCAATAAGTAACATCATAAGTTCATCAGATAATCCTTCTTTGGGTAAATCATATAATGACCATAATAATAATACAGTGGATAAATTATATTTTCTGAAATAATTACCCCTATGGATTCCACAAGTACGATTAAGATTTATACTCTCTGGATTTTCAATATCATTATATGCAAATGAAGTTAAATGATTATCAAAACATTTCCCATTTACCATTGCAAAATCAACACCAATCGCTTCATGTGTGGCATTGTCGGTTACACCTAAATAATCTTTATTTTTTTCACTATTTGCTTTGAATAAAAATACCTGTTCAATATTCCAATCCTTTACACTCTTTAAAATTGCACATGATAATAAGGAATCTAAATCATCTGTTAAAATTAGTCCATATTTATTTGTTCCATCAATCCATTCATTATTATCTAATAACCTCTTTCTGTACTGTTCCTTCATTAAATTCACCATAAAGGAGAGATAGTTCTCTCCAATGGCTACTATTAATAAAGGCAAAATAATTTTTCAGATTCAAAAACTATCTCACCTTACCTTTCTATCTGATTTTGATTTCTTCGTATATTTATAGTGGCTTACGTTTTCCACTGTATATGTGATATATTCCAACTGTTGCTATTTAGCAACGGTTCAAAATGATGCCCTGAATTAGGGCAGATCTGATATGAAAATCTGGTCCCTAACTGCTCTGTTGGTGATTTTACCAATGAACCTGCGTCTCAAAATTAAGACGTAGGGTTTAAACCCATCGTCCCGCGGGACTATTTTTAAAATACACCCTTAAGTTCCATTATTTTTTCATATAATTCTGGCAATAGATTCATAGTACCTTTTTCCCAACGGCAGATAGTTGACTTATTGCATCTGGCATAATCGGCTACCACTTGTTGAGAAATCTCTTTGCTTCTTCGCCATTTGCGAAACTCTTTACCTGTCATTGTCCAACCTTCTTTATTTACCAGTTGTGATCTGATACATCATAAAATGCCCAGTTAATTACTTCCTCTGGAATCCATTCTTCTCGATTAATCCAACGTTCTGCAAGTTCTATAGCATAATCATGAGCATTTTCTTCCACTTCGTCCCAATCAATATAATCTTCGGGATCTCCATCGAAATCCAGTGCAAGCATCATTTCAATAATGGCTTGTCTGTATGCTTCTTTATATGCTCTCTGATAGCAGTTGCCATATGGAGCATCTTCTCTATCAAGTCCAAATTCTTCTACAATTTCTTCTGCACTGCTATGTGCATCAATGATATTCTGGAATGAACGTGCACCATATCCACCAGCAAATCCACCTTTAGCATTGTTAAATTTATTGGCAGCAATCCATCCTTTTCCAGGATTACGACCAGAAACAATCTTGGAATTTGATTTCCCACCGCCGAATATGCCACTAAATAGTCTCATTACTTATCACCTGTATTCTTATCTGTAACTTTCTTTACACCTTTCTTATTCTCTCTAGGTGCAAGTGGCTTACCTTTTCCATAACAGCAATTTATCCAAGCGTCATACACTTCTTTAGACGGTCTATATTCATTTTGTTCAATCATTTTTACAAATCTTTCTGTAACATCACACCATTCCGCCATTTTTACTTGTGTGATTCCATGAGAATATCTAAGGAATTTTAACCTTTCACCTGATAACATGATTACACCTCTCTTTCTTATCTGCCCGTCAAATTTGACGCACCCTTCCCTTCAAAGGGAAATCGCAAAGGGGGCGATATTTTCCGACCCCCTTTACAAAATACAACATTGTGCCGAAACCGGCACCTCCGATTTGTCTGCAATTAGATTGCAGTTTTTGCATAAACAACGGCTTCATCGTCGATCAGCGCCATTGCATAGAACTGGGAACAATAGATAGTTGTCTGTCTCAAAGACGCATCTCTGGCTGCTTCTGCAAATGGTGCTTCTTTTGGAATAAGTCCTAATGCTCCTTTCTTCATAACAAGAATAAATCCCTCAACATTAGTAGTGTCATATAACCTATCTGACAAAATCACCGGAATATCAAGGAAATATCCAATCACACCATTAACAGCAATACCATTACCGTCTGTGGTCATTGTCTTTTCTCTGGACACAAACATATCCATAGTGTAGAAAGATGGAGCAAATAAAGAGTGAATTACAATTGCATCAAAATCAGCGGAATCCCTGTCATCACCATACAGACCCAGAATTTCAATCATCTCTTCCTGAGTAACTTTATTCTTTGCTGCCAACTGCTTCTTTAATGGAGAAGTCAGACATTCTGTAATAGCATCTGTATCCTGTTTTCTGGCAATAGATACTGCTTGCTGACCAGCCGCTTCATTGACAGCATTACCCAACTCAACCTCATTATCATAATCAGCAATCTTAACTGCCGGTGCCGCAATTGCCTTAATAGTTGCTGTGGTGCTTGTCTGTGTCATCTGTGTGCTTTCCATTGGAGTATTAATTGCCCAATCTTTAGCATCACCTACATAGCTCCACTTTGGCATAGTAAGTGTTTCACCGGGTTTTCCCTGTAAATCTCCAAGCACCTTTGCAAACTGTGCTACCTTTGCCTTACCTGCGATTTTCTCTCTTACTAACTGTGCATATACCTCTGGTACGATTACGTTTGTATTAATTGTGTTAGCCATTAAATTTCACCTATTTAACCTTTCAAATTGTTTTTAATTACTGTTACATCGGACTTGATATCATCTAAATCCGTCTTATAAGTATTCAATACTGTCACAAACTCACTATTGGTTTTTACCAACTGTTCATTAGTGGCTTGTGCTTCTGTAATAAACGTGTATAACTTTTCTTCACGTTTTTCATTCTGTTCCTGTTGGCGAATCCATATCTTCCATATGAACCAAGCAAGGAATAATACGCAGACAATGGGAAATCCAAGTGTGGATATTAATGTCTGAATTGTACTTGCGTCCATTTATCAGTCCTTTCTGCATAAAAAAAGAACTGGTTGTTAATCAGTTCCTATTTACTAAGTGCCTTATAAAGTTCAGTGTTCTCCTGAAAAAGTTTTGCTCTTTCTCCATAGGACATTTTTGCGAAGTCGGCTTTTGTGATACCTTTATTGGTGTTGTGGTTAGTTGGTCTATTTCCATTTTCAAGAAAGTAGCCGCCTATCGTTGTACCCACCTTTTCAATGACCTCATCTACATTGTCCCCTACATTCAGATACTGTGCTAATTCAGCCGGGAGATTCTTCTCCTTTAATTTGTCGGCAATCGTCATTGCTCTTTCCTTATTAGCAAGTTCCTTTTCCATGGCTTCGAGTGCAGATAAACGCTCCTCTAATGCCTTTTCAGTTTCAGATTTCTCGGCTGGCTTATATTTGGCAAGTTCATCATTAGCAGTCCTCAATTTAGTACTGTAATCAGTCCTTACCTTATCTGTCTCACTCTGTACGAGTTTCGTTACCTGTTCCATCTGTTCCTGTGATAATCCTTCAATATTCAATTCCATGTGGTGCTCCTTCCTTTGTTGTTGCATAACCGTTGCCCTAATTATATTAGTTCGCAGGTCTGCCCCAAATGATGTGTTTGATTGTTTCATATATGTAAATCACATTGTGGCGGTTCCGCCCTAAGGTGAATCTACGCAACTTTGTTGCAAATAAAAAAAGTATCCACCATTTTAGGGATACTATCTCTCGTTGTGGAACTCTGGTCCTTAACGAGGTTATGGGCCTAAGGTCCATAAGGTGCTCATACTCAAATTCTTATCTTCCTTCCATATAATACAGAATTTTAAAAATGCTGAAATACCTTATTTTACAAGGGATTTATAGATTTCTTGCTTTTTAAAGCTTGGTTCTACTTACTTAATTTTCTTTTATATTCACGTTTTATCCTCCAATAAAAGGCGGATTCTAAATGGTAATACTATCTTGTGTTTCCATACCTGATATATACATACATAAAAAATGCTATAAATGGCTTAACTACAAGGAAAAGTGGAGTTTTGGCTTCCGTTACATTTGCTTTTCTAATTGTGGTTGTACTTGTTCTTCCATATATGATATATACGTAGCTAAAAACTCTCGCAAATGGCTTAACTACAAGGAAAAGTGGGATTTTTCTAAATCAAACATCTTTATTCCTATGCTATTTTTTGTTTTCGCTGTCATACCACCGTGGAGCAACCCACATATATACTCTATACCATATAGGAAAATCTCAATTTGATTTATGACCCATAAAAATACTAAGATTATCAAGGGATATATGGGATTTTTATAAATTTCTGAATATATCCTAATTTCCTAAATGTTTTTATTTACCATAATTTTCGGAAGTCAATATCTTTGACTTTAGGATTTACCCCTTCCTATGTAACTTTAATTTAGCTCCACCATAGGCAGTGAAATCATGCCTCTATTTCCGAATTCACCTCTTTTTTTGTAATTTTTAACATGTGCCGAATCCGGCACATCTTCAGGTGCGATATGTGTTCTCCATATACACACAATTTTTAATGCGTTATTTACGGACTATTTTGTTTTTAGTATGTGAATTTAATCCGTAAATAACGAACGTTATTTGGAAATGAGGCTAAGTCTAACATTGGTGATTTCTTCGTTTCCTCATTAATTCCCTTTGATATTCTCGTTTCCAAGTCTTTCTGTATTTAGTTTCACAGTCATCACATCTTATTGTTTTAGTATTCAAAATATCCACTTCAATCCATTCTCCACAATCAATACATTGAATAAATTTTAATTACATTTTCACCCTTCCCCTTTATGTCATTATCTCGAAAATGTGTTTCTCTTCAAAATGGTCTAAAACCCTTGATTTTAATGGGTTTGCAAGAAAAGATAAGAATTTGAGTTACTACATTAATAAAAAACTATACAAAATTTCGCTTCTCTTCCTATGGCTCCCTTATTTTTAAAAGAGGAAAAATCACGGGAGTTACCCGTATAGCATATGGAAGTATCCCGTGTTTTTAGATGGGTCGGTTTTCTCAAAAAGTAACTTTTTTATGCTTCCCTTAATGAAACAAATTTTATTTCGTAAATAACGGACTATTTTATTTTAACGCATTATTTTTAGTCCGTTGTTTACGTTTTATTTTAGAGAGTTAAGATAAGTGGAATTCCCATATTTCCATCAGAATCCTTCTACAATCTCAATCTCCAAAGTTGACGCTGCATAAAGTCCATCTGCATCTACAAGGTTCAATGTAAATTTCTCTCCAATCAAGTTATCATCATCTATTTGCAATTTAATCTGATTTGTCTTTGGATAAGTGATGGTTATTTTGCTTAATGCGAATTCATTATTGGAGATGCTCCATACTGGCGTAACTCCCTCAACTGTATTACCATCTTTATCATTAAAGTATGCCGTATAACTTCTCGAATATCCGACCTTTAAATCGGTTCTACCGCTGATTAAAGATGTTCCTTCTACAACCGGAGTTATCTCACCGCTGATAGTAATATTTATATCATCAGATACATTCCCCTCTGCCCATGTTGCCGTAATCGTAACATTACCATTAGCAAGCATAGTCAGTAGACCAGACGCATTAACCGTTGCTATGGCTTCATCACTGGACACATATGTGAGTGTTGGATTAGATACTACCTCTCCATTTTTAACGGCTGTAAAGGATAATTGATATGTGCCATCATTAATATCCAATGTGGTAATTCCATCATAAGATAATGAATATTCATCTGGACTATCGGCTTCTCTACTCATATAGATATAAGCCAGATTATCATTATAAAAGTGGTTCTTTACCTCGTAAGTGCCGCCAAAGTTCCTATACTTCCCTTTCATGCTATCCACAATGTCATTTAAGCCAGTATAGACAATTACTGATCCATTGATGATACTAATGGTATTATTCTCTGTAACACTGTATCTATCGCTTGACACCACAAAGGGAATCACATGATATTTACCATTATAATTAATTGTTAAGGTGGTACTGCACTTCATAGCCATGGATGTATAATAGATATTACTCTCCTGTGAATCCTGGCTTACAACGAGGTAGTTCTCCCCTTTGAGTACGAATATCGTACCAATGGATATACCGCTGTCTTGTGCATAGAATAACCTTAATTTACCTTGTGGAGTTGTACCTCTATTCTCTCTACGAAAGAATACCTGATATGATTTTGATGTATCATAATAATCAGTTACAGTGATTCCTTCCTTTTGCATCGTGTTATCAAACTGACGCTGATTTATATTTTCAATATTCAATTGTTACTCCTTCCTTACCATATAGGAAAATCTCAATCTGTAAATGTGTTTCTAAAATGCCGAATAATTCGGTAGTTTTTAAGCTTTTTTTTAATATTAGCAAATCGAACATTTATAATTAGACCATCTTGCTCTAAAAACAATGTGGTAAATTTACCACAAGGTCAGTACGTTTTACCTCTCCATAGTACCTTTAATTTAGCTTTCATATGAGCTATAAAATCAGACCTTGATTTCCGAATTGTCAATAAAATCTGCGTAATAATACCAATGACAACACCACCAGAACGGTAATGCTGCCATTGGCTTGAAAGGAAAAGAATGAAAATAAATTATTCGCTTCTCATATCTATACTATAGTAAGGAAAACGGGCACACCCCTCTAAAAGCTAGTGTTTACAAGGGGTTTCGGGGGTTTTTAGAATCAAGATTTTCGATCTATAAGCGTCCAAAGTTTCTGATAGTATCTCTCTATCCTTTTGTGGAATATCTTGCTCTAATTGCCATTCTAGGGCTTCTATCGCCCGGTTTATCCGATATGGCGGAACCGCCACAAGGGTACTCATTCCTTCACAACTCTTAAGATTATACTCATGCATAATGGTTGCCCCTACCTCATCTGCACAACAGATTTATTCTGTTTCATATTGTCCAATGGGTTAAACTTCTCAAAGTCCATCTGAAGGTCTTGCCCAAACATATTCACATATTCCTTTGTGACAGTCAAATCACTATGACCTAATATTTTTTGTAGACGGAACATATCACCGTTGGCAAGTATCCATGATTTAGCAAATGTATGACGGAATAAATGGCAACTGGTCTTGTTCACGTTACGCTTAATATTATAGCGTCTGACTAACTGCTGATAAGTCCTCTCGCTTGCTTTCTCACCGTATTCATTGCAGAATAAATACTCGTCTGGTTCACCACCACGCACCAAAATATAATCCTGTAGTATTTGTGCGAGTGTATGTGAAAGCGGTATAATCTGCTGTCTACGGTTCTTTGTTCTACGTAGGGTAATTGTTCCACTCTGAAAGTTTAAATCGTCTATACGGACATCTAACGCTGTTGAGATACGGTTCCCAGTACCAAGCAGGTAGTTTTCAAATACCCACGTCTTATAAGTTGAAAATGAGCATGAATCTACATCTGGCTTTTGAAGTAAACGCTGTAGTTCTTCATCTGTATAGGTTTCCTTTATCTTCTTCTCCGCTTTAGTTAAACTGATCTTAAACGCAGGAATATAGTCACACTCCATACAGTAGTATAAAAATGCCCGTAGTGACCGCAAATAGGAATTAATGGTAATATCATTGGCTTGTGAATTTTCACGCAACCAAAGGATATACTCGTCCACTGTATCACTTGTAATAGTTGCAATAGGGGATTGATTGTCAATAAATTTGCAGAAAGGAACCATCTTCTTCTCATAGGAGATTATGGACAGTTCTGATAGATTTTTGATTTTACACTTCCTGATAAACAGGTCAAATGCTTCTTGAATTGTCGGAATTGTTTTTTTAGACATAGTAATCTTTTTCATAGGAATACCTTCTCTTTCTGTGATAGAACCACTTGTTAAAAGATGTAATAATCCTACGAACAAAAAAAAAAGATAACCCCTAAGAGTTATCCAAATTTCCTTTATTAATGCCCAAAGCCGGAATCGAACCAGCGACACGAGGATTTTCAGTCCTCTGCTCTACCAACTGAGCTATCTGGGCATAACCATCTGCAACACGGATAATTTTACAAGATTTCTTCCCTCTTGTCAAGATGAGTTTTCTAAATTATGTCAAAAAAACAAAATTCTCAATTAAATCATTCTTTTCTTCTCCATTCCCGAAACTCTGGCATCAAATGTTTGTCTGACACCCTATACAAATCAAAACATATCACATGCCTGCTCAAAGCTTACACACTTTGAATATCTCACATTCCACATTTTTTCATTATAATACTTGTATGATTGTTCCCCTGTCATATATTCATTATCAACCGTTGTATTGCAATACGCCGGAACTATGATTTCAAATCCAAGTTCAAAGCCACACTTTATTGTTGCATCAATACAATAATCGGTTTGCAAGCCTGCAATCATGATGGTATTTTCGTTTTTAGAGCGTAAGTATTCAGATAGTCCTGTATCCCTAAATGCACTGTTAAAATGTTTATCAAATATTTTTTCATCATTCATTGGCGAAAATTGCCCGAATATTTCAAATCCATTTACTCCCTTGGTCAATTCAAACCCATCATCGTGACGCACATAAATAATCTCAATGCCCTTATTTCTTGCTAAACCCAGTAATTGTTTTATGTTATTTACAAATGTTTCATATTGAAACAATTCATCTTTAACAATCATATCCTGTGTATCTACTACCAATAGTACCATTTTGATACCTCCTGCTTTTATACATGGAATGTAAAATAAACTTCCTCTAGGTCTGTATTCATTTGCCTGCAGAAGCGAAAGCTTATGATCATCAATAAACCGGATATGGCAGCTTACTCTATTGCAGTCCAGAGCAGTTGTCCGTTTTCAAAAGCCACTGCCATCCTCCCCGTATCCTTTAGCCAGGAAAGATAGGAACGAACGGTACTGCCGACAAGCGCATATTGCTCAAAGTTCATTTCCAGACCATAGTTAATGAAAAGCTGCTGTAAGACCTTTTCAAAGATCATTGGCTTTTTACAAATTTCAAGTATCCTATCTGCTATTTCATGAACCTTGTCAATGTTAAGCTGAGCCAGCGGAACGATGTTGTCTGTTGCTTCTGCGTGGGCAGGTACAAAAACCTTTGCATTTAGGGTCTTCACCATTTCCAAAGTGTCAAGGTAAGCGGATACATCATAGATAAACCCGATTTGGTACTTTTCCAATGTTTCTTTGCTTGATAAACAGTCTGCCAGATAAACCACGTGATCCATGTCTCTAAAGCCTACCATATCAAAGAAATGGCCGGGAAGGGGAATGAGGCTCATACCTTTTGGGAGAACATCTTCCGTAAGATATTCTGCGCTGCTTTCCTGGGCCATGAGGAATTTACGCCGCAAGTCCTTTGGCGGGAATCCGCCATACAAAAAAGACGGTTCAAGGAGCGTATGATTTGTAAAGTCGCATTCAATACCCGGAGCATAAATTCTGCATCCGGTTTGGCTTTGCAGATACTTATTGCCGCCAATATGATCGGCATTGGAATGAGTATTATATATCGCTGTTAACTGCCAGCTATTGGCATCCAGTATCTGCCTGACTTTTCGCCCGGCATCCTTATCACTTCCGCTGTCAATCAGGCATACCTCCCTATCGTTAAGCTTAACAATGCCGATCTTTGCCGGGCTTTGAACATAATAACTATTTGCGCTGACCTGATTTAACTCATACATTTGGGAAACCTCCAATCAGTAGAAATCCTTTTTTAGTGGATTATATAAATTCGCTTCGTTTCAATTTCCATTGATATCCAAAGATTATACCAGATTTTTCACTATATGTTCCACACAATTTTATAAACTTCGAAATAGATGCCCACTTCCCGTTTGGTTACCGTCTGCTTTTTATTCCTTTGAAAACGGCTTAGGCTTACCGGCCGTGGCGGTATAACCGACCCTTTCGTCTCCGGCAATAAAAGCAATATAAATATAATAAGAAATAATCCCGGTCACAGGAAGGGGAGCGCCGGGTACTCCCGGACAATCCTTCCCTTGCGCAGTGTGATCCTGTCTCCTTCTTCCACTTTTCCGCAAAGCAGAGGACTATGCACATCATATAATGCGGACTTCCTCTTCACTGCCTCCACGCTGTCATTGGCATAGCAATACTTACACCCGGCCAGACAGGTGTCATAGGTTCCCACTTCAACGCTTTCCAGACATCCGCATTCCATTCTCTGATTTTTATCCTTTCTCCGGCATACCGGACCGCCAATTAAATGTTCCGCCATAACAGGATCAATGCAGCTTCCCCGGGAAACTCCCACAGAGCTTAAGTCTGTTTTTTCCGCACAGGCTTCAATCCTGAGCCCGTAAGTGCCTGCAATCCCGGCCAGCCTTCCGCCCAGCTTCTTCATCCCTTCTTCATCCAATTCTTCTACCGGGATTCCCTTCATATTACGCTCTGTTTTTCCATACTTGTCCAGAAAACTGATCACTACCTTTTCCGCCAAACCGCAAACACTCCCGGCGATTTCCTCAAAGGCCCGCAAATGGTATTCCTCACTGTACCGGCTGTTAAGGAAGATAGGATCATACCGCCAGACCATACGGTCCTTTCCTACCTGTTCCGCCGTCTTTTTGAAAACATGGATCATACTCCTTTTATCCGGCAGCCCAGGCTCCACATCTTTCCCATATCCGGTCAGTGTAAATTGGATATAAAAAGGAATGTCTCCCAGCTCCCGGATCCGTTTCATCATTGGCTCCGGGTTTTTTGTCCAGAATACCATTAGCTCCACCTGATCCGGGGAAAGGCCGATCCGGCTGATCTGCCGGCTGTTCATAGGATTTCTTACATAAAGGTATCCTTCCTTCAGCCTGTCAAAAAACCAATCCGGGTAAAACTGCGGAATATCCGTCCGCCTGCTGACACTGAGTATCATACCATCCCGCTCCTGTCTCTTTTTCGTAAAATCATTATACGCCGCCAAAGAGCGTGCTTCAACCGTCTCTGACCATATTCTTTGATTTTGTTCATTAAAGCATATTTTGTTCAAAGTCATCTGATTTCTAACTGCAGCAATACAAAAGGTAACCAATCAGGGCAGACCGGACCGGGTGTAATCAGTCATTTTGCGGAATTCCCTTTAGCTTCGTCTTTTGGCTCTGTATTCTGCCGGTGTGATTCCCTCTAGAGCAGCGAAACGTTTGATAAAGTAACTGCAGGAATAATATCCAACCTGACAGCCGACTTCCCGGATTGTAAGATCACTTTCCAATAACAGCCGTTTGCTTTCGCTGATTCTCAAAAAGATCAGGTACTGGACAAAGTTCTGTCCGGTTTTTTTGCGGAACAGAGTGGAGAAATAGTTAGGGGTTAAGTTGTATAAAGAAGCTACCTTTTCCAGTCCCATGTCTTCACGGTAATGTTCGTGAATGTAATTCAGGACATTATCCAACACCAGGTCTTTGGGGATATGGGATTGCAGCAGGGTTTTTGCAGTGCAATCCAGTTCCTTTTCCAGTTCCGGGATCGTATTGGCTTCCAGGTTGTAAGCAGCAGTGATAAAGCGAAGGATGTTTTTTGTATAAGGACTTTGCTGTATGAAAAGCCGGTCCAGTGCTTTGACTATACCATTGTTTGTCAGGCAATACCGGGTGTAATCTTTGGCTGCATAGGCGCGGATATTATGCTGGCATAATCCGCATAATTTTTTTACCTCTTCATGGAGAACCGGCACCTGAAAGGTGCGCGGGTAGAAACGGGAAATGCCAACGGCAGGGAGCAGGAAACTGAAGCTGTTCCGGCGTTTTTGTTCGCCGGGCCAATCCCGGCTGTTTGCCAGTGGATTTGCTTCCAGAACCGTATGGCCGGTTAACTGTTTTAATACGTATGCTGTAATACTGTTGATACAGGCAGCGGGCTTCTCTTGGGAAAAAATAAAAATCCAGGTGCCCTGTTCCGTTCTGTGAATCAGATGGAGCGAATCGGATAGGCCTGAGGGCAATTGCCAACTGCTTACGGCTGTGTTGGGGGTATCGTCAGTTATAAACAGCGGATAACAGAGGGATGGAAAGATAAAGTCTGTTTGCTTCCCGGACATCATTTCGGCCACTTGAGCGGTAAGCAGATGAAGTTCCTTCTGATGTCTGGACGCAATTGCCTGCCTGGTGTTGTTTACAATCTCTTGCAACTCACTTTTTTTAACTGGTTTTAAAAGATAATCCTTAATTTCTAACCTAATTCCCTCCTGGGCGTATTTGAAGTCGCTGAAGCCGGACAGAACGTAGTAGTCAGTATGCGGTGCAATGTCCTTGGCCTGCCGGATAGCATTTAAGCCATCTAACAACGGCATCCGGATGTCCACAAGTGCAGCATCAATCGGAAATTCTTTCATGAGTTTCAGAAATTGCTCACCGTTGGAAGCCTCCAGGATATCTTCTTTTGCAACCCCTAAATCATATAAAAATGATATTAAAGAATAGCGAATCAGCGGTTCATCATCAGCGATCAAGAGTTTCATGATATCATTTCCTTTCTGACATTAATGGAGGAGGTCTTCCTTTGGCAAAGGGATGCAAAGGATTACAGCAGTTCCGGTATCAGGCTCACTTTGAATGATAAACGTACTGTCGGCAGAAAATGTAAGCAGCCGCTCTTTCACATTATTAAGCCCGATACTTTCATTCAACTGAAGGTCTTCCAAAGAAAAGCCCTGGCCGTCATCGGTAATGGATATTTCAACAGCCTGCCCCCGGTATTGGCAGCTAACTTGAATGGTGCAGACACGGCAGCAGGGTTCCAGGCCGTGGAGAATAGAATTTTCAACAATAGGCTGCAGAAGCAGTTTGGGAATATAGATATTGGCAGCATCTACGTCGGTGATAATCTGATAATTCAGCCGGTCGTTGAAGCGCAGCTTTTGCAAAGAGCAATATCCCCGGATAAAATGAAGTTCTGTCTCCAAAGAGATGATGGAAGGCGCCCGCAGGATATAGCGCAGCATTTCGGAAAGAGTAAACAGGGAATCTTCCAGTGACTGCCGTTCCCCCGCCTGGTTCAGGGCAATAAAACTGTTTAAAGTGTTAAATAAAAAATGCGGTTGTATCTGTGCCTGAAGAGCATTAAACTCCATCTCTTTTTGACGGATGGTCATGATATATTCCCGCTTGATTCTTTCGTCTAACTGCACAATCATAGTGTTTAATGAAGTGCCCAGATGATCCAGCTCCGTATCAGAATTGAAAGAATACCGCATACTTAAGTCCCCCTCCTGAACGCTTTTAAAAATCTCTTTCATCTTATCAACCGAAATAACCAGCCGTTTTGAAAGATGGATGTAGAATAAAAACGCAGTAATCAAGCCTATCAGATAGAGAATGACCGCCAGCAGGCAGATAATCCGGATGTTGGTATTGAGCTGGTCGGTAGACAAAAGAACCTTTACCTGCCAGGGATACTGACCGATGGGATAGGAATAGATATTCCAGGTTCCGTCATGAAGATGGATGGATTCTCCTTTCTTATAATTCAGGGCTAACACCTGGGGGTCTTTTGCCTTCAGTTTTTTATTGGAATAAATAATACTTTGCTGCTCATCCGTAATAATGATTTTAGAATCCACATGAAAATAAAAATCCTTAAAGCTTTTTTCAAAGATGGCGGCATTTACATCAATTTTAATAACATATAAAGGCGCCCGGGTTTCCAACACCACAATAGAACGAACTACAGAAATCACCTGATTGTCATATGAAGGAATGATATAATCCGGGTTGTGCGGACCGATGGTCAAAGCTCGTCCATCAGCGGACAAAGCCTGCTGATACCAGCTTTGATCTGCATAGCTGTAATCTTCTGCCAGCCGGGTGCGGTCCGAATGGTTAACGGTATAATAAATACACTGGTCGGGCGTTGTAATGAAGATTCCGTTGATGTCTTCTCTGGTATACCGGACAAAGCTTATATTGGAGTTTAAGTTTTGCTGTAAAGGGATTTTTTCCAGTATATCAATATCAGTATCATGAGTCATACTTTTCATTTTCAGATAGTAGTACAGATTATCATTATAATATGGCAGCAGGGTTACCTGCTCCAGTTCTGTCAAATAGGCAGATATATTGTGGGCAATGGCATTGACAGCAGAATCTAAAAGCCTGGATGTATCCTGCCGGTATTTCTGGGTATAGGTGATAGCGATAACGGCAGTTACCAGAACAAAAGGGATAAAGGTGCTGATTAAAAAATTACGCAGCAGTTTGATGGAAAAAGATTTACCCAGATGCATATTCCTTTTCTCCTTCCCGGTAGAAATTCATAGTTTCTTGTGCTTTGCAGACAGGAAAATTATACAATAAACATTGTAACAAAGGCAAGGACGGCAAGGGAAAAAGTAAAAATGAACAATCATTCCGGAAGAATGTGTTATGCAGGGAGACAGGAAACCGAATTATAATAAAACTACCAAAACCAATCTTAAAAGGAGGATATGAAATGAGAAAATGTAACAAGTGGTTATGGGCAGCACTGGCTGCCACAATGCTGTCAGCTATGGCAGGCGGCTGTGCCCCGTCACCAAAGGAAGAAACCAAGGCGGCAGAGGAGAACGGCTCCGAACCGGCCGCAACAGAAGGAAGCAGCCCGGAAGCATCGGGAAAAACCGGCTTGCAGGGAGAAATTGAGATTGTGACCAATGCCAATGAAGCGACTTATCAGGCCATCAATGGAATATTTCAAAAGTTCATGGAAGAAAATCCGGGAGTGACAATCAATTATACCACCCAGGAATCTGATTACGAACAGTTGATGAAAGCCCGGATGGCTTCGGCTGACTTGCCGGACATGTTTGCTACCCATGGCTGGTCGGTAGCTCGTTACAGTGAATACTTACGACCGTTAAATGACCAGCCCTGGTATGATACGGTTCAGGATTCATTTTTCAGTATCATCGAAAATGATAACAAGGAGATCTTTGTATTGCCGTTGAACATTGATCAGGGTGGTATCTTCTACAATAAAGGTTTGCTGAAAGAACTGGGTGCAGAGGTTCCGGCCACCTGGGATGAGTTTATGGCAATCTGCGAAATGGGCAGGGAAAAAGGTTATACCGGTGTCTTTGTAGCCGGGAAGGACAGCAGGCAGCCGGCCAATGTCCTGGATATTGCCGCCACCACCTTGCTTGCTTCTTGTGAGGACAAGGGCTATACCGGTCAGCTTGCTGGGGGAGGCTTTGACTGGAACAACTGGGCGCCGGTTTCTCAGCTTCTGGTGGATATGAAGGATAAAGGGTACTTAAATGTGGACAGCGTAACCTGTGACCCGGTGGATATCCCGGAGCGCCTGGCAGAAAATACGACTCTTTTCCTCATCAGTTCCACTCAGGATCTGATCCGGCTGGTAAAGGAGATCAATCCGGAGGCGGAGTATGGAATGGCCCCGATTCCGGCGCTGAACGGGAATTATGAGCCGGTATTTTGTGGCGGTGAACGAGAAGCCTATGGAATCTGGAAGAATACGGAGCATGAAGATATCTGCCTGGCGGTACTGGAGTACCTGGCAAAGCCGGAGCATGTAAAGCTGGTTTGCGAAGCCAGCGGTAAACTGCCGGCAATTAAGAATGTAACACCGGACTTGGGAACGGTTTCCGATGATTACAAGAAGTATGAAACAGTAGCAATGTATCCTTTCTTTGACCGGGTCTATCTGCCTAACGGCATGTGGAGTACATTAAAGACAATCGGTTCTGCACTAATAGCCGGTGAGATGACGGTGGAAGAAAGTGTTAAGGCGATGGAGACAGATTACAATACACTGAGAACACAATAAGGGATTGGAGATGAAATCATGGGAAAAAGGAGTTATATCAACCTGTTTTATCTGCCGGCGGTCTTACTGCTGATTATTTTTGTAGTATACCCACTGATAACCGGTATCCAGATATCCTTTACCAACTGGAACGGGTATTCGGCATCTTTTAAATATGTGGGCCTGGCAAATTATGAAAAGCTGTTTACTGACAAGATGTTCTGGACGGCATTTAAAAATACGCTGATATATGGTATTGGAAGCACTGCCATACAGACTTTGCTGGGGATTTTATATGCACTGCTTTTGCAGAAAAAATTTTTCGGACGAACTTTTTCCCGTGTGATCATCTACATGCCGGCGATGATTGCTTCCCTGATCATGGGATATATCTGCTACTTCCTGGTACAGTTTAAAAATGGTGCAATCAATGACATTGTCATGTTTCTTGGGGGTACACCGGTAGATTGGATGGCTAAGGGCAGCCGGGCGGTTTGGATCATCACATTGATCAATGCCTTACAGTTTGTGGGAAAAACAATGATTGTTATGATTGCCGGCTTACAGGGGATACCGGAATCCTATGAAGAGGCGGCGTCAATCGACGGAGCTTCCTATTTACAACGGCTGCATCATATCACATTGCCCCTGCTTTTACCGGCCATTACCACCAGTGTGGTTATCAATCTGATTGGCGGCCTGAAGCTTTTTGGCATTATTCTGGCAACTACATCCGGCGGTCCGGGATACTCCAGTCATTCGTTGTCAACCTTGATTAATTATCTCTATTTCCAGAACCAGAATGCCGGATATTCGGCAGCCGTAGGATTGTTCATGTTCGTTTTCATCATGTTCATCAGTACTTTTGTAAGAAGTTATCTGGAAAAAAAGGTGGAGGGACTCAGTTGATGAAAAAAAGACAGTTAAGATGGTTAAAGACCCTGGTGGCTTTACTGATTGTGGCGGTACATATGATGCCGTTGTATATTCTGGTCAATATGTCCCTTAAAAGTAAGATGGACGTAGGCTCCCGGTGGCAGCTTCCCCGGGAGCTGTATATTCAGAATTACTTCCATGCCATGGAGATTGGAAATTTGTTAAAAGCGCTTACTAATACCATGATTATTGTGGTTTTTGCTGTTATACTGATTGTTTTGGCCAGTGCCACAGCGGCATACCCGCTGGCCCGCAACGGGACAAAGGGGAACCGATGGATTCTGGCGTTCATTGTAGGCGTGATGATGGTGCCCCAGCTAAGTATTCTGGTACCGTTGTATAAGGAGATGGTCGCACTGAAAGGAATCAATACATACTGGGGTGTCATTGTGGTATCTGCCACCTTCAACCTGCCCATGGCAATTTATATGTATACCAATTTTATCTCCACGATTCCCCGGGAACTAGATGAGGCGGCGATGATTGACGGTTGTAATAAACTACAGGTGTTCAGACATATTATCCTGCCTTCTTTAAAATCAGTGACAGCCAGTGTGGTAATCTGGACCGCCGTAGGAGTGTGGAACGATTACCAGTTTCAGCTCTACTTCCTCCAGAAGCCGGCGTTAAAGACGATTACCCTGTCGATCTCATCCTTTTTCACTGACAGCAAGACCGATATGGGAGCCGCTGCAGCCGCTGCGGTCATCGTAGTATTGCCCCCGATCATCATGTACATTGCCTTACAGAAATATTTTGTCCGCGGCGTAATGGACAGTGCAGTAAAATAGAAAGGATGAAGATCAGAATATGACAGACATAAAAAATAGCTTAGAATATCTGTGCTCTTCCCGGTTTGGTAAAGTGATGGTGGCTTCCCACCGGGGAAAGTTCGGTGCCGGCGTGATAGAAAATACGGTTCTGGCATTTGAAACGGCAATCGGCCAGGGAGCTGATATGGTAGAAATGGATCTGATGATCACCAGAGATGGAACATTGGTGGGCCATCATGATAATACGTTACAGCGGCTGTTTGGGATAGCCGGGCGGCCGGAGGATCTGACCTATGAAGAACTGCAGCAGTTAAGTTTCAACAATTATTTTGCTGAGCCTTGTGCAGAAAAGCCGGAGACCTTTGATATGATCCTGGAAGCCTTAAAGGGCCGGACAATTCTGGTGTTGGATAAATGTTGGGATCACTGGGATCAGGTATACAGAAGCTTAAAGAAGATGGACATGACCGGGCAGACCGTGTTTAAGTTTTATATTGAGGACACAAAATCCCTGGCATGGGCCGGCAGTCATCCGGAGCTGATCTATATTCCCATGGTAGCTGATCCGGCCTGCATGACACAGGTGGAGTGGCTGCGGGAACGGGCGGCATTACCGGCAATCGAGATTCTGCCGCAAAAAGATACAGACCTGTTATTTCAAAAATCTTTTATCAGCGGGCTTCATGAAAAGGGAATAAAAGTCTGGTGCAATTCATTGAGTTTCAGCAAAGATCTGATTTTCGGGGCCGGTTATGATGATGTCAGGTCCATGCGCTATGGGGGCGACTGCGGCTGGGGGGTACAGATAGAGCGGGGCGTAGATATCCTCCAAACTGACTGGCCCTATGAATTAAAAAAATATTTAGGACCGGACGGCTTGCAGGGCGGTGATTGAGCTGCTCCGATATTTAAATCTGCTGACGATTTTATTAAGGATTCTGTTAGCCCTGGTAGTCGGAGGAATTATCGGATTGGAACGGGGCAGCAAGAACCAGCCGGCCGGCTTCAGAACTTATATGCTGGTATGCCTGGGGCTTGCTATTGGTATCGGTTTTTATGAGGGGGCAATATTGGCCGGGGGAGCTATCATGGCAGTGATGACCCTGCTTGCCAAGGTGGAGTACCGGGTCAAGGAAACGTCCAGATATTTTCGCCTCTATACGAATTTTTCCACCAGTGATGCCATGAACCAGTTTATTGATTATTGTAAGAGCTTAGGTATGACGGTAGTGGATATCCAAATATCCAAAGCCCAAAAGGGTGTGATGGCATTTATTACGTTGAAAAGTAATGGCAGATGTGTTCACTCGGAAATGGTTCAAAAAATGAGTGAGACAGCCGGGCTTAAGTACATTGGAGAGATATAATCAAGAGAAACTAATTCCAAATGCAACATTTTATAAGGCTGGCTGATGAAACAGAAGTTATACATTGGAAAAACTTGGCATAATGTTTCAGCTCCCATCTGGGAATTCTGATAAATGAAATGAAGCAGCTTTACATCCGCCTGCAATGATGCCTCATCTTTTATTAAAAGAAGATTGAAAAGAAGAATTTATGATTGGAGGATCCCCATGAAGAACGAACCTGTATTTTTAACCGACAAAAACCATAACGTCATTCTGGAAGCCATCACCGGAACTCCCAACGCCGCACTTCCGGACAGCTTAAAACCCTTTGAAGTATTAGAACCCAATACTTCTGACGGAGCCACAGAAAAGCATGTCCCTGTCATTGAAACAGACGGAAACCATGTGACCGTAAAGGTGGGAAGCGTGTTCCACCCCATGACAGAGGAGCACAGCATCGACTGGGTCTGTCTGAACACAACGGCAGGAAGCATCATGAGGGTAAGCTTAAGCCCGGACTGCGAACCGGTGGCCTGCTTTACACTGGAAAAAGGCGATTCCCCAAAAACCGCTTTCGCTTACTGCAATCTTCACGGATTCTGGAAAACAGAAGCATAATGAAAAAAGCCTTCTCAAAAGGCAGTCCTTGGTAAAACAATATCTGATTAAGAATGGCGCAGCGTAAAAACTACGCCATTCTTTCGTCTATTGATGTGTTCAGATGTACGAAACTCTGGCCAACCTCATAAGCCACTCAAAACGATGCAGGATAGCCGGAAGACCCAAATAATACACAGGGAAAAAAACCACATATTCATTTGGGTCAGCATAAAGAGAGTTTCCGGTACCTGTAAAAAAATCATATTGCTTACTCTTTTATACGCGCTTTTATTTGTTTATACTCTCCAGCGCTTACCAATCTATATCAGCCCGGACAAGGTTTCACTTTGCGCCAGTTTCGTGTATTGGATGCTTTTATTCCATAATTCAGAAGTGTTTTCAGTGTTATAGGATAATGGTGAGGACTTTCGTTCAACGCCCCTGTCAAAATACTTTCCTGTCACCTGTTGGTATTGAGATTCTGTCATCATTTCCGACATAGCCATTGCGGATCGTTCCAGAGACCCAATCCTGTCGGATACGCTGTTTAGAAAATCTTCCGTAAAGCGTGCTTTGGGCGCGAAATTTGTATCCGTCATTAAACCGGGATTAAATGCGTTTACTGTGATACCGGAACTTGCCTCCTTTAATTTTTTGTCCAGTTCATAAGTGAAATATAAATTACACAGCTTTGAAAAAGAATACCGGTTAAAAGCGGTCTTGTCCTCCGGGTAAGCGAGAGCGTCGGTTCCCTGCCAGACAAGTTCACCTCCCGGCGGGTTGTGCATATCACTGCTTACGATCACTATACGGCCATCTTGGGACATATAAGGAAGCATCAAATGAGTGAGCAGGAAATGACCCAAATGGTTTGTCTGAAACACAATGTCAAATCCGTCACAAGTTATTCCGGTATGCATACCGTTTATGCCGGCATTACAGATAATGCCATAAAGCGGCGAAAAATTTCGGTTTTTAAACTGCTGGGCAAATTCCCTCACCGACTCCATCGATGCAACATCTAAAACCATCGAATAAATGTTGGGATTACCCGTATTTTCAATCAATTGATTCTTTGCTTTCTCCGCCTTTTCTCCATTACGGCAGGCAAGCACAATTGCATAATCATGAGATTTTTGAGCAATATTCTCAGCGCACAAATACCCTAATCCTGAATTCGCGCCTGTAATAACAATGGTCCTTTTATGATTCATATACAATCCTCCCGATCCATATTGTAATAGTAATAACAGTTGTCATCACCTTTATAGTTCATTTCATGGAAACCTTCCTCTGTCAAAGACATCCAGCGCGGATAGGACCGTTTCGGTTGTCTTTGTCCTGTTTGTTGATTGTCTGCCATTCTTACCTCCTCTTCCCTTTTATCATATACTGTATTTGTTTTTGGAAACAGCACACGGATTTCCGAGTTTCTCCCTGTCCGCCTATAGGGAAGGAATCCTTTCTTTCTACTAATAGAATACGATTACCGCCGTTTATTCCTCATGGAATTAGAAACTTGCTTTTCATAACAGCAACAAGCTTATCTGCAAACAGATAAACATCATCCTGATCAATAACAGCCGTATATTCCGAACTAAGCAACTGGCAAAGCAGAAGCCTGTAGTATTCCTTGATTATGACAGACAACGAAGTTTGATGCATGTTAAGATAGCTTGAGTTAATAATGGCGGGAAGTGTTCTTTTTATCTGTTCAACAACAATGTCAATGGATACGCTTTTACAGAAGCCCGCTTTGGCGGCACACTTATAAAACGCAATAAACCGTGTTTGAACGGATTCTAAGGCACTTAGATAATCGGAATAAATTTCAGGAAATTTGTTCTTCAAATCCGAAAGAAATTTGGAGCTGGAAGAGGCTGTAGCAAGCACCGCCTTAAAATAACCAACAGATATACTATCAAGCACACCGCCGATACTGTCGTCGGTTGTGAACTTAACTGAGTCAAAATGAGAAATTAGCTCATCAACCATATCCCGCACAATATCTTCTTTGCTCTTAAAATATTTATAAAGGGTTGCTTTGCTTAGCTTCGTACGCTTTGCCACCTCATCCATTGAGATTCCATCAAAGCCATGCTCGGCAAATAGATAAAATATTTTATTGGTTAGTTCAATCTTTTCTTTGTCAGTAATTGGTAGTGGCATATCATGTCTCCATTTTTTTATTTGCCCTAAGGCATATTATTGCTTGACGGCCCCTGCATTGGCCTGTATACTAAATTTCATTATATAGTTTAAACCAATAATAGCATTATAGTTTTTATCTGTCAATGGAGAGACCAATGAATGGCATCAAAATTTTGATATGTTTTATTGCAAGGCTTGAAAAATCAAAAATTTAAATGTGTTAAAAATTTCACCGGAGCAATCGTTATTATTGCTATTTTATGTACACATATATCTTATATAATGGAGGTTATGGGATGTCAATTGAAATTAGAAATATCAGAATTTATGACAGTAAGAGAATATCTGAACCAACAACAATCGTTATTGAAAATGGAAGAATCTCTGAAAAGACGACAGGTGATCGTGTGATTGATGGAAATGGCGGCACATTGTTACCTGGACTTATTGACGCACATGTTCATTTGGACGGACTACAAAATTTGCAGGAAGCTGCAAAGTACGGCATAACCACAATGGTAGATATGAGTCCGGCGTCTAAAGAACTGGCAGATAGCCTTAGAAACCAGCCTGGATTATCGGATATAATAACAAGCTATAGCCCGGCAATTTACCCTATTCACAATCCCGGGCAATATGTATTGGACAGGATTTCGCAAGGAGCGGAATTTATCAAAATAGTGATCGAAGATCCCCCGCACTTAGCGCAGAAAGCATTAGACCAGGATACGATTTCTTCGATTGTCACGGCGGCACATAAGCATAACCGTATTGCTGTAGCACATGCTGCAACAATAAATACATACCAACAGGCAATTAATGCCGGAGTAGATGTTATTACCCACATACCTATGACGGAGGTAATTCCGGAATCAATGATTGATGTTATCGCCAAAAATGGAGTTATCATTATTCCTACCATGAAAATGATGAAGGAAATGATCAAGAACTTTAAGGTTCGTATGCCGGAAGTAAAAGCATTTGACTTTAGATATGTTGAACAAACAGTATCTGCAATGATAAAAGCCGGGATTACCATTGTTGCCGGAACAGATGCGAACTTAGCGCCTTTTGCACCCGCCAATTTCATCCATGGCAAATGTCTGCATGAGGAATTGGAGATGTATGCAACGGCCGGGATGACCCCTGCTGATGTGATAGAAAGTGCAACAAATACAGCGGCAAACGTATTCGGGCTAACCGATAGAGGAACCATAGCAGCCGGGCAGAGAGCTGACTTGATTTTGGTTGATGGCGACCCAACGGCTGATATAAAGGTTCTCAGAAACATTAAAAAGGTGTGGATTAATGGCGTAGAATCAAAATAATTATATTTACAAAAAGGGCGCGCTGTATTCATTTTACAGCACACCCTTAAAACAAGTATGAAAAAATTCTCCTTAATAATCAAACTGCCGGTAATATCTCCGTATCACCATAGGATGCCTGAATTCAACCTCCATATGGGCATCCACACGGTTATTGACCCCATGCATGACCAGATGGGAAACAGAACCTCGAAATTCCGGCCGGATCCCTTTTAATTCATAATCCTTAGTATCGATCACCGTATAATTCTTGCATACCTTTGGCAGAAATGCCGCAACCCTTTCAGACAAAGGCCGCTGCTCATCTTCACCCACAAACAAGGTCACCGGCGTCTCCGCTTCAATGACTTCCAGCATACCGTGGAAAAACTCTGCAGATGTAATGGATTTTGTCCGGATCCAAAGCTGTTCCTCCCAATAGCACATGGCATAAGAATAGGTGGCTCCCCACTGGCTTCCTGCTCCGATAAAATAGTGGGGCATATCCGGATTCTCTTTCTGATAGCGGTATTTCTCCTTTGCATATTCTTCCGCCCAGGCATCAGCTTTTTTTTCCACTTCCACAAGGGCCTTTGCAAGACAGGCTTCCATTTCCCTGTTATATTCATCGTACTCCGGGAATTCCCCATTGTTATACATCAGGCGGTTTGCCACCATAAAAAGCTTAAGCTGTTCATTCATTGGATAAGAAATACAGATATCACATAATTTTGAAAGAGCGGCATTTTCTACATCAATGAATCCGAAGATCCTTGCACCTGTCTCTTTTGCCTTTTTCACTGCATCCACCATTTCCTGGGTGCTTCCGGTCACTGACGAGAAGATGACCACTGATTTTTCAGTAAATCTCTTATTCCCGGTGGTCAGAAATTCTGCCGCATTTTCCACGTATACAGGGATGGAACTTTTTCCTCTCATATAAACTTCTACCTGCATGGCGGAAGCCCATGTCCCGCCGATTCCTATAAAAAATATACCGTCAAATCCTTCCTTCTGGATCTTATCCACGGTTTCCTCTATTTTAGAGCGGAGCATAAGGGCTCCGTTTACACTGTCTATTTGTTTCTGTTCATCAAACTTTAACATGGTTTACTCCTTCCTGTCCTTGTTCTATTTATGAAAATGCACGGCAAAATTACACTTGTCCCCTCTTGTATAGGATCTGGAATACTCTATGACCCTGTCATCCTCATCATAGGTGGTGCATGAAAAAAGGAATACGGTCTGGTCTTTGGAAATATCCAGAAGCCTTGCGTCCGCCTGGGTAAGCTGGACTAAATCCAGGGTCTGCCATGCTCTTACCGGATTTATGCCATAGAATTTATAAATTTCAAACATGCTGAATACGGACAGATCAATGCCTTCCACCTTGGGAACCAGATTATAGGGAATATAAATCTCCTGCATGGCAATGGGCTCTCCGTTTGCATAATCCAGCCGCTTAATAAAATAAAGGCTTTCCTCTTCGCCCACATGAAACATTTCCCCATATTTGGAGCCTGCTGTCCGCTGGCCCCTCTGCAATATTTTCTTTTTCGGCTGAATCTTTTTATCATCCATTGTCTGGGAAAATCCCCCCAGGACCTCTAAATCCCGTTCAATAGGCGCCATGACATAAACGCCCTTTCCCTGGACCCGTTTCAAAAGGCCTTCCCTTACCAGTTCATCAATGGCGCTGCGCACAGTAAGCCTGTTAATGCCGTACATATCTGCCAGGGCATTCTCAGACGGGATGGCGGTCCCCGGAAGGTATTCCCCCTCTTCAATCTTATTTCTGACCACTTCCCTTAGCTGCAAGTAAATGGATGATTGATAATCTATTTCAGCCGGCTTTTTCAACGTAAAATCTCCTTCCTTACCAGGCTCCCCTGTATTCCAGCGTGATGCTGGAATTAGCAGCCCCCATTCTCATACATTCTGCAATTTCTTTTCCTTCCAGAATACCCTTTAAAAATCCCGCGATGTAGCTGTCGCCGGCTCCCATGGTATCCTCCACCTTACAGGGAATGATTCCAAACCTGAAAAACTCTTCCCCATTGTATGCAATGCTTCCCTGTTCTCCCAGGGTAACAACCACCAATTCCGGGCCTTTTTCATGAATTTCCTTCATCTTTTCCCTCAGTTCTTCTGTTTCCCCGTCATCTGATGCAAAAAACAGATAATTCACATGAGGGATAGCCGTTACTGAGGCAGGGTCATCGGGCCTTGTAGCCGAATCAAAGGCAACCTTTCCCCCTCTGTTCCTGATTTCTTCCAGGCTGTGTTCCACATTTCCCCACAATCCGGAGACCACCAGGTCCTGGCTGCAAAGAAAATCCAGGTCCTCTTCCGACAATTGAAAGTCTGAAAGAACGCCTTCCTCGTAATCTCCAAAAACCCGTTCCCCATCCTTTAATTCCACATGGGTAATGGCGGTATTTCCCTCCAAGAAATGAATATGGGAGGTATCCACCCCTTTTCCTGCAATGGCATCCGCCATCAGCCTTCCGTACTTGTCTGTTCCAACAGCGCCCGTATAGGAGGCATTTCCCCCAAGACGCACAAAATATACTGCCACATTCACCGGGTTTCCGCCTGGATAAGCCTCTCCTATGCCGTCATAGACATCCATGCAGTTATCCCCTACAGCCGCTAATTTCATAGTAATTCCTCCTTGCATTCCCCGCTTAAATCCGCTTTAATTCACTGGCAAAGCAGACGTATTCCGAGCGGGTAATGGATTTAAAATATTCAAAGATTTTGCCGTTTTCATCAACTGCAATTCCTGATTGGCAGATGACCGGCGTTCCCTTGCTGACGCATAAATCCTGTGCTTCCGTTTCATCGCAGTATGCAATGCTCAGCACTTCCCTGCCCCCTGTGATATCCAGGCCGTATTCCCTTTTCAGTATTTCATACAGGGATGAGTTTTCCGTAATATGCTTTTCAAGCGTTGGAAAACGTTGGTAATCCAGATAGGATGTCTCATACATGACGGGGCAGCCTTCTAAAAGCCGGATGCGGGCCACGCGCAAAAGCTTGTGCCCAAGGGGAAGCTCCATCTTTTTCCCGATCCATTTTGCCGTTTCACATACTTCCACGGTGACCACTTTCGTTGAAACTTCCCGGCCCGCTTTCCAGGCAGTCTCATAAAACCCCTCCACATCCTGAAGGTTTTTCATGAGCTTTTTCCTTGACACGTAGGTCCCGGAACCATTTTTGCTGTAGATCTTTCCTTCCAGGACCAACTGTCTGATGGCACTCCTGAGGGTTGTCCTGTTAAGTCCCCACATGGTACACATACTTCGTTCTGAAGGCAGCTTCTCATCTGGCTTTAACTTGTTTTCTATTATATAGCTTTCTATTTTTTCCATCGCTTCTTCGCGAGGTCTTTGATTGTCCGGACTCATGGCAGATATTCCTTTTCCTGTTCATTTTATTTCCAATGATATCTGATTAAATCTTAAGTCATCTGCCACCGGGTGTCAACTCGCCTCACGGTAAAACTTTTCTTAACTGCTCTTTGGTTCCTTTTTATTTCTGCTTTCCCAGAAATAATAAACCGGAAGGCCTGTCCCCACTGCAATGAGGGCACAAAGGATGCCTGCGGCCGGAGCCCATATAAAGGTGGACCAGATCAGGGTGCCTGTCATGATCATGGCAACTGAAACCATCAGCATCCTGGCCGGCATACGGTAGGCAGGCTTGTAATTTGGCTTATTTTTCAGCACAAGCACAGTTCCAAAGGTCAGGAAGTTTTTCAGCAGGGCAACCAATGTAAAATAGCCTAAAAGGCTGGAAAGAGATGTTGCGAAAATTAATATGATCGCCAGGGAGCACTGAATAATAATAGAAAAATACGGCGTTTCATATTTGGGATGGATTTTTGCAAAAGATTTAAAAAACAAGCCATCTTTTGCCATTGCATACTCAATTCTCGGCTGGAACATAATACAACTGGAAAGAGAGCCGATTACAACGATAACAGCCATGATGGCTACAACAGTGCCTGCATAATTGCCGATCAACGGTATTTTCGATGCCAGAAGGGCAATGGGCGCCTCAGAGGTGGCCAGCTCAGCCACCGATAAAAGCCCGGAGGCTGTTAAGGTCAGGCCAACGTACAGAGAAAGCACGATAAAGGCGGTTAAAATAAGTCCTTTTGGCATATTCTTTTCAGGCTCCCTGATTTCCCCTGTCATATAGCAGGCAGCCCCCATTCCGTCAAAGGACCAGGTGGTTGCGGATACGCCGGCCAGGAGAGCTGTGATCCCTGTTGCGGCAACTCCGGCAATGGGTGCAGGCGAAAGGAACAAATCCCCTTTGATAAAAAAGATTCCTATTCCAATGATCAGAGCAAAGGGAATGACTTTCAGTGCGGTTATGATGGTCTGGAATTTTCCTCCCCCTTCTACGGAACGAATGTGGACAGCCATGAAGATCAGCACTAAGATGACAGCAACAATTCTAAGTATAAGTCCGTTTACCGGAATAAAAAATGCCAGATAATTGGCAATGGCCAGGGCCATGATGGAGATGGATGGCGGGTCCGTTGCCCAAAAGCTGATCCAGCCGCACAAAAAGGCCATGGGACGGGAACCTGCTTCCCTGAAATAGATATACTGTCCCCCATCCTCCGGAAATGCGCTTGCAAGCTCCGCATAACAAAAGTTTGCCGGGATCTGGACGATTCCTCCGATCAAAAATGCCAGTACCAGAAATAAACTGCTTCCGGCCGCACCTGCAACTTCTCCTAAGGAAGAAAATATTCCCGATCCAACGGTGGTTCCCACACCCAGGGCGATCACAGCCCCCAGCCCCAGTTTCCGCTTTAACTCTGTTTGATTCTGTTCATTTGACATACCTTTTCTCCTTTTCTTACATAATCCCATGGAACGCCCGCTGCAAGCTGTTATTATTCCCCTGTTATTTGAATTAACACGGCTTTTGTGCAGAGGCTTTAACTTCCAAAAATAAATAATTGGGTATCTTTTTTGCCATTTCCCCCTTACAAATCACAAAGCATCCGCTCAATGTTCTGAAGCATCCCATATGCCCACCCCATCAACTGTTTTCCCGGCAGCCTCAGGAGAAGTCCTTTGAAAGATTTTTCCGGTAACCAAATGCAGCATTTTCCATATCTCATAATCTCTCACTTTTCAAATATGTGAGTCATTTTAACATACCAGTTGAAGCAAAATAATTGTTCTCACTTTTTGCTTATGGTTGTTCTTTGCAGCCTTTACCAGGCTCCCCCCTGCTTCTTCGATTCTCTGCTGATTTTCCACTCTCCCTTCTCTATAACCGCATTTTTTTCCAATACTCTTTTTTAATGCGTCATTTTACCATATATGTTGTAGATTATCTTATACCACTTTAAAATATCACCACTTTCAATCCATGTCAACAACTTTTTATAAAAAATAGACCACATTTTTAATTTAATTGTGCATTTTTTACATTTTTCATTATCTTTTTTGTTATATATGACCATTTTAATCCATGAAGCATATTTACAATTGATTTAAAATCCACCCTGTGATATTATGACCAATAAAGTGGTATGTTTTTTAAGCAATCTTATTTATCATCTTAGAACGGAGGAATTAATATGAAAGCGGACAAACTGTTACGGTCAAGAGCTATCTTTACCGGACTGGAAGAAATCCCTATGGATGGCTGTATTGCCATAAAGGGGAACAGAATCATAGCCGTTGAGCCAACTGACGGTGAAGAGTACATGGGCAGCCATACCCAGGTATTTCATCTTGGCGACGGTCTGATATGCCCTGGGTTCACTGATGCCCATTGCTTTTTCACCGGATATCTTCTTACCATATCCGGCATTGAATTAAAGGAATGCAGATCTCCTGAAGAAGTGGTTCTTGCTTTAAAGAACCATTATTGCAAATCAAAGGAAGACACCCTGATCCTGGCAAGGGAGGTCAGCCCGGCATTTATACAATTAACTCAGAAATATCTGGATGAGGCTTTTGCTTCATCACCGGTGGTATTGATCCATTCAGGAAATGAGGGCTGCTTTATGAATACAGCCGCTGTCAAAGCGTTTGAGTTCACTCCGGAAAGCTTTTTTCCGGAAAGCTGCTGGCGTCTCCTTCGGCATATTTTAAAGGAGGCCTCTTCTTCGGTTCCTGCATTTAAAAAATATTTGAATTTCATGAATTCCAAAGGGATCACTTCTATCAAAGAAATGGGGTTTGACGACTTTTTCGGATTTACGGAAGAGCTTAAAAAGCTGGAGAATGAGGGAGAGCTTACCGCGCGGGTCAGCTTTATGAGCCAGCCGGTGGCCAGTCCTATGGATCTGGAATTCGGCCGGAAAATGAGAAGTGAATTTACGGGCAGCTTTGTCCGTTTTTCAGGATACAATCAGATGACAGACGGCTCTATCAGCCAGACAGAAGGGGAAATGAAAGAGCCTTATCTCAGTGAAAATACCTGCTGCACAAAAGCCATTGACTGGAAGACTCTTGAGGAGGACACCCTTGCGGCCGATAAGGAAAACTTCCGTTTCTCCTTACATGCCCAAGGGGACCGGGCGATAGAAAAGGTCATTGAAATCTTCCGTAAGTGCCAAAAAAAGGAAGATGGTACCTTAAAAAACCGTCATGCAGTCACGGACCTGGAATGCTCTGATCCGGCGGACTTAGAAGAGATGGGACGGCTTGGCATTATCGCTGAAATTTATCCCCAGATCATGTCCATTGCCAACCGGAAAGATAAACTTGCCATGATCCAGGAAAAAATCGGAATGGAACGGGGAAAGCATTATTGGAACCGGAGAAAAATGGCAGACAGCCATGTAATCATTTCCTGCGGAACTGACCTGCCTTTGTTATTTGACGATATTCCGGAATCCGTCTACCACGCCGTGGGTGCCAGGTTCCCGGAGGGAGGCGAGCCTTTCCTCCCTGAAAATGCCCTGAGACTTAACGAGCTTTTAAAGGCCTGGAGCTATGGGGGACAGTATAATCTTGGATTGGAAGACCGTCTGGGGACGTTGGAAGCCGGAAAGCTGGCAGACATTACCGTCTTTGACCGGAATCTGTTTGAGACTCCCATGGAAGAAATACGGGACGCATCTGTCTGCCTTACCATGGTGGATGGAAGGATTGTCCATCAGGCATGACGGAACTTCTGGAAGAATAAAAGAACGAGGGTATCCCTTAAGTCATTTCATGACTTTTGAGATACCCTCTGCATACCGCCCTCTTTAACATGGTTTCAATTTTATCAGGTAATAATTGACAAGAAGCTTGGAATCATCTCACCCTCATAGTAAAATAATCCTTTTCCTAATTCACCGGCATCCCAGCGGCGCTGGGGATGATCCGGATAGGCTGTGTAACCGCCTGAATATACTTCATTCCGGTTTCCTGAGGGATCCCAAAAATAAATAGTCTGTCCCCGTGTGATCGCATGACGGGTGGGGCCAATATCACGTTTGATTGAATAACGTGCCATCCAGTCAGCAGCATTTCCTACGTCACACCAATCCTGCAGTAAAAAACCCACATGATGAATTTTACCCGGTTGATCAAATTCAACAAAAGCCAGGTCATGGGGCTTATTTGAGCCGGTAATCCAGCTTGCAAGACGTTTTCCGTCAGGCAGATTGCAGATTTCAGGAACAAACATTCCCAGCACCTCTGTACAGAAACGCTCTGCCTCTTCAATATTGGGCCCATACAAAAGCATATGATCAAATCTCTGGCACCTCATACCTCTTGGCGGATCTACCCAAATGTGAGGATTTATAATTTCCGGTACCTGTTCCGCTTTTTTAACTTCTGCATACAGTTCCAAGCGGTGTCCGGTACTGATTGTAAATCCAATTCTGCGTCCAAAACCCGGCTGATCTGAATCAGCAGGAACATGATCCACTTTATAACCAAAGGCTTCAACCTTTTTCTCTAACCTTTCCAGCAATTCTTCTGACTCCACTTTAAATGCTGCATAATCAAATCCTGCCGTATCTGCAAGACGCAAAACTACAGAATGATGGTCAAATTCATCATAACCTTTTAAGCATACTCTTCCATCTTCTGTTCTGCATACCTCATTTAAACCTAACATCTGAGTATAGTGCCTTAATGTAGCATCCAAATCCAAAACTCTCAACTGAATTAAACCTGGTCTGAGAACTCCACCTAACGACATACGAATACCTCCTCATTTTTAATGCTTTTTTATTTTACATTTGTTTTGAAATTATAAGATCACCGGCCGGAACTACACAGCAAATCAATACAATGCCTTGTTCCACGTCTTCTTGGGAAACATGGGCACAGCTCATATTTTTAATCACTTTAAAATCACCGCTCACTATCTTCATTTTACAAACTCCGCAGCCGCCTCCAAAGCATCCGTGTTTAATGGGCCCCTTACCAGCACGCTTCATTGCTTCTAATATTTTCTCATCTTCATTACAGGTAAATACCGCACAGTCTTCCAATACTTCAACCCTATAAGTATTTTTCATATAGAAACTTCCTTTACCGGCCTGCAGATGTTTTAAGCTGATATGCCACATCAATGATCATATCTTCCTGGCCTCCCACCATCTTCCGCTTTCCCAGCTCCATCAAAATATCCCTGGGCTCAATATTATACTTTTCAGCCGCATGGTAAACATGCAATAAAAAGCTGGAATAAACACCGGTATAGCCTAGCATCAGAGACCCTGTATCTATTTCCTGCGGTCTTAGGAGCAATGGCTTTACAATGTCCTTTGCAAGATCCATAAGTCCGTATAAATTAAGTCCTGTTTCAAATGACTCCCTTTGTAAAACGGCTGCCAGCACTTCTATTTGAGTATTTCCGGCACCGGCCCCCAAACCGCATACCGTGGCATCTATGTAAGAAGCCCCTGCTTCTACCGCTGCTAATGAATTAGCCACCGCCATTCCTAAATTGTTGTGAGCATGGAATCCAACCGGGATTTTAACCGCTTCTTTTACTGCTTCGATTCTTTTTACTACTTCCCGGGGAGTAAGATAACCGGCTGAGTCCGCAAGGTTAATGTAATCAGCTCCATAACTCTCCATCTTTTTAGCTTCTTCAGCAATCACTTCCGGCGGAGCCATATGGCACATCATCAGGAAACCAACTGCCATCATGTCCATTTCCTTTGCTGCTTTAATATGCTGGGCACTTACATCCCCCTCGGTCACGTGAGTGGCGACTCTTACTACTGTCGCTCCATGCCTGTTGGCATTCTTTAAGTCCTCAATGGTGCCAATACCTGGCAGTAACAGCACAGTTAATTTACTGTTGGTTATAACTTCGCTTGCCGCCTCTATCAGTTCAAATTCATCTGTCTTAGAAAAACCATATGTGTAACTGGAGCCCCCCAGCCCATCACCATGAGTAACCTCAATAAAAGGAACTTTACTATCATCAAGTGCTTTTGCAATTCTTTTCACCTGATCCCCGGTATAGCTGTGCCGCAACGCATGGCTTCCATCTCTCATGGTCGTATCAACGATCTGAACCTTTCGTTTTTCCATGCTAAGCACCTCCCTTTAACAATTTCTCAGCGATTCTCTCACCGGCAGCAACAGCCGCAGCATTAATAATGTCTAAGTTTCCTGAATACTTAGGCAGGAAATCACCCTGTCCCTCAATCTGTACAATGGTTGTTACCTTATCTCCTTCCAGTACCGGCGGTACACGCAGCTTATAACCAGGCACGTATTGTACAAGTTCATCTACCATTTTCTCAATAGATGCCGTGATAGCTTCTATTCCAGCCTCCTTATCCTTGATTCGCACCATAACCGTATCCGTCATCATCAACGGCGGCTCAGCGGGATTCAGCACGATAATCGCTTTTCCTAATTCTGCTCCGCCAATGGACTCAATGCCTTTTCTGGTGGTCTCCGTAAACTCATCCATGTTGGCTCTCGTTCCCGGCCCGGCACTTTTCGATGAAATACACGCAACTATTTCAGCATATTCTGCTCCTGCGACACGCTCTATTGCGTGAATAATGGGAATTGTTGCCTGACCTCCGCAGGTTACCATATTAATGTTCATTGAATTTTCCAGTTGTTCCAAATTTACACTGGGCACACAGTAAGGTCCTACTGCTGCCGGAGTCAAATCAATGGCTATTTTACCTGCTTCTTTTAACAAGGCTGCATGTTTAAAATGTGCATTTGCACTTGTGGCATCAAACACTATTTTGATATCATCTCTTGCAATTACTGCATCAATTCCCTGAATGGATACATCCACTCCATGGGAGGCCGCACGCTTAATCCCCTCTGATTCCACAATACCGGCCATCAAAGCCATTTCCATATGCCTGCTCCGAAAAATTTTATACATCAGATCACTTCCGATATTCCCAGGCCCGATAACCGCTACTTTTATTTTTCCCAAATGCATCTCCCCCTATATAAATTCCGCTTTCACTGTCCCAAAATCCGAAAATACCACCTCGAATTTATCACCGGCAGCGGCTTCCGGCGCTGCTGAAAATGCGCCTGATAAAATAACTTCCCCTCTCTTAAGCGTCACGCCATAAGACCAGAGGCGGTTTGCCAGCCAGGCCACAGCTTTACATGGATTACCCAAAACCGCCCCACCGCTGCCCTCGCACACCTTAACACCGTTTTTAAATAACTCCATGGTAACCTCAGGCAAATTCACATCTTCTACAGACAGTCTGGCCTTACCTAATACATAACAGCCGGAAGATGCATTATCTGATATGGTGTCAACCAATTTAATTTTCCAGTCTTTTACACGGCTGTCTACGATTTCAAAAGCGCCTGTCACATAATCCGTGGCCCTCACCACATCTTCTGCTGTAACCTTTCCTCCAACAAGATCTTCCTTTAATATAAAAGCAATCTCCGGCTCTATCTTGGGCTGTAGAAAATCAGAGGTCTTTACTTTGCCGTCTGTGCAGTCCATATTCTTAAATAAATGTCCGTAGTCCGGTTCCCTGACTCCCAACTGTTTTTGAATTCCCTCAGATGTGAGTCCAATTTTTTTTCCCGAAATAATCCTGCCTTCCTTTACCATACGTTTTACATTCCATAACTGAATGGCATAAGCATCGTCCACACTTAATTCTAAATCCAGTTCCGTCAACGGAGAAATAGACTTCTTTTCCTTTGCAGACTCATAAAGCATATCCGCATATAACTTTATTTTATTTTCTTCCATGGCCTCCTCCCTTACTCTTTCAGGAAATTATCTACTAAATCAGAAAATTCCTGTGTACGTTCAATCTGTGTCCAATGACCGCACTTTCCAAATATATGAAGCTGTGCGTTCTCAATTAATTGAATTAATTTCAGGGAAGTTTCAAGGGGAATTACCCGATCCTCTCTTCCGTGAATAATTAGCGTTTCATTTTTAATGCTGCGTATGTAGATTTCATTGGAAGCCATTCCTTCTACCCCCTGCTGGCGGGGAGCTGGAAACATAGATGAAAAGCTTTCCTGAAATCCCGGCTGCATACTGGACTTATAACGCATCTGTGCAAGCTCGTCGTTAACGATATTGCGGTTATATGCAAAAATATCTAAAAGTTCTTTCATATTTTCAAAGGACGGTGTATACCCCCACACCCGGTCAAGTCCGTAAGTCAACGGGAAACTCACTCCCATACTTCCCATCAAAACCAGCTTATTTACACGCTCCGGATATTTTACTGCCATGGCAAGTGCAAGCGCCCCGCCAAATGAATTTCCAACCAGGTCCGCCTTTTCAACATGAAGTGCATCCATAAAGTCGATTGTCTGCTTCACCCAGATATCCATTCCATATACAATCCCCTCAGGGCGGTCCGTATAACCAAAACCAACCATATCAGGCGCCAGCACCCGATATTTGGATGATAACAAGGGAAATACTTTATTCCAGTTCGCCCAGGCGGAGACGCCCGGACCTGATCCATGGAGCATTATGACGGTTCTTCCTCCTCCAATATCATGATAATTTGTGTTAAAATTCCCGGTTTTAATTGAATTTGCTATTTCTGGTCTCTGATTCATACGTTTACTCCTTTAATTATTTTGTTTTTGAATCTCGATATCCCATCTCATATGAAATATCCTGAGCTGCCTTTTTTACTTCAAAAATCACATCTTCTAAATGCTGCCCTTTCATATTGTAATAAAGTCCCGATACGCTGACCGCATATAAAACCTGGCCATTGGAATCAAATATAGGAGCCGCAACACATCTTAGCCCTTCCATAATCTCCTGGTCATCAATCCCATAACCTTTTACTCTGATCTTTTCCAGTTCTCTCAGCAGATCGGGCAAAGTGACAATGGTACGTGAAGTCATTGATTTCATACCTTTTTGGCTAATGATACGCTTTACTTCAGCTTCTGGTTTGTGTGCCAGCAAAACCTTTCCAAGTCCGCTGCAATGCATTGGAAGCCTGATCCCTACATCGGAAACGATTCTCATCATACGGTTTGAATCCAGCTTATCCAGATATAAAACCTCTCCGTCACTTTCCACTGCCAGTTGAACCATTTCATCCAGTTTGGCATTTAGCTGTACCAGATATTCTTTTGCCACCTTACTGATATCCCAGGATCTCTTAACGGCATTGCCCAGTTCAAACAAGTGAATCCCCAGTTTGTAACATCCGGTGAGGCATGATTGATCTATGTAATGGTAATCCCTTAAGGTGGAGATCATGCCATGCACCGTACTTTTAGGCCATCCCAGAGCATTAGAGATTTCGGTAAGTGACATCTCTCTTTTTTCATAGGCCAGAAGTTCAATTAACAGCAATGCTCTGCCTACTGATTGCACATGAGACGGTTTACCGTTCTGCTGAAAACTTTCTAAAAATTCCAACTTATCACCTCCCTCGTAAAACAGAATGTTTCATTCAATGCCCTTTCAAAATGAAATACTATTTTCTGGCTCGCTGTGGATTTTGTTTATTTTGTTTACTTTTTGTGTTTATTAGTTGTTTGATATGTATATAATAACATATTTCAAAAAAAGAAATCAATCTTCCAGTTCCCATATGGCGTAAATTTGTTCCCATATGGAGAACAACTTTTAAATTTTTATTGGTGTAATTACATTATCCAAAATCCCACATACAGCAGAGCGATTTAAAGAGACCAAAAGCTAAATGCCCCTTTCTGCGTCTGACGCAAAAAGGGGCATCTGAATTAATATTGGATACTTACCATACAATGTCCTTGTATTTTATCTAACCGGAAGGAAATATATCCTCCGTTTCTTACGAAAGGAACGGCTTCCTCTCCCGGAACCAAGACAACGTCTGCCGGCTGCTTATTTCCTGTATATAATTTAAATTCCACACCATACAGGGGGATAACATCTTCTACCGTAAAAATATCCTCAGACCGTTTTTCTGTAATGTAATGCAGGATATGAAAAATATCCCGGTTTTCTTGTTTCTGATGATTTAAGGCTGTTGTCATGGCAGAGGGACCGTTATGACTCACTAATTTATGTTCCAGGCACAATGCAACCGCATCCTTCACCATTAGCTTGCACCATTTGGCGGCATTTTTCCGGTACAGTTTAAAGATGGGATGGGCAAAATAAATTACATTTCCATTTTTGATCACTTCCGGATATCCTGCTTTCCCGGAAGAAGGTGCATGCTGGTGAGAGCAGAAGGTTTTTCCGGAACGGTCAAAATAAGGTTCCATTTTATCCATTAATACCTCCCCATTATTTGCTTCCACGTTATGCCCTCTTAAGTACATGACATACTCTTCTTTATATAAATCTTTTCCAATGACCTGATTCGGCATCACGAATTCCCTGTAATACGGGGATTCCTCTTTCCATGTAATACCGTAAATATTATCTTTGCCGCATTTGTTAAGGCAGGAATCATAAGAACCGATTACTTTACCCCCATTGGCAATATAGTTCTTCATCACTTTTTCCAGCTCTTCGTTGTAATAAATACAATCCGGTAAAATTATTAACTGATAGGAATCCATTGGTGTCTTACTGTCTATAACATCAAACTGTAAGGAAAGCTCCTGCAGCATTCTGACTGCTCCAATTAAAGAAGGAGAGATTCCCAGGTTATATTCTCCCTCAGGATAAAATTCTTCCGGTGTAAGGACAGCGATCTCTACAACCGGCTTGGCCCCCCTGCAATAAGGCTCCTTTTCCCTGACACTCTTATATACCTTTCCGATCAGGTCATAAGCTCCTTCCGATAACCTGCCTCTTGGATGAAGCTGGTCTCCGATGGAACAGCCCGCTCCCATTGCCAGCATGTTAAAGCATTCCAGTTCAAGGGCCGCCTGATTCTTCAGGGAATGGAAATCACCCCAGTAAGTATGGAATTTTCCGGTCATCCCTATTATGTCCATTCCCAGGGTTCGTGCATATCTGCCGGTGGCCGGAAAATGGTCATAGCCCCAGCCTCCACTTGGTAAGGATTCCAATTCCAGATGGCTGTACTCTTTAAAATTATCCTTAGATGCCGGCCCTACATGAGAGCTGTTATAGAAAACAGATGCCTTGGGAGCTCTCTCTTTAATAACCGCTGTAATTTCTGTTTTAAATTCCTCTAACATTTGCAGAGAATACTTTAATCTTACCTCTTTTTTGCTGCTGTCCAGATGCAGCTCCTCCATTTTCTTTTTACAATGGCCACAGCAGCAATCCACCTGAAATAAAATGTCCATAAAGAATCCGTCAATGTTCTCCACCCCTATCACATCCATAATATCATGGAGGTGCTCTTTAAAGAAAGTACGGTAGCCGCTGTTTAAACAAATTGTATGATAAAAATGAGGCTCTTTTACATTCTGAGTATTGATATAATCTCCCTGCTCATCTACTGAAAGCCATTCCGGATGTTCCCCCATAATGCGGCCGTCCCATTGTACAGTGGTATAAACCGGCACTTTGATTCCCCTGTCATGGCAGGCCTTTATCTGGTCTATTAACAGATTATGATTGGTAAGGCCGGGATGGATGAGGTCTGCATGTTTTCTGGACGGGTAATACAGCCATCCATGGTGGCATCTTGCAAAGCAGGTAACGGAATCCACATTGGCTTTTTCAAGTCTACCGGCAAATTCTTCCCCATTAAAATCTGTTCCGACCTCTGGTATATATTCACTGGTGTGAAAATCCAGATGAACCTGTCTGAATCTTAAATCGCTCATTGCTTATCCTCCTGATCTGATTACTCTTTATTCTTTTACAGCTCCTGCTGCCAGTCCGCCCTCTACTTTTTCCTGGAATAATAAATAAAGAATCAGAGGCAATGCTACCGTAATCACAATAGCCGCCATTAAAGGGCCATAATCACTTCCTCTTTCGCCGTTAAAATTCAGCAGCCCCAGAGAAATGGGTTTTAATTTTTTATCATTGATAAACAACAGGGGAAATAAAATATTATTCCAGGCTGATAAGAAATTAAAGATTGAAATAGTAGATAAGGCAGGAATACAAAGGGGAAGCATTACCATTCTATATACCTGGAAATACGTTGCACCGTCGATGACTGCCGCTTCCTCCAGAGAACGGTTGACGCCTTTCATAAAATTAGTCATAACCAGAATACTAAAAGGAAGACTAAACGATACATAGATCAAAATCAAAGCCGGTATATTGTTCTTTAAATTCAGGGCACCTATAATATAGGCAACCGGCACCAATACCGTATGCATGGGAACCATCATTCCCAGGGTAAAGAATAAAAGCAGAAACTTATTTCCCTTAAAATCGAATCTGGACAGAACATAGGCTGCCATGGATGCCATGACTGCCAATATAATAACAGTAGTACCGGCCTGCAGGATGCTGTTGATAAAATACCGGCTCATATTGGCTTCTTTCCAGGCTACTATATAATTGACAAACTGCGGCACCTTTGGCAGCGCAAATGGGTCTGAAAAGATTTCAAGCTTTGTTTTCACAGAGGACAATAAGGTAAAAACCATAGGCATGGCAAATACCGCTGTCATCACCAGCAGATAGATGTACATGATGACTTTACCAGGCTTGTTCTTTGATTCTGTTTTTTTCATAGTTTTCCCCCTTAATCATGTTTTCTGGACATTATCATATTACTTCCTAATGTTCCTGCCAGGCAGGCGATGAGAATAATAATGCCAATGGCGCTTCCAAGTCCATAATGGCTGTATTTAAATGCTTCATTGTACATTAATGTTGTAGGAAGATTGGTCAGGCCGTTCGGCCCTCCGCCGGTCATGGCAAATACCAGGTCAAATACTTTAACAGAGCCGATAATATCCATTAAAATGCACATGGAAATTGTAGATTTTAACATAGGAACCGTAATCTCAAAGAATTTATGAACGGCAGTAGCTCCGTCAATGGAGGCTGCCTCATACAGTTCATCAGGAATGGTCGTAAGTCCCGCAAGAAGGATGACCATGTAGTAGCCGATACCTGCCCATATATTAACAAAAATAATGGTATTCATTGCAGTTGCAGGATCCACCAGCCAGGGAATCACTTTATGGGCCAGACCGGTGCTCTTTAACAAAGCATTGAGGGAGCCGGTGGGCATGAACACAAAGTACCACATCAGACCTACGGAAGTTAACGGAAAAACCGTAGGTACAAAAAAGAGAGCTTTAAACGCCCGGTATCCCTTACATTTGGTATTAATGGCAACTGCCGTTAATAAAGCAATCGGCGTATGGAACAGTACACTGAAGAATACCATTTTTATCATATTTTTGACGGACAGTAAAAAGTCTGCGTTATGAAAAGCATCAATATAATTTTTAAGTCCCACAAATTTCAGCGCCGCACCTGAGATACCATTCCACTCAACCAGTGAAAAGTAAAACGCCAGAATTAAAGGTACAATTTGAAATAAAAGATATGCAATCAATGCCGGCAGCAAAAACAGTGCTATGTACACTTTCATTTTTCTGTTTTTTAATTTTATCAATGAAATCCCTCCTTATAATAAAAAGGAATTTCACAATTCAATTTTAAATTTAGAAATGAATTGTGAAATTCCAGATCATTTATTTTGCATGATCAATCTCAGCCTGGATTTCTGCTGCCGCATCCTGGGCAGATGCTCCTGTAAACAGACTTACAATTGAATTTCTTGTTCGATCCTGCATGGACGCCAAAGGATCAAAGTCGAACACATCAACGCCGATGCCTTCAGAAGTTCCTCCAACCTCTACATTCTGGATAAATAAGTCGGTACATTTTGACGTATCTAAATCCAGATCTGTTCTTGGAATTAAGAAAGCCGCTTCTTCTGCAAATCTCTTAGCTGCTTCTTTACCGGTTAACATCTTTAATAATTCAATCGTCAAGTCTAATTCTTTTCCTTCTAATTTACCGCTTACCATATAAGGACTTAAAATCTGCATATCCTGATTTTTAAATTCAGGTTTTTCTTCAAAATAAGGGAACTTTGCAACCTTAATATTATCTGACACAGGAGTTGCGGTTTTATCTGCAAATGTACTGATATTCCAAGGTCCGGTAATAACCATTGCAGCTTCTCCCTGCTGAAATTGAGTCAAAGCAATATTATCTGTGATACCTGCGGCGCTTGGATCAAATGCACCTGCATCAATTAAATCCTTTTCAAACTGCAATGTCTGAGCCACGCCCTGGTCAGTCCACTTCATCTCTCTGTTTCCTAATAATTTAGCTGCTTCTGTTCCCATCCATTTGTAGAAGATCTGGTCATGTAAGTGACCCGCCATATAAGTTGACTGGGCCCCCATTGCTATTGGGATAATTTTGTTTTCTTTTAGCTTTGCAATTGCGGCTAACAACTGTTCCCAGGTCTCCGGGAATTTTTCTACTCCTGCTTTCTTTAAAAGCTCTTCATTATAATATACACCGATCAGGCCGGATTCCATTGGAATTGCATAAGTGCCTTCATGTCCCGGTACCTGATAATAGGAAAGGGAACCCTCCGTAAATCCACCGCTCCATTCTTTATCTCCATCAAGATATGGCTGAAGATTTAATAATAAGCCATTATCAATATAGTCGGAAAGATTTGCAACACCCTGGATCCGGAAGATGTTAGCCATGGTTCCGGAAGCAATATCAGTAGTAAGGATATTGTTAAATGCCGATTCATCCCCCTGGGAGTCGTCAATAATGGTTACTTCCGGATGTTTACTTTTAAATTCATTGATAATATCGTTATAAATACCTACCTGAGTTGTAGTTCCTGCCATTCTTGTTAAAAGTCTGATCGTAACCTTTCCATCACCTGACTCTTTGCTGACGCTGTCTGTTTTAGCCCCGCAGGCTGTCAGCATAGAAAAGCTCAGTACACTTGCCAATACAAGAGCCATTACTCTTTTTACTTTCATAATTAGTTTCCTCCCTTTATTTCTAACTTTAATCCCTCTTTACAATCCCATTATAGATAAATATCACGATACAATGAATGGTCATTTTATGGTTTTTATGTATATTTTACATATTACTTTCCAAAATTAGCTACATATTGGTTCAAATATACAATTTCAATGTGGACATCGCCAATAAAATATACTAATATTACTATTATATCTAAATCTTCCATGAAATCAAAACAACACTTTGCCATACAGAAGGGAATCATATGAAGGCTCAAAAAATGACTTCCATTAATTCAAGATTTTTCCGGTCTATGTTTCAGACACTGCTGTTATTCATCATAATATTATTGATCAGTACTTCTGTCGTATTTTATAAACACACACTGGCATTAGAGACTTATTCCGCGGTCCGGCAATTGGATTACATTTCCAATCAACTGGATTATTACCTGGCATCTGCCAATAATTATTCCAGAACCATTATAACGGATCACAGCGTACAGGCCATTGTATCTAAATTCAACAACAATAACAAGGAGTTTAATGCCATTGACCAGATGAATCTGAAATCGGAAATCAACCATATCATCCAGTCTACTCCTTTTATCCATTCTGTCAGTATCTACTCACCGGAACATGCTCTGATTGCTACCACAGAAATATATCCCTACCCCTCAAATCTTTGGGATACTTCTGCAGCAGACCGGAAAATCTGGATACCAAAGATAAAATATTCCAACAAGAAGCGTTACACTGAGATACATGCCCTGTCTCTCATTCTGCCGTTTTATAGCAGCTCCACAGGTACCATGCTTGGATATGTGGAAATTGCCATTCCCGAAAGTACGATTTCAGATATCTATAAGGATAATGCAAGTAATTTCAGCAGGCTTTTTATTGTAGACTCAGATGGCAACGTACAAAGCTCAGATGGCTCCATCCCATTAATGAGGCGCTATGAGAATGTGGGGAAATTCCTCCATATGAACCGGAGCAATTACAAGCTGACTACGAGGACGATTATTTTTTCAAAACATTTTCCTGCACTGAACTGGTATCTCGTCAATGAAATCAATCTGCTCTATTTTTTACAACCAACCTTTACCACCCTGGGAATATCCGTCATTATGGCCCTGCTCTGTATTATTGCCTGCCTGAATGTCTCCCGCAAGGTTTCCCGTACAATTACCTCTCCCATCTACCAATTGATCTCCCACACCCAGAGAGTAAAGGAGGGAGAATGGATTCCATTTAATGAATCCTATAACGATAGTGATATCGGTCTTCTATTTGAGGAATTCAACAGCATGATTATTGCTCAGAAAAAGTTGAAAAATGATTTACTGAATTCCGAAAAAATGAAGAATAAAATAGCCCTGGACCTGCTTCAGCAGCAGGTAAATCCGCATTTTTTGTATAATACTCTGGACAATATCTGTTCTCTTGCGGAAATAGATGAAAAGGAGACTCTCATTGACCTGGTCATGAATCTTTCTGCGTTTTACCGTCAGGGCCTGAGTAACGGTCACACTCATATTACTGTACGGGAAGAACTGGCGATTACCGAAGCATATCTAAGAATTATGAAAGTAAGATACTATAACCGGTTCAACTTTCATATCACCTGTGATTCAAAAATATCAGACTATGCCTGCCTCAAGCTCTTATTGCAGCCTATTGTGGAAAACAGCATCTATCACGGAATCAAAGAGCTGAATGGAAAGGGTCAATTAGATATTCTTGTGACCGAAACTTCCGATTCTATTTTATTCACTATCCGGGATAATGGAATTGGAATCCGGGAAGAAAGTTATGAAAACATATGGACTAGGGGAAATGCCCATTTTGGCATCAAAAATATTCACCAGAGAATCCAACTCTATTACGGCAGTGAATATGGAATTACCATTGCCAATCACTCACAGGGCGGCTGTATCTCTACCATAACCATTGGAAAAAAGGAGGTATCCACTGATGCCACTTAATATTATAGTTGCTGATGACGAGTACTTTATCAGACAACGAATTATGAAAATCATTCCACGGGAAGAACTGGCCATTCATTTTATAGGGGAAGCCGAAAACGGAATAGAAGTTCTTGAGTTATTAAGACATCATCCTGTTGACCTTATCCTGCTGGATATTAAAATGCCCCGTATGAATGGAATTGAAGTGGCGGAATCTGTATACCGGAATTACCCTTCTACCAAAATTATCCTATTATCAGGTTATAATGACTTTGAATATGCGCGCTCCGCAATGCGGTTCGGAGTCATGGATTACTTATTAAAGCCTGTGGATGCTTCCACTTTAGCCGCTGTTTTAAAGGATAGCAAAGGAAAAATAGAATTGTTAAAAAAACAACAGAAACAAATTCAAAAGTATTATCACTTTGAAAAATGCACTTATCTATCCAATGTCCTAAATGGTTATCAAAGTATTGAACAATTAACGGCCAGATATCCCGAGGTTGCAGCTTTTGATTACACCCTTTATCTAAGTGCTTTTATCCATGAAGAACGTGAAGACTTTATTACAGAACTGGCAGCCGGGATCCGTTGTCATGGATTGGATTGTGAATATTTTAAGGAATCGGATTATGCCTATACCATACAATTTTTTCTTCATAAGAAAGAGGAAAGGCAGCAATTAAAAGAAGTTTTGGAAAACTATATGCCAGAAAGCCGTTCCTACACATTTTTAGCTCTGGGAGACTGTATCCCATTGACAGAATCCTGGCTGCCTTATTATAGGAAAAACTTATATGCCCTCAACCACCGGTATTTTAGCCCTGAATCAAAGCTTATCCTGACAGAAGAGCTTACTTGGGAAAATAGATCTGCTGATTTATCTAAGGTAAGGCAAAGGATTCTATATCATTTAAACAGCAAGGATCCAAAGGGGCTGGAAGCTTATATCCAAAACCTGTTTCAACCGGCAGAAGAAACACATGATGTGAAATACCTATACTTAATCGTTACGGAATTTTTTACTACTTATCATATCCATTATGGCAACCAGGTAGAATTCAATCACAACTTGGCCGAATCTGCGTCCCTGATCATTGATGAAGAATATCGGCTGAACCAATTAAAAAGTACCATTCTTGCATATGGGCGGTTATGCATGACTGAAAATGAAGCCATCCCTTCCGACCTCTCCTTAAGCAAAAAAATCATTGCATATATTGATAAACATTATTCCGATCCGGAATTAACCGTCACCCAGCTTGCGAACATATTTCAATTAAACCCTTCCTATATGGGCAGTGTCTTTAAAAAAGTAAATAATGAATCCCTGCTCCAGTACATTACCATTATCCGTATGGAAGCTTCTAAGAAATTATTGGAATCCAATCAATATAAGATATCGGACATTGCGGAGCTGGTAGGATATACAGATGCTTTTTATTACAGCAAACGCTTTAAAAAAATGTTTGGATATTCTCCGAAGGATTATTTGCTGCGTAAAAAGTAAAATACATAATCAGAATAAAATTTTGGACTAAGTAAGGCCATATTCTTTTGGTTTTTTGCTTAGTCCAATTATCTTTTATTATTCTGTTATTTGCTCTTCCATTGCCTTATGATAAATGTACACCTCTGACTGTTGATGCTGCAGCGCTGGCTGCCCGCTTAATGTTGACCTTGCTCCCTCAAAAGAGCTCATATCCCTGCAACACAGATATTGTTAATAATCTTTCACAAATAGTCAAACACACACAAGCGCACAATGTCTATCAACCTGAAATTATGGAACTGCAAAAAGGCTATGGTGTACTATAGGAACAGTATTAAAAACTCTTAAAACACCTTGCAGGACTTGTTACGCTGCTGCGCCATGACGCAACATAGCCGGGGTCAAGGCACATTTGCCCTGCTTGCCCTTTAGGGAATACTCAAATCAATACACGTTTAGAAGAAAATCTCGTCATTGACCTTTTAGGTAAATGAGGGTATAATGAAATTGACCTATCAGGTAAACGGAAGGAAGGATAATCTCCTATGACTACAAAATTATTGGATTTAGAACCTCAAAGGCGCAATGCTATCTTAAATGCCGCCTTAAAAGAATTTGCATTAAGAGGATTCGACAATGCCTCAACAAATGTAATTGCAAAAGAAGCAGGGATTTCTAAGGCCCTGATGTTTCATTATGTGAATAATAAACAGGAACTTTTTCTGTGTGTGTATGACTATTTTGCTGAACTTCTTGATAAAGAATATTATAGGAAAATTGATTTTACAGAAAAGGATATTTTTAACAGGCTACGTCAATCGTATCTTCTTCAAATTGAATTATTAAAACAATATCCGTGGATTTTTGAGTTTAACAAACTTTCCACTGCAGCTAACTCTGATGAAGTAAACAAAGAACTGGAAAAAAGAGTTATTAAAAAGCAATTTTCATGTTGTACTCACATATTTGAAATAATTGATGAATCTAAATTTAGAGCAGGGTTGGACATTGAAAAGTGCAAACAATTAATCCTTTGGGCTAATGTTGGATTTACTAATGAAATATTAGATGATATTAGAAATTCAGAATATTCTGCTTTGAATTATGAACTCATTGCAGGAAAACTTGATGGATATTTTGAGGAGCTTAGAAAAGTATTCTATGAGCCAGGCAGGGGGCAGGAGTGATGGATAAGATTTTTTTATTTTTCCTCCACAGGAAATTCTTTGCAATTGCTGATTCTGGTGGTACACGATATCGCAATCTTAATATTAAAGTCCAGGATATTATCAACAGTTTGGGAGGTACGGAATGAAGGAAATACGCAAACCTATAATAATGGAATTCCCTTTGAGAGGAGAGTGGCTTTCTCCTAACACTCCGGGAAAAAGGATTCCAAGCCATGGGACGAACCGATTGGGAACAAGATACGCTTATGATTTTTTGCAAGTGGACTGGAAAAGAAAAGGTTGGCCCAGCTATGGCATTCACTGGCTGCGGTATCTTCTTTTTGGAGTTCCCTTAAACAAATGTTATTGTTGGGGGCAAGAAGTACATGCTCCTTGCGATGGGATAATTGTTCACGCCAAAGATGATTATAAGGAAAGAACCAAAGCCCATTTATTTGCAGATCTATTTGTTGCTATAAAAAGTGCGCATACCTTTAACCCCTACAAAGACAATATACAGTCTGTTGCCGGTAACTACATCATTATGAAATGTGAAGAGAATGTATATGCCGGATTTTGCCATCTTCAAAAAGGGTCCGTTAAGGTTGCGGCGGGGCAAAGTGTGAAGAAAGGTGATGTTATTGGTAAAGTAGGTCATTCCGGCAACTCTTTTTCTCCCCATTTACATTTTCAGCTTATGGATAACAGCGACATACTTTCTGCAAATGGACTGCCCTGCGCTTTCGAACAATATGAATTATTCCATGACGGAGAATGGCGTAAAGTGTTTAACGGCATTCCCACCGATAAAGATAGAATAAGGTTTTATGTGTAGTTCACTGGATAGAAATAATATGGATTTGGAAGATTCAATCATTTCGGGGCGGGTTCGATGTGTTGACAAAGTCCCTTAAAAAGCGGATCCATCATAAAATCACGTGTTTTCAATCTTCTTTCCAGCGTCACATTTTTCATTCTTTCCCTCGTCACACTTTTCATTCTCATCATCGTCATGGGGAACAGATCCTTCCCACAATTTGAATTTTGAAACTTCCTGCCTTAAAATCCCGGCCTGGGCTGCCAGTTCTTCACTGGAGGAGGAGCTTTCCTGGGCGGTTGCAGCATTGGCCTGAACAACGGCTGATACCTGGGACAGCCCATCCCTGATCTGTTCCATGGTCTGCGCCTGCTCCAGGGAGGCGGATTGGATCTCTTGGATCACCTGTTCCAGAAGGATGGATTTTTCGGCAATCTCCTTAAGAATCTCTGCCGTTTCATTGGTCTTTTTCATTCCCTCTGAAACCGCCTTTGCCGTATGCCCGATCAACTGGGCCGTCTGTTTTGCAGCCTCAGCGGATTTAGCCGACAGGCTCCGCACCTCTCCTGCGACAACCGCAAATCCCCGGCCTGCATCTCCGGCACGGGCAGCCTCCACAGCAGCGTTTAAGGCTAAAATATTAGTCTGAAACGCAATATCTTCAATCATCTTTGTGATCCCGGATATTCGTTCAGAAAACAGGCTTATTTCTTTCATGGCTGCATCAAGGCTCTCCATATGCCGGTTCCCTGCACTGACCATTGCCCCGGACTGGTTGACATAATCTGAAGCATTTCCCACATGGCCCGCATTTTTTACGGCTTTTTCGGAAACATTGGCAATGGAAGCATTCAGTTCCTCCACCGTTTCTGCCTGCAGGGCTGCTCCGGAGGCAAGGGCCTGGGAAACGGCGGAAACCTGCCCGGCTCCATAATTAACCTCCTCGGCGGAGGAACGGATATTTATTATGGTATCATTTAAGCGGGAAGCGATCATTTCCATGGAACTGCGTATGCCGCTAAATTCGCCCGGATATCCGCAACCGCTTTGGACCGTAAGGTTCCCATAGGAAATCTCCTGCAAAAACCGGGAAATATCCCAGATGATATCTCTGTATGTTCCTGCCATTTCATTGACCTTTTCCCCCATGCTTCCGATTTCATCCCTGCGCTCCATGTGAAGCTCCATGCTCAAATCTCCGGCAGACAGACTGTCAATGGCATCAACCACCTGGCCCATGGGCTTTGTAATCCGGTTGGTGATCCGTAGCATGACAAAAACCGCAAGAATCAAAGAGACAACTCCCAGAATAACGGCATTTAACATGGAGGTCATGACGCCGGACATAAATTCCGATTCTGAGGCCGTCACATTTACAGACCAGCCATTGGTGTCCTTTACAGGAGTATAGGAACCAAACTTTTTTTCTCCGTTCCATCGGTAGAAGTCAAAGCCGGTTTCCCCCCTGATCATTGCCGTTTCCAGCTTTGCAATCTCTCCATATACAGCCTGATCGCTTTTTGCGGCCTCCGTATCATTTTGTCCGGATAATACCAGGGAAAAATCTTCGTGAGCCACTTTCGTCCCCTCATGGTTCAGGATATAAGTGCTCCCCGTATCTCCAAGCTTTGTATCAGCGATGATTGTCTCAAAAACAGAATATGGAAATTCCAGCATAATGACCAGGTCGTCATAAGGGTAAGCGTATTCAAAGGACACAGAATCTTTACGGATCATAGGATCTGACAGAAAAGGGTTCCCTTTTTTGGCCTGTAGGTACGCATTGTCCTGTTCATAGGATTTTCCATTGACAACGGACAGCCCGCCAGAGGATATGATATCGATATTTTTAAGACCGTACTGGGAACATGAGATTCTTAAAAATATGTTGATATTGCCATTTTTTTGCACATTTCCTTTCATATAAAGGGCAATTGATTCGGATATGATGGAATACTCCTTTAGCTGCTGGGTTATTTTTTCAGAGACCAGTTCCGAAGTTTCCTTTAAGCTTTTTGCCAGAGACCTTCTGGTAGTATCATAAGTCAAATAAATGGAGCCTGCGGACAGCACCAATACAATGGTAATGATACACGCCATTGTAAATGTCACCAGTTCTTTCTTTATTCCCCTGTATTTTCTTTTCATATCTAGTTGTCCTCCCATATCCGGTTTATTCCTCTGTGGTTCCTATTCACAGCGGCTCAATGGGTATATCGGACAATTTTTAGATAACTATATAGGTTTTACCAATATTTTACAATAACTTGTTTATTTTTTTACAAACACCGGAAAACAACTGGTAAAAAATCAATTTCTCCCCTGTTTTCCTCCTTCTTTTTCCTTATATGACATGCAAAAAAGAGAGCTGCCGTATCTTCTCATACGATAACTCTCTTTCATCATGCCGGCGACCGGAATCGAACCGGTACGGGAGATTAGTCCCGCAGGATTTTAAGTCCTGTGCGTCTGCCAGTTCCGCCACGCCGGCATTCTCATATACCGTTTACTTCTTTCCAACGGTACGGACTGGGCGGAGAAGGATTCGAACCTTCGAAGTCGTCGACAACAGATTTACAGTCTGCCCCCTTTGGCCGCTCGGGAATCCACCCATGCTTTTTATTAAGCAAGCGAGTGTTATTTTATCACAGGGGTATTAAAAAATCAAGGTTTTTTTGTAAAAAAAAGTGATTTTTAATCCCGGTCAGCCACCAGCAGAAGAGAGCTGGTTCCCGGCATGGAGACGAGCACCTGACCGTCCTCCACCTCATAGGTGACCTTCCCTACATTGTACCCATTTTCATAGGTCAGCATATAGCGGGACATGGTTTCCCCGTCCTTCATTCCCAACTGCCACACAGGGATCATGACCTGCCGCTCCTCCGGAAGATTATTGACCGCCACGGCGCAAATGCTGTCCTTGCAGAAACGGCCATAGGAGATCAGATGCCTCCCGGCCAGAAGCTGCTTTAAGGACCCAAGGCGCAGTGCCGGTATGCCGTGGTGAAGGCCTGTCATGTACCGGTGAAATTCAATGAGCTCTAAATCCTCTCTGCCCCAGGGATAGGTCCTGCGGTTATCAGGATCCGTCCATCCGCAGACCCCTGCCTCGTCTCCATAATAAATCGTGGGAGCGCCGGGCCAGGTCATCTGAATCATGACTGCCCCCCGGAAAATCCCATTATTGATGCCCTGGGAAGCCGCTTCCGGGCCGAGAGTGGAGATCCTCCCCACTTTTCGGTTGGTCCTGGTCATAAAACGGGAATGGTCATGGTTTGACAGCTCATTCATGGCTACCTGGACAGAGCCTGTCATCATGCGGCTCATATGATAATTCATGGACTTAAAAAAGCTTTCTCCGTCTCCAAACAGACTGGGGTTACTTTCATCGCTGTGCTTTTCCATACCTGTCAGGAACCAGGTCACCGGCTCCATAAAGGCATCGTAGTTCATGACCGTATCCCACTGGTCCCCCTGAAGCCAGCCTGATGGATCTCCGTAGTGCTCCGCCAGCACAATAGCCTCCGGATTGGCCTCCTTTACCGCATTTCTGAAATCCCTCCAGAACTTATGGTTGTATTCGCTGCTGTGGCCCAAATCAGCCGCCACATCAAGGCGCCAGCCGTCTACATTGTAGGGCGGGGAAACCCATTTGCGGGCCATACCCAGAATATATTCATACAAAGTCCGGGAATCTTCATAATTGAGTTTTGGAAGGGTGGAATGCCCCCACCAGCCATCGTAGGAGCTGTTATAGGGCCATGCTTCCTCGTCATAAAATTTAAAAAATGTCCGGTAAGGACTGTCCTTTGACACATAGGCTCCCGGCTCATACCTTCCGGACATTTCATAAATCCGCTCTCCATCCAACCATTTATTAAAAGAGCCGCAATGGTTAAACACCCCATCCAGAATCACTCTCATCCCCCGTTTGTGCACCTCTTCCACAAACCGGGCAAAAAATTCATTGCTGGCTTCTAAATTCTCCTTATCCGTTGTCCGGATCATGTATTTTGTGGCAGCCTTGTTATCCCCGGCATCAGGAGCCACCGGCTCCCCTTCATCCTTAAGGATCACGCCATAATGGGGATCAATGTGGTCGTAATCCTGACAGTCATACTTATGATTGGAGGGAGATACGAAAATCGGATTAAAATAGATCACATCAACTCCCAGGTTCTTTAAGTAGTCCAGTTTATTCCATACCCCCTGCAGATCACCGCCATAAAAATCCCCCACATCCATCTGGTTGGGATATTTCCCCCAGTCCTCTACATGGGATACAGGACGGCCGATGTATACATATTCCCTGTCCACCACGTCATTGGCCACATCTCCGTTGCAGAACCGGTCTACATAAATCTGGTACATGACGGCTCCCTTGGCCCAGTCAGGGGTAGAAAAATCAGGGACTATGCGAAAGCAAACCCCTTCCTGATTCTCCCCGGAAACGCCCAGCCGGTTATAGTAACAGACCTCCTGGCCCTTGACCACCTTAAAGCTATAGCTGATTTTTTCATGCACTGCCGTCAATCTATGTTTATAATAATCAAACAGCCCGTCAGACTCTGCCTTTTCCATGGCTGTTTCTCCACTTAGCCCTTCCTGGATATAACAGACCTGGTCCACATCATCCTTTGCTGTCCGAAAAAATAGGATCACATCATCCCCCATACCGGGTTCTGCCGGGAATCGGAAACTTTCTGTCTCATCAGTAAATAACGCATCTCTATTTAACGCCTCAGCCTGGAAGCACATATAATTTCATTTCCTTTCTCGTCATCTATACATTCTATTTTATCCGATTGAATCAAAATATACAACCCCGCCTTATTAAGTAAAAGGCAGAAAAAACGGTCAGCGGGGCGGCTGACCGTTTTTTCGGAGAAGGTATTTCGTTTCTTATGGGGTGTAGCAAAAACTATATAATGTATTGGGGGGGTTTACGATTATTACTATACCACGACTATGAAAATAAGTGTGCACAAACATCATTTTTTTACTTATGATTTTTTATGCATTTTTTTTCCGCCTCTGCACTAAATACAAAAAAGCACAGAATCCAGGAAAAAACTTAGATATTTTCCCGGATTCTGCCCTTCTATCCCATTTAAGCCTGCAGAGGGCTTTTAGCCTTCCGCTACTGCAGAGAACAAACTTTCGAATTCCTGCTGGCCAATCTTTTCTTTTTCCATGAGCAGCTTACAGCAGGCGTGGAGCACTTCCTCATGCTTTAAGATGATCTCTTTTGCCTTTTCATAGCACTCATCAATGATCCGTTTTACTTCGTTGTCAATGGTATCAGCGACCTGGCCGCCGTAGCTCTTGGCATGGGCCAAATCCCGGCCGATAAAGACTTCATCACCATCGTTATTATAATTTATCATGCCCACCCTATCAGACATTCCATACTGGGTCACCATGGCTCTGGCCGTGACTGTGGCCTGCTTGATATCCTGGGACGCTCCGGTAGTGATATCACCGAAAATCAGCTCCTCTGCTATCCTTCCGCCCAGATCCACCATGATGTCCTGAAGCATCTTGCCCCTGGTGTTGAACATATGGTCATTTTCAGGCAATGGCATGGTATATCCGGCTGCCCCCACTCCCGTAGGGATGATGGAAATCGTATGCACCGGACCTTCATCAGGAAGCAGATGGAACAAAATCGCATGGCCTGCTTCGTGGTAAGCCGTGATTTTCTTTTCCTTTTCGGTTATTACCTTGCTCTTTTTCTCAGCCCCGATTCCTACCTTTACAAAGGCCTTGTCAACGTCAGCCTGGTTAATGAACTTTTTGCTGTGTCTGGCCGCATAGATGGCTGCCTCATTCATGAGGTTCTCTAAATCCGCACCAGTGAATCCGGCCGTTGTCTGGGCAACCCTCCTTAAATCAACATCCTCTGCCAAAGGCTTTTCTTTGGAGTGGACCTTGAGGATTTCCTCTCTTCCTTTCACATCAGGTCTTCCCACTCCCACCTTCCGGTCAAAACGGCCGGGACGCAGGATCGCCGGGTCTAAAATATCCACCCGGTTTGTGGCTGCCATAACGATGATTCCTTCATTGATCCCAAAGCCATCCATCTCTACAAGAAGCTGGTTTAAGGTTTGTTCTCTCTCATCGTGTCCGCCGCCCATACCAGTACCTCTGCGGCGGGCTACCGCATCAATCTCATCAATGAATATGATACAGGGCGCATGTTTCTTCCCTTCTTCAAATAAATCTCTTACACGGGAAGCTCCCACACCTACAAACATTTCCACAAAATCAGAGCCGGAAATGGAGAAAAACGGCACTCCTGCCTCTCCTGCCACTGCCTTTGCAAGAAGGGTCTTTCCTGTTCCGGGAGGTCCCACAAGCAGGATCCCCTTGGGAATACGGGCTCCCACGCTGGTATACTTCTGAGGATTCTTTAAGAAGTCAACCACTTCTTCCAGTTCCTCTTTTTCTTCTTCAAGCCCTGCTACCTTACCGAAGTTCACCTTGTTTGCGTCTTTTGCAAGATGAGCCCGGCTCCTTCCAAAATTCATCATTTTGGAATTAGCGCTTCCTGCCCCTGCTCTGGCATTCATCAGCATGAACAGAAAAACTAATACTACTGCCGTCAGGATTAACGGAAGCGTAATGGTCAGGAATAAATTTTCCTTTTGTACTGCATCCACCGTATAGGTGACTCCATTGCGGTCCAAACGATCCTGAATCTCAATGACATTAGACACATTGGCCTGTTTTGATGAACCATCAGTCATGGCCATCTCAATCCTTCCCGTTGGGGGCGGGTCGTTCTGCCTGATGGTAGCTGAGGTTATGGTCCCATTATCAATGGCCTGCATAAGCTCCTGGTTGGTAATGATCGCACTCTTTTGGGGCAGCCTACTGGCAAATATAAGCATGATAACCAGAAGGAGCAGAAATCCCAAACCTCTGAATGGTTGCTGTTGTTTCAACATGCTGCCTCCTTATTGCTGTTCTATAACTCCAATATATGGTAAATTCCTGTATATCTGATCGTAATCCAGGCCATATCCGATAATAAACTGATCCGGCACGGTAAAACAGGTATATTTTACCTTGACCTGATCCTTCACCCGGCGCTCCGGTTTATCAAGAAGAGTACAAAGCTCGATGCTGTTTGGGTTCCTCTGCTTTAACACCTCGATCAGATAGGCCAGGGTATTGCCGGAATCAATAATATCTTCCACAATCAATACATCCTTTCCTTCGATAGGATCATCAAGGTCCTTGGTGATCTTGACGATTCCGCTGGATACCGTTCCGGCACCGTAGCTGGATACGGACATGAAATCCATGGTAAGGGGCAGTTCGATCCGCTTGGCAAGCTCACAGGTAAAGAAAACGCCTCCCTTTAAAATACAGATCAAGTGAAGTGATTTTTCCTTATAATCCCTGCTGATTTCGTCTGCGATTTCTTTTATTCTTTTTGCCACCTCTTCCTCTGATAACAATATACGTATCTTATCATCCATCGTTTTTTCCTCCGTTTAACTGTATTTGTATTACTGTATGGGTATCATCTGTTATCTTATAGTATTCACTGATCCGGTATCCGATGACCCAGAGGACATGGGAACCTTCCGCTACCAGGGGTATTTTTTCCCGTTCCTCTTTGGGAATCTTTTCATCAATCATAAATGCCTTGATTGTTTTTCTGCCGCCTCCGGCCAGTGTCATGTAATCTCCGGTTTCACGATACCTCACAGAGAGTGCACATTTGATTTTATCATAATCAAACCATTTCGTATACCCGTTTTTGGGAATTTCCTGGCCTTTTTTGTAGGAAAAGGTCTTAAAATCCAGTTCAGGGAGAGGAAAATCCCTTTCCTTATCCACCAACTCTTCCTGCTTTTTTCTTTTTATCCACAATTCCCCGGTCGTGCGCACAGCAATAAGCCCGCAGGGCAGATCCACCTGCCTGCGGTCAGAACCAAAAAGAAGCGCTGCTGCGCTTTCCACGTGAATCATGGTAATATCCTTCATGGATTCATTGACAGACCGGATCATCCTCCGGATCACATAGTTCCTTATAATGTCATCTTCTGCCAAAAGAGCCTTTGCATCAACTCCACAGGCTGCCATTGCGCCTGCCTCATGGGTTTCCCCTGCTCCCCAGGCCTTTAGTATTCCCTCGGCCTGCTTTTCCAGATATGCATCGGCCTGTGCAGCCATTTCTCCCGCATGGAGGATATTTTCCCCTGCCCGCCTGTTGATCTGTTCCCGGATCTCCGGCAGGATCCTGCTCCGTATACGGTTTCTCACATAGTCCGTCTGGGCATTGGTGGAGTCCTCACAATAAGATATCCTTTTTTCCTCCAGATATGCAAGAATTTCCTCTCTTCCAACACACAGCAGCGGGCGGACAATCCTGTCCCGCAGCGGACGTATTCCCCCAAGTCCCTTTAGCCCGGTCCCCCGGAACAGGTTATAAAGGATGGTCTCCGCCTGGTCATCTTTATGGTGAGCCACTGCTATTTTTGTTCCGGAAAAGTCCAGGCGCTCTTTTTCAAAGATCTGGTAACGGAGATGCCTTCCGGCCTCTTCCACCGACATCCCATGTTCCCTGGCATAAAGGGCCGCATCTACCTGAACCCAGGCAAACGCCACTCCCAGCCTTTCTGAAAGCTCCCTGGAATAATCCCTGTCCCGGTCCGCCTCTTTTCCTCTTAAGCCGTGATGAACATGGACCGCCTTCAGTTCCAGCCCCAGCGCTTCCCTAAGTTCATTTAAGACTACAAGAAGACAGACCGAATCGGCCCCTCCGGAAAGCGCCACGATCACGCGGTCCCCCGGAGCAAACAGCCGGTTCCGTCTGATATAATCCAATATCGTTCTGTACATTCATCCACCTTCCTTAGTTGATTTTCTCCCCTCTATATTATAAATATACCCATAAAACATGTCTGTTGCAATTATTATTTTCTTTTCCATATTCCGGCAGTGAGAACTGTCATGTCATCTGCCGCCCGTTCGGTAAAAGATCTTGCGAACAAGAGGACCCTGTCTGCCATATCCTGGGGGTTTTTTACCGGCATCCCGGCAATGAACTCCTTTAGCATCATCTCCTTGTCATCCGCAGGAAGGGCGTCTAACACCCCGTCACTTACCATAATGATCCGGTTATCATCCCACAGCTTTTTAGACAGAAGAACAGGCTCCACCGGGTTTAAGATCCCCATGGGGACCTCACCTGCTTCCAGAAGCTCCACTCCCTTTTCACTGAGAATATAGGTAGCTGCTGCCCCCAGCTTCATGGCCTCTAAGATCCCTGTCTTTAGATCAATGCAGCACAAATCCAGGGTTGCCGGATGCTGGGAGATCCCGGTCAGAAGCAGGACTGTATTGACCATCTTAAGGGCCGCCCTGGTTGAAAATCCGGCTTCCAAAAGCCTTTGAGTCAGTTCAATAACCTGCCTGCTCTCCTCTTCGGCCACCCTGCCGCTTCCCATGCCATCTGACAGGCTTATGATGATCTGTCCCGGCTGGACTTGTCCAAAGGTGTAATTATCTCCGGACACCTCTTCCCCGCTTTTCACCGCCTTGGCCACCCCGTAAAGAACCCGGTACTCTCCCTTTTCAACAAACCGTATGGTGTCGGCCTGCTTTGTCACTAAGTTCCTGCCGTCAGGGGCCACCGTCCATTCCCCTTCCTCTATGGCTTTTTCCAGGATCTCCGCAGCCTCCTTTACGGTCACGCACCGGCCGTTCATGGTCCTCATGGTCAGAAATGCCTCTCTCTGGTGATTCTCATATTCTAAAATAAGCATCTTTTCAACGATGATGTGGTTGCGGCGGAATGCCCGCTTTATTTCATCCTCCCAATCCGGAGTGATGTCCACAGAATGCTCTACCTGATGAGAGAATTCTTCCAGGATCACAGCCAGCTCCTTGAACTGGACAATGACTGCGTCACGGCTTTCTAAAAACCGGTTTTTCCAGGCCAGATTCATGGTAGCCCTTCCAAGGCCCCTGTTGAGCTGGTCCATGTATTCATCCTTCCTTTTACAGGTTTCCAGAAAAAAACGGGGCATGTCCCCGTAGTCCACACTCCCTTTTTGTTCAAATGCACGAACCAGATATTGCAGATAATATTGATTGTCCTGTTCTTTCCCGGAATACACAATGCATTTGTTGCAGCCTGCGCATACCATGGCTCCGGCCGTCTGAAGGGCCGCAATGCCATCTTCCTTAGTAAGTCCCTGTTCTGCTGACAAGTCATCTGTACAAGCTCTGGCAAGCTCTCCCAAAGAGTTTGCCATGTCGTTTAATCTCTTTGCCGTATATACATTCACATCAGCCATATCGTGATGTGCCGCCTTACGTCTGAACACTAAAATCCCTCCTGCCTGTATCATGGTTTAAACCACATTATATACAGGCAGAAGGGAAATATTTGTCAAAACGGCTGACTCATGATCAAAAATCGTACGACAGCTTTCTCCTTTATTGTCCACGCTTTTTGGACATAGAGGGATACCCGAAGGGTGTTTCTCCTTTATTGTCCACGCTTTTTGGACATAGAGGGATACCCGCAGGGTGTTTCTCCTTTATTGTCCACGCCTTTTGGACATACAGGCATTTACTGTCTTTGGGACGGCTTCAGAAGAATCTCGTCAGGTTTTACCAGCCCCAGCTTCTGCTTTGCGACTTCTTCAATATATTGCTTGGTTTGGACATAGACCCGGTATTCCTCTAATTTTTTGGACCGTTCGTCTTCCTTGTCCACCTGGGCCTGAAGATTCTCCAGACGGAGCTCGTATTCCCGCTCCTTTTCCTTTAACCCGACTCCTTTAATCGTAACAATCACGGCAAGGCTGAACACAACAAAGGTTATACCAATCAGAGCCATCCGGTTTCCCCATTTATCTTTTCTCTTTCTTCTTGATTTTCCCATTTTGTTCATACACTCACCTCTGACGCCGTTTCTTTCTTTGGTTACAACCGTCCATCTTTATTTTAAGATATTTTCGAAAATGTTTCAAGAGCTTTAGGAAATGTCTGCTTATTATTTTATCATATAAAAGCATTCCGATAAATACTCCAGCAACGGCATATCCTCTTAATCCTCCGTCATTCTGTTCATACAGCAGGGAAAACGTGACCAGAGCGGCATAAACCCAGTATATCATGTCCTCGATTCCTATAAACACATAGGAATGGGGAATAAAAATACGGAAAATACGTAACAGGTCATATGTTATCATTAGCCCTGCGCCTGTTAAAAAGCTGTAGAGCAGAAGTTTTACTTCATAAACGATATGAACGCTCATATGACTCCTTCTGTGGCATTATTTTCTTAGGGTCATCAAGCGAAGTGCCGGCTGGGCTTAAAATTCAGCCGTCCGCTGACCCCCTGGGCGAACCCAACTTTCCTTTTTATTTAAACAGCCTGGAAATCAGGGATTCCCCTGACCTGCGCAGCGCTTCATTAGAGGAATAAGTGATGCTCTCAATATTGCCGTTTAAATCCACTTCCCCCTTTTCAAGAGTCAGGCGGCTGACGTGGAGATCCTTTCCTTTCAAAGTCAAAAGCCCCATATCGGTATCCAGAACCACCTGGTTCTCATCAAAGGACACCACTTCCCGTATTCCTGTCATCGTACCGGAGCCCCTGTTTTCTATTGTCAGCCTGTGAGGGCGTATATTCATCTTTTCTTCCATACAAAAACCTCCTAATATACCTGTCTAAAGTATATTAGGAGGCACGCTCCAATATTACTGAAATTTATCGTACGTATCCAAACTGTGAGCTAGAGATAACGGTAAAGCTCCTTTGCTTCATCCTTTTTTACCGTTTCCGCCACATCAAGAACTTCCACCTTTACCGAGCTAGTCCCAAAATGGATCTCTATTATATCGCTTGCCTTAATGTTTAAGGAAGCTTTCGCAGGTTTGTCATTGACAAGTACGCGGCCTGCATCACAGGCTTCATTAGCTACTGTTCTTCTCTTGATCAGACGAGAAACCTTAAGAAACTTATCCAGTCTCATGGATTAAGCGTTCACCATATCCTTTAAAGCTTTTCCAGCTTTAAACTTTGGTGTCTTGGAAGCAGGGATGTTCATAACTTCACCGCTCTTTGGATTCCTGCCTTCTCTTGCTGCTCTTTCAGATACCTCAAATGTACCAAAACCAACTAACTGGATCTTCTCGCCTTTAACCAGTTCTTCAGATATTACATCCGTCAAAGCCTTAACTGCCTTCTCTGCATCCTTTTTGGACAGCTCTGCTTTTTCTGCGACTGCTGCGATTAACTCTGCTTTGTTCATTGATATCTTCCTCCTAGAATGTAGCACCAGGCTACGATTTTTCGCATAACACGATTACTATATCATTTATAGCTGTTTCTCCCGTTTTTGTCAAGGTTTTTCGCTCTTTTGACGGGCTTTCTCCTGCTTTTTTATTGCATCCCAAAGAGCCTGTCCTTCCTGCTGCAAACCTTCGCTTTTTCCGCCAAAAACATGGGGGTGTCTGCGTATCATTTTTTCACAGGTTCCGTTCACCACATCATCAATGGAAAAATTGCCTTCTTCCTTTGCGATCTGGCTGTACAGCATGACCAGAAACAGGACATCTCCCAGCTCCTCACAAAGGTTTTCCATATCCTTGTGATCAATGGCTTTAAGAACCTCTCCGCTTTCCTCTTCCAGGCACTTTTTCAGACTTTCATAAGTCTGCTCCCTGTCCCAGGGACAGCCTTCATGGGACCGCAGTTTATTTGTAATATTTACTAAATCTTCGAAAGTATACATGACTCTCCCTCCTTTTGCGATTATTATACCATAAGCCCGCAGCACAAGCAGAATGCTTTCTTTTTTAATTCTGAAGATTTTCTGACAATTGCTCGTTCCCCCTGTTAAAAAAGAGCCTGTTCCTATATAATAAGGGGGACTTTTAATGAAACCGGAGGTAGCCATGAAAAATTTTAGCATATGGAAAAAAATAGCAGCTTGTATGCTGTTTTTAAACATTGTATTTACTGCATTTAACACAGAGCTTCTGACTCCCGCCAGCCCGGCCGGAGACTTGACCATGCGGGGCATGAGCTTTGGACCGTCCCTTAATATCGGACCAGGCAGCAAAATATTTAACGGCGGCAGCTTATCCCTGCTTGCGGATTACGATAACCGGCAGATGCTTTCCATGATTTTACAGGACAAGGATGGAACCCTTGTGGTCATTGACGGCGGCTGGGATATTGATGCCACCCACTTAACGGAAGTGCTCCGTTCCAAGGGCGGCCACGTATCCGGATGGTTTATTACCCATCCTCACTCAGACCATGTAGGAGCTCTTGTTCAGATTCTTAAGAACCCGGACAGTCAGATCACCATTGATAATATCTATTATTCCCTGGCGGATCTGGCCTGGTATGAAAAAGTTGAGCCTTCCCGGAATGATATGGTGTACAGTCTGATATCAGCCTTTGCAACTCTTCCCGCCGAAAAGCTTCACACCGTACAGAAAGATCAGGAGATCCAGTTGGGGCAGATAAAAGCCAAGGTTTTAAATGACCCTTATCTTCTGGATACAACCTCCGTCAATAACAGCTCCGTTGCTTATAAATTTTTCTTAAACAATGTGAGCATCCTGGTGCTGGGTGATATGGGCCCGGAAGCCGGCCAGCTTTTATCTGAGCAGCGCAGCTCAGAGGATTTAAAAAGCGATATTGTCCAGATGTCCCACCACGGCCAGTACGGCGTCAACCGGGATGTATATGCCATTATCAAACCTCAGATCGCCCTTTGGCCCTGCCCTCTCTGGCTGTGGAACAACGACAGCGGCGGCGGTATCGGCAGCGGAGACTGGAAGACTCTGGAAACCAGGAAATGGATGGAAGAGCTGGGAGTAAAGGTGAATTACTGCATCAAGGACGGAGACCAGATCATCTATTAATGGATTCCAAATAAATATATAAAAAAGAAACGGCATCCGAACACAAAACCAGTGTTCCCTCCGTTTCTTTTTTTGTGCAAGCAATAAGCCCAACAAATATGTTTGCATATTCATTGGGCGAATGCCGCAATAACTGGGAAAATTTGCAAAGCGTGTTTTTCCCAGTTATATTTGCATGGATTATTACAGAAGCATCTGGTTAATTTCCTCCGGGGCCATCCCGTCTGGGTCTTTCCGATTCCGGCAATGGTTCAATATAGAATCCATCCTTGTACGGCTCTGTATCGATTTCCGGGATGTCGCCATCGCTGTAATCATCTTCCTCTGGTACAAAAACCTTCATATTTGTTCACCTCCTGATTCATGTATGCTGGCCGGGCCATGGTTAACCTTCCATCTGACGGCCTAAAAATCCTGCTGCCGTTGTAGCCAGCTTCATTTCCATATCTCCAAAACGTGCTCTGGGCTCTCTGCTCAATACAGCCACCGCTCCGATTGCATCGCCTTCGCAGATGATGGGAGCCACTACCTGAGCCGTTATCCCTTCCAGGGTTTCTCCTGACAGGGGAACAAATCCCTTGTCATCCTTTCCTGCCACCACGGCCGCCCGTTCGTTGATGAGGTTCTCCAATTGCTTGCTGATGGTTTTCTGGAGAAGCTCCTTCTTGGATCCTCCTGCCACTGCAATGATCTGATCCCTGTCGCAGATACATACGGTAAGTCCGGTAGTCTGAGCCATGGCTTCTGCATATTGGGAAGCAAAAGCAGTAAGTTCTACCATCGGAGAATATTTCTTTAAAATAATTTCTCCTTCCCTGTCTGTAAATATTTCAAGCGGAGTCCCTTCTCTTAACCGGAGCGTCCTTCTGATCTCTTTCGGTATCACCACACGTCCCAGGTCGTCAATTCTTCTTACAATACCAGTTGCTTTCATAATAAAAATTCCTCCATCTTGTGCATTTTAATATCACTGATATTATTTTGCTACGAATGCACCAGATTATACTTAAGTCTGCCATTTTTCCCAAAATTTAAAATCAGGGCCGACTGTTAAAAAAAAGTCGAACCCTGATTTTCTATATCAGACTTGGCTTATTGCTTGAAGAAGCAGGGGTTTTTACAGCCCAGGTTAAAAGTCTCCCTGTCTGACACGCCGGTGCACTTCCTTTGAGGATGACAAATAGCCTTCATGAGCTGCCTTTGCAGCCGCGTTATCTGGAATGGGAGTTACAAAATGGTTTTCAAAAGAACCATACTTTTGAATTGTTAATTCATTTGATACTCTCTGTAGAAGATACATACCTAAAACGTCCATAGCTACCACCTTTCTCCGAACCATTAAATTTGAAGCAAAGAAAGCACCTGGGACTTAATCCCTTCTTCTACTACTATTATATCATAAAAAGGGCAAAAATCAACCGGATCATTTGTGTTTTAAAAGTTAATTTTTACATTTTTACGTTTTTTTCAGACAATTCCAGCATCTGCTTTAAGATCACCTCTGCTTGGCTGATCATGGCATCGGTGGACTGGTTCTTCTTTCTGTCAAGATACATAAACCTTGGTTCTTCTCCCATCTGGAACTTTAAATCTCCCTTGTACTGATCGATGATCCCTGGGATTCCTTCCACCTTCAGCTTTGCATTCTTATACATGGTCAGGCGGATCTCCTGGCGGTTGATGTTCACCTCGGTCACATAGGCGCTGTGGGCCAAAGCCTTTAAGCTGGCTACCTTTAATAAGTTATCAACCGGCTTTGGAATATCGCCGAAACGGTCCATCAGTTCATCCTGCATATCCATATATTCTTCTTCATTCTCAATGCCGGAAATCCGTTTGTAAATGTCAAGTTTCTGATATTCATTCTTAATATAGGAAGTGGGGATGTATGCGTCAATATCACAATCCACCACGGTCTCATAGCTTTCCTCTTCCTTCCGCTGTCCCTTAAGCTCTAAAACCGCCTGATTTAAGAGCTTGCAGTAAAGGTCATATCCCACGGCTTCCATATGTCCGTGCTGCTCCGCCCCCAAAACATTTCCGGCTCCCCGGATTTCTAAATCCCGCATGGCGATCTTGATTCCGGAACCCAGTTCCGTAAACTCACGGATGGCCTGAAGGCGTTTCTCTGCTTCCTCTTTCAGCAGCTTATCCCGCTTATACATGAGAAATGCATAGGAGGTGCGGCTGGAACGGCCTACCCGTCCCCGGAGCTGGTATAACTGGGAAAGTCCCATACGGTCCGCATCCTGGATGATCATGGTATTGGCATTGGGAATGTCAAGGCCTGTTTCAATGATGGTGGTGCAGACCAGGACGTCGATTTCCCCGTTTACAAAGTCAAACATGATCCGTTCCAGCTCATGCTCATGCATCTGGCCGTGAGCAAAGGTCACCGCTGCTTCCTGAACCAGGCCGGCGATGTGGTTTGCCACCTCGTCAATGTTGCTTACCCGGTTGTATACATAGTAAACCTGTCCTCCCCTGGAAAGTTCCCGGTGAATGGCCTCCCGGACCATTTCATCGTTATGCTCCATGACATAGGTCTGGATGGGCATACGGTCCACGGGAGGCTCCTCCAGCACGCTCATGTCCCGGATCCCCACCAGGCTCATATGGAGAGTCCTGGGAATGGGGGTTGCCGTTAAGGTCAGCACATCCACATTATCCTTTAGCTGCTTGATCTTTTCCTTATGAGCCACGCCGAAACGCTGTTCCTCATCAATGATAAGAAGCCCCAGATCTTTAAACTGCACATCCTTTGACAGGACCCGGTGGGTTCCGATCACAATGTCCACCGTGCCTCTCTTTAAATCCTCCAGGGTCTTTTTCATCTGGCCGGGAGTCCGGAAACGGGACATCAAGTCTACCCGGACAGGAAAATCCTTCATCCGCTGGGCAAAGGTGTTGTAATGCTGCTGGGCAAGAATGGTGGTCGGAACCAGGTAGACCACCTGCTTTCCATCCTGGACCGCCTTAAAAGCGGCTCTTAATGCGATCTCCGTCTTTCCGTATCCTACGTCTCCACAGATCAGACGATCCATGATCCTCCTGCTCTCCATGTCCGACTTGGCAGCCTCTATGGCATCCCACTGGTCCTCGGTTTCCTCATAAGGGAACATCTCTTCAAATTCCTTCTGCCAGACCGTGTCCTCTCCATACTGAAACCCGTGGGTCTGCTGTCTGGCAGCATAAAGCTGCACCAGCTCCTTGGCGATCTCTTTGACTGCGCCTTTTACCCTGGTCTTGGTCCTGTTCCACTGCTCCCCTCCCAGCCGGTTCAGCTTTGGCTTTTTCGCGTCGGCGCCGGCATATTTCTGGATTCCGTCAAGCCTTGTGGCAGGAAGATATAAGTTTCCGTTATCAGCATACTCCACCTTTAAGTAATCCTTGATAACTCCATCCTGCTGGATTTTTTCAATGCCCCTGTAAATCCCAAGGCCATGGTCCTCATGGACCACGTAATCGCCGATGGAAAGGTCGGAAAAGTTCTGGATCTTGGTCCCTTCATAGGAGGTCTTTTTTCTCTTCCTCTTCTTTTTCTCCACCCCGAACATATCGCCTTCCGTGATGACGATAAATTTTATCATGGAGTATTCAAATCCCCTGTGGAGATTTCCGAAGGTGACCAGAATTTCCCCTGGCTTTACCTCATGGTTCCCTCCTCCATCATCGGGACAGTAGGCCCGCAGATCATACTCCCTTAAATCCCCTGCCAGACGGCTGGCCCTGGTCCTGGAAGCGGATAACAGGATCACCCGGTACCCTTCCTTTTTCCATCTGGTCAGATCCTTTATTAATAACTCAAACCCATTTTGATAGGTATTTACATTTTTCACCTGAAAGCTGTAACGGTTCTTTACCGTAAACCCGGAAAGCTTCTGCTCCAGGCCGGTCAAATACACCGTAGTTTTTGTCTGGACCCTGGCCAGCATTTCTTTTGCTGAGAAAAGAAGTCCGGTCTGTCCCGGAAGAAGGTAACCGTTTTCCAGCCGGTGGATCATGCTTTCCCGAAACTCCATTTCCACTGTCTCCCCTTTTTCCCTAAGCCGCTCTGGCTCATCCAGGAATACCACGGAATTTTCTCCATGAAAATACTCCAGAAAAGACACGCTCTCCTGGCAGAAATAATGAATATAACCGTCCAGCCCATGCTGTCTCAGTCCATCCTTAAGCCCCTCTAAAAATTCGGAGATAATGGAACGGATCCTGGAAGACTCCTGGATCTTTGACTGGGCCCTTAAATCCTTTTCATATTTTTTGACTTCCTTTTCAAGAGCATTGATCCCTTCCTCGATCTGCGCCCCTGTCAGGGCCATTTCCGTGGCTGGATAGATCCGTATGCTGTCTAACTGCTCAATGGATCTCTGGCTCTCAATATCAAAGGTCCTGATGGAATCCACCTCGTCATCCCACAGCTCAATGCGCACAGGCAGCTCCTGGGTCAAAGGGAACACGTCAATGATCCCGCCTCTGATGGAGAACTGGCCCATGCCATCCACCTGTCCCATGCGCTCGTATCCCAGCTCAATAAGGCGCTTTTTCCATTTTTCCACATCAATGGTCTGGCCGCCTTCCACAGACATCACCTGCTCCTTTAAATACCGGAGAGGAAGAAGGTGGTCCATAAGCCCGTCAAAGGTGGTAACCACCCAGCCGGAGGATTTTTCCATTAAATGACGGAACACAGTCATGCGCTGTTTGGTCAGTAAATTTCCGTGAATATCCGCGCTGAAAAACAGAAGATCTCTTGCCGGATACAGCCAAACGTCAGGATCAAAGAACCGCAGATCCTCATAGATTTCCCTTGCCCTTGTATCATCATATGTGACTACCAGCCTTAAGCCTTCCTGCTTTGCCGCTTCATACATTAAGTGGACCTTCTGGGAATCCATGCAGCCGCTTGCCATAACAGGGCCGGCCTTTTTTAACAGGTCGCCGGAAAGATCCTCAAAATCCTTTAATTCCCTTAATGGTTTTTCAAATAGATCACTCATGAAATCTCCTTATTTTTTTCTGTTAAAATAATTCATTGCCGCTTCCGCTCCTTCTGTGACCATCATGATGGCAGCCTCTGCCGCATCCTTATAGGCCTGGGCCATGACCGCTTCCTGCTCCCTGGGGAAACGGCCCAGGACATAGTCCGCCAGATCCATTTCCTTTGGTTTTTCTCCCACGCCCACCCGGATCCTTAAAAATTCCTGGGTTCCCAGATGGCTTATGATGTTCTTTAAGCCGTTATGGCCTCCGGCGCTTCCCTTTGTCCGGATCCTTAGCTGGCCTTCCGCTAAATTGATATCATCGCATATGATGATGATGTGGTCAGACTCTACCTTATAAAAGTCTGCCATAGCCCGGATGCTTTCGCCGCTTAAATTCATAAAGGTCTGGGGTTTTGATAAAATGACCTTTTCCCATCCGATCCTTCCGGTTCCGCAAAATGCCCTGTGCTTTTTTTCCGTCACCCTGGTTCCCAGTTTGTCCGCCAGAATGTCCACAGCTTCAAATCCTACATTATGCCTGGTTTTATCATACTCCCTTGTGGGATTTCCTAATCCTGCGATAATATACATGATGCTTCTCCTTACTATTGTCTATATTAATTACAGTTCCGATTCATGACTTTTTAGATATTGCAAACGCCCGAAAAGCGTTAGATTTCCCCATATAGGGGGTCTAACGCTGCTTTTTATTTTAACAGTTCCCTATTAAGATGTAAAGGCATACACGCCCTTTTGTGCTTTTAAACAGTTGAAAAACAAAATTCTTTCAGTTATTGCTAAGAATAATTTTGTTTCGGAAGAGGATTTATCCCAGCCCATCACCTTCCGCTCCTATCCCAAATCAACCGCCTGCTTCATAGGGGGAGAAATAAGATCAACCGGAGGATTTAAAAATACATATAAAAAAGTTCATCCGAACCATGGATATCCCTTGTCATTTCCGTATCCATTATGATAGAATAAAATTGTTGCGCTTATATAAGTTCATAATCGGTTGAGCGTTTCTACCAACTACCATAATAGTTGACTATAAGGGTTAGAAGGAAAAAGGAGTGATGTTCATGAAGGATGTTTCAAAAAATTACGATGTAATCATCATCGGTGCAGGCCCCTCCAGTATTTTCTGTGCCTATGAGCTGATCGAGAAAAAACCGGACCTTAAGATCCTTATGATCGAAAAGGGCCGCCGGATTGAAAACCGGACCTGTCCCAAGAGGACGACAAAAACATGTGTAGGCTGCAAACCATGCTCCATCACCACAGGCTTTGCAGGAGCCGGAGCATTTTCCGACGGAAAATTATCCTTATCTCCCGATGTTGGCGGAAACCTTCCTGAAATACTTGGATATGATAAAACAGTGGAGCTGCTGAAGGAATCAGACAACATTTACTTGAAATTCGGCGCAGACACCAATGTTTACGGCATTGACAAGCAGAAGGAGATCCAGGAGATCCGACGTAAGGCCATCGGAGCCAACTTAAAGCTGATCGAATGTCCCATCCGCCATTTGGGAACAGAAGAAGGCTATAAAATCTACACCCGCCTTCAGGAGCACTTATTGGAGCAGGGGGTTGAAATGGCGTTTAATACGATGGTAAAGGATATCATCATCGAAGATAATAAAGCAAAAGGCGTTATCACCGACAAAGAAGAAGTCTGTTATGCGCCGGAAATCGTGTCTGCCATCGGCCGGGAAGGCTCCGACTGGTTCAGCCACATCTGTGAAAACCACGGGATCGAGACAAAAGTGGGGACCGTGGACATCGGTGTCCGGGTAGAGGTCCGGGATGAGGTTATGGAATTTTTAAATAAGAACCTTTATGAGGCCAAGCTTGTTTACCATACCCCCACCTTTGACGACAAGGTCCGTACCTTCTGTACCAACCCTTCCGGTGAGGTAGCCACAGAATACTATGAAAACGGATTGGCGGTTGTCAACGGCCATGCCTATAAATCCCAGGAATACAAGACAAACAACACCAACTTTGCCATCCTGGTATCCAAAAACTTTACAAAACCTTTTAAGACCCCTATTGAATACGGCAAGCAGATCGCCCAGCTTAGCAACATGCTCTGCGACGGCAAGATCCTGGTGCAGACCTTCGGAGACTTCCAGAGAGGCAGACGCACCACGGAAGAGCGCTTATGCCGCAACAATTTGATCCCCACCTTAAAGGATGCGGTCCCAGGAGATTTATCCCTTGTATTCCCTCACCGCATTATGGTTGACATAAAAGAAATGCTTCTTGCCCTGGACAAGGTGACTCCTGGTATTGCCAGCGATGAGACCCTGTTATACGGCGTAGAGGTGAAATTCTACTCCAACAAGGTGGTGGTCAACGCTGACTTTGAAACCAGCGTGGAAGGCCTTCGTGCCATCGGCGACGGCGCCTCCGTAACAAGAGGGCTTCAGCAGGCATCTGCCAATGGCTTAAGCGTGGCCAGAAGCATTCTGGCTACTATGAATTAAGACGTAAGATAAGAAAATTTCCACATAAGTATACATTAACCATATCGCAGATACACAAACACGGAAAGCTGCTGCCGGAATCCGGCCGCTCTAACCAGGAATCTGGAAGCCCCTGGATCTGATGCCAGGGATCCGGCTGCGTTAAAGCTAACAAAATCCCAGGAATGTTTATCCCAGGGATTTTGTTAGCTTTGCTCTTTCTGATGAATTATCTTCTATCATTTGTTTAGGGATCTCATACTCTCCAAGGCAGTCTAGCCTGATGTGATTTCTGTCCGTCAGATCGGAGATTTGTCCACTGGTTAGTAATTCCCCAGTTTCCTTCAGATTCCACCTCACGGTGGACGCCCTCGCCTTAGTAAATATTCATCATATATTTATCATATGGCATTTTAAAACCCATTATAAAATAAATCAAAGCACAGAGTGGCCAGAGGATTGTTATGAGAATTTTTAAAAGTCCGTGCAATATTGAATATTTTAACTTGCCTTTTGGGGGTATAATAATGTCTATTTTCATACACCTCTTTCCAACAGAATTTCCTTTAAAAAAATAATCAAAAATAAAGGTATATCCAAAATTTATGACAATAAAAATATTTATAAAATATGATAAAGGACCTCCTGTTATTATACTCAATACCATTATTACGAACATTATAATAAATCCACATACATAAAAATCTATAATTGCTGCAGCCAATCTTCTCACAATCTTAAAACTCCTTTTCATAAAATTTTTTTACTATTAAAGTTTTTTCTTTTAAATCACATTAACACTCAATTTTTTTCTTTTGTTCTTCATAAAAACTATTTTCCAGAACAAGCATTTCTCCGTTCGGATAACATATCCATTAGCCTTAGAAGCTCACTAACATTTAAATCAAGACTTATTCCACCTCCTATAGACATATAAGAATCAAGACCTATTAATTTGAATTTAATATCCTCATCAACATCCACACTTGCTTCATACTTATCTAATCCTAATTTCAACTCTAAATCTCTTAAATTAAAAGGTGCGTAAGAAGGATTGTTTGAGGATGCCTCAATTCCCATTTTATAAGTATTAGCATACATTAATCCTACATAGAATACTTCTTTATCAACTGGCGTTAATGATTCATAATACTCTTTAATTATTTTATATTCTGCCTTAGCTGAAATATTGCCTACAGTTACACTTCCTCCAAAACCCATTCCAGATTCCATTTTAGCATCAAAAACCCTGTCTAAAGTAGTTAATGCTTCTTTACCCAATTGTTTCACATCAGCCAAAGCCTCATTCCATGCCTGCTTTGTGGCTTCTTTACTACTATTATACACATTTACAAAATGATCTGTAATTACTTTATTAACATCTTTCTGACTAAAGTGCCCCGTAGGATCAGTGTAATTTAAAGGACTGCTCTTCACATAATTATACCGATTCAAGCTTAATGGGTCAAGCACATTTCCCAAATAACGGTCTTCACTATAGAAGCTTCCCAGTGTCGTATCATAGTATCTTGCCCTTAAATATTGACTTTCCAGATTCGGATTATAACTTACTGTTATCATTAGTGAGGAAGATTATAATAGCCTTATGGAGGCCTTATACCTTAATTCAACGCCAGGCATGAGGGGGAAAATTATTGAGGGTATGAACACACCACTTGAAGAGTGTATATCAGATAATGAGGTGGAATGGTAATGTATTCAATTGTTTACACCAAAAAGGTGACAAATGATATCCCAATGATAAAAGCAGCCAAATTAGAAAAAAAGCAAAGGATTTAATTGATATTATCAGAAATAATCCATACCAAAAGCCGCCATCTTATGAAAAACTGCAGGGAGATCTACAGGGAGCGTATTCCCTGAGAGTTAATATAAAGCACAGCTTTTATATGAAGTGTATGAGGATGCAAGAACAGTAAAGATCATCAGTCTTTAATCACACTATGAATTTTGATAAAAAAATAAATCATTGGGCTAGATACCTCAATGATTTTTTGTGCATTTTTATTTACTTATAAAATGCCACTAAACTCTTGAAAAATAAAGATAAAAACAATTTTAAAAATATAAATACATGTAAAATTATATTTTTTATATTACATGTATTCTACTATTATATGGAAATAATCTCAATCCAATTCTTAAAACAAAAATTGCCAAAGCCCCCTAAAATATGGGCTTTTAGACGGTTTTAGGGGGCTTTTTATTTATAGATGGAAATTTAATTCTTGGTATGCTTTATCCTTTCTATCTTGTTCTATTCCTATATAGCGGAAAGTATCGGTCGCAGTGGTATGACCATATATCTGCATTATCAACGTTATATCCTTTTATATATGTATAAGAAAACAGACAGACAGGGAGCACCTGCCAGTGCTCCCTGTCTGTCTGTTTTCTTATTTCCGGGTTTATGACAAAGGCCTGTCAGCTCGTGGTAATCATACCAGCCCCAGCTTCTTCATGGCATAAACCACTCCGTCATCTTCCACGTTTTTTGTATAAAAGGTTGCATAAGGCTCCAGCTCCACGCTGTGATGTCCCATAAGGATGCAGTTTTTGGCATATTCAAACATGGACAGGTCATTGGTACTGTCACCGAACACATAGACATCCTCCAGGGCAATGCCGTAATGTTCTGACAGCAGCTCAATAGCCGTTGCCTTGGAATATTCTGAGGGAACGCATTCATAAAATCCGCTGCCCCGGTCAATGATCGCAAAATCCAGTCCCAGGGCCCGGGAAAAGCCTTTTAAATCACTTTTTTCATCTGAAAAGACACAGAATTTATCAAAGTCATAGCAATCTTCCTCCCAGCCATAGGGAGACAGATTCCCTTCCTGTTCTACGATTTCTTTCAGTTTCTCCAACTGAGGAAAGCGGGAGGTTCCCTTTCTGAAATAGCAGCTTTCCGTTCCCTCTAAAACCCCATCCAGACCATATTCCTGAATGATGCCCTTGATCTCCATCCCCCGCTCATGAGGGATGGCCGCAGAGAAAAGGACCTGGTCCCCCACAACGATACGGGTGCCGCATCCACAGCAGTAGCCATCCACCTCAATGAGCTTTTCAATGGGTCCGATAAGACAATGAGTCCGTCCGGAGTTAATGAATACCAGATGGCCCTTTTCCCGCGCCCGTTCAACTGCCAGCTTGGCACTCTCCGGCACGTTCCGGTTCACCTCGGAAAAAAGCGTACCGTCAATGTCGAAAAAAAGGGCCTTTCTTCCTTCACTCATCGGTCACCCCGAAAGCATATGGTTCCTGTGGTTTCATCCATGCTTTCCACAATCGCCAGGGACTCCACCTGGATTCCTTCCGCCCTTAAACGGTCCCCTCCGGGCTGGAAGCCCTTTTCGATCACGATCCCTGCACCCACCAGCTTTGCGCCGGAATCCTTTACAATTGCAGCCAGACCCTCCAGAGCTTTTCCGTTGGCCAGAAAATCATCGATGAGCAATACCTTGTCTCCGGCTCCCAGAAATTCCTTGGAAACCATGATGTCATAGGTCCTTCCGTGGGTAAAGGATTCCACCGAGGTAGTGTATACGTCGCCTGCTATGTTCTTTGTCTTGGATTTCTTTGCAAATACTACCGGTACATTGAAGTACTGGGCCACGATACAGGCAATGCCGATGCCGGAAGCCTCAATTGTCAGGATCTTGTTGACTTCATAATCAGTAAAGCGTCTCTTAAACTCTTTCCCGATCTCCACGAACAGCTTGATATCCATCTGGTGATTTAAAAAACTGTCCACTTTCAGCACGTCACCGGACTTGATCTTTCCATCTTTCCGTATTCTGTCCTTTAAAAGCTGCATAAAGGTTCCTCCTCTTTATAGAATCCGCAGTGTGGCCGGTGAATCTGTAAGGCTTCACCGGCTCACGGGCATTTGCCCTATGAAACAGGGCAGAAGAAAATTTTCTTATGCCCCATTTCGCACTGCTCGTTGCTTTCGTGAATTTTATTTAACAACCGCATTTTCTGTAAGGAAATCGATTACCTTGTTGTTCATAATATAATCATCTACATCAAACTGGCCTGCAGTCTCGATCATCTTTTCAACGCTTTCATAGCCCATCTGGTCTGCAACTTCCTTGCGGTCCTCATCGGTGATCACAATTCCCTCTTTTTCTGCAATGGCGTTGACTACCAGTCTCTGCTCTACGGTGGCCTCTGCCTGGGTCTTTACGATTCCCTTAAAGTCTTCTTCTCCCATTCCGGAAAATGCTCCTACAAAGGTTTTAAAATCCATGCCGTAAGATGCTGCCTGGTTTGTATATCTGGCAATCAGGTTGTTGAAATTGGCATCAATGGCTTCCTGTTTTGGTTCCACTTTAGAGGCATTTAAAATGGCCGTGTAAATGTCGCTCTTCACCTTCTGGTCTGCTTCATCGCTCTTATTCTTTAAAAGCGTCTGCATCTTGTCTTCCTTGTATTCATCCACTGTCTTAAAGGATGTATTCTCCTGAACAAAGGCATCGTTTAATTCCGGAACCTGCTCTTCCTTAACTGAATTGACAGTCACATCAAATACCACAGCTTTTCCTGCCAGGTCTGCACTCTGGTAATTTTCCGGGAAGGTAAGGTTTATGGACTTCTTGTCCCCCTTTTTGGCTCCTATAAGTCCCTCCTCAAAGCCTTCGATAAACTGGCCGGAGCCGATGGTTAAGTCAAAGCCCTGGGCAGTGCCGCCGTCAAACGCAACGCCATCCTTTGTGCCTACATAGTCAATATTGACCACGTCACCATTCTGGACAGCCCGGTCCACCTCTGCATCCTTTGCATTGGCGGATAAATCACTCTGAACCGCCTGGTTCACTTCGTCATCGGTCACCTCCACAGGATCCTTGGTCACTTCAATCCCCTTGTAATTTCCCAGGGTGACAGTTCCGTTATCCATTCCCGTCAGATCCTCCACAGCCACAGTTTCCTGTGCCGCTGATTCTGTTGCTTCTGTCACTTCCGTCTCTGCCGGCTTTGCCGCAGGCTTTTTGCCACATCCGGAAATAAGGGCGGCTGCAACCATACCGCACATACAAATTTTAAAAATTTTCTTCATAATACAATCCTTTTTCTTTCTATTTTTAATAGTTAATCATAAAACTGCTTCCAGTCAGTTATACCATATCGGACAAGGTAAAAAAAGCTTTTTCCCGAAATTAACAAAAATTTCAAAATTCCTTAATGGTTTGGCTCATACCCATGAAATCCATAAATGGCATGGCCAACGGTACCATTATTTATAAAACCCACGGAATGCCTTGTATGTATTGTATACATCAAGCTTGGCAGAAAGCTCAAAGGGAGAATGCATGGAAAGAATGGGAACTCCCAAATCCACTACATCCACATCCATATGAGCCACATATTTGGCAATGGTGCCGCCGCCGCCCTGATCCACGGCCCCAAGCTCTCCGATCTGCCAGTAAACGCCTTCCTGCTCCATCATGGCAATGATCTTTGCCATCAGCTCTGCACTGGCATCGTTGGAACCTGATTTTCCACGGACTCCGGTGTACTTGGTGAGAACGCAGCCCTTGTTTAAAAAGCAGGAATTACGCTCCTCGTATACCTGGGCAAAGGTGGGATCATAAGCCGCATTGACATCAGAGGACAGACAGATGGAATTTCTAAGCACTTTTCTTACATCAACACGGGCCATGGCAGCCAGATCCTCTATGTAATGAAGTACAAAGTCGGAATCTAAGCCGGTATTTCCCCCGGAACCTACTTCCTCTTTATCCGCAAGAACGGTGACCGTAGTATACTCCGGCATGCTGGCATCAATCTCCGCCATCAGGGCCGTATAGGCGCATACCCTGTCATCCTGTCCGTAAGCACCGATCATGCTCCGGTCCAGCCCTACGTCACAGGCCTTCTGGGCAGGTACCATCTCAATCTCCGCCCGGAAGAAGTCTGCCTCCGTGATCCCGTAGCGCTCGTTAAGCAGCTTTAAGGCCAGCAGTTTCACAGGGTCTTTAAGCTCCGCCTCGTCAATAAATGGAATGGATCCGATGAGCACATTAAGCTCTTCTCCTTTTAACCCATCTCTTAATTTTCTTTCATTGTGTTCTCCTGACAGATGGGGAAGCAGATCGGTCACGCAGAATACGGGATCGCCTTCCTTTTCCCCGATGTTTACTTCCACAATCTCACCGTTTTTCTTTACCACCACTCCGTGAATGGCTAAGGGAACGGTTCCCCACTGGTATTTGTGGATTCCGCCGTAATAATGGGTCTTAAAATAGGCCAGGTCGTTCTTTTCATAAACAGGGTTGGGCTTTAAATCAAGCCTTGGAGAATCGATATGGGCACTGTTGATTCGCACCCCCTGCTCCAGTCCCGCCTTGCCGAAGGTGGTTGCAATGATGGACTTGCCCCGGTTCACAAAGTATACCTTATCGCCTGCTTTATAGCTCTTACCTTCTTCAAAGGGACGGTATCCCTGCATCTCAAGCATTGCCGCAGCTTCTCTGACACATTCCCGCTCAGTCTTTCCGTTATCCAGGAACCTTTTATAGCCCTCACAGAACAGCTCCGCTTCTTCACGCTGAGAAGGCGCTTCCTTTGCAATATGCGGAAATTTGAATGTCAGTTCATCCTGTAGCTGTTGTCCTTTTGTTTTTTCCATTGTTATAATTCCTCCATTTTTTTCTTAAGGGCTTTTGCCCAAAGTGGTTCTGCTGCTGGTCAACAGATTTCTTCGCTGTCAAGGACCAGAGTAAACGGTCCGTCATTTAAAAGTTCTACCTTCATATCGGCTCCAAAGCTTCCATGCTCTACCTTGTTTCCATAGGATTTTAACCGCTCCACCACGTATTCATAAAGGCGGTTTGCAAGCTGGGGGCCTCCCGCCTTCACAAAGCTTGGGCGGTTGCCTTTTTTACAGTCCGCATAAAGGGTAAACTGGCTGACCACCAGAATCTCCCCTCCCACATCCTTTAAGGAAAGGTTGGTCTTTCCGTTTTCATCGGGAAAGATCCTCAGTTTGCATATTTTATCAACCATTTTACCGGCAATGGCTTCCGTATCCGTATCAGACACTCCCAGAAGGAGCAGGAAGCCTTTTTTAATGGCGCCGATCTGCTCTTCATAAACGGTGACCTTTGCATGGGCGACCCGCTGCAAAACAATCTTCATATCCATTCTCCTGTCTATTTTAATACAAGTCTTAAGTATTCCAAAAGGCTCTCAGTGGCGGCTTTCCGGTAAACGATCTCTCTGGCAATCACCGGGTAATCCGTTATAATATTATCAACTCCAAGCATCTTCATCCGCTCCATCTCGCTTTTGCTGTTCACGGTCCAGGCATGGACTGCTTTTCCTTTTTCATGGGCAGCCTCTACCAGCCGTTCGCTTACAAAACTGGAACGCAGGCTGATAAAGTCGATATCATCGCTGGAATAATAATCTCCATAGGCGGCTGAAATAATATATCCGGTGCGGATCTCAGGGTCCAGCTCCTTGATCCTGGCCAGATAGGAAAACCGGACAGAGGTCACCACGCACTGTTCTTTCATCTGGTGTTTCCCAATTAATTCCGCCACCTTATCCGGCAGCCCGCTGCTGCTTCCTAAGTCCTTGATCTCAATGTTTATGTTAATCCGCCCCTTGCAGAACTCCATGACCTCTTCTAAAGACGGGATCCGCTCGCCCGTGTAATCGGCGGAAAACCATGTTCCCACATCCAGCTTCTGCAATTCCTCAAAGGTATAGAAACTGATGGGGCGGTTTATTCCTGACACTCTTTTTAAGCTGCCATCATGGCCCAGGACCACCACTCCGTCCTTTGTTTCCTGAACATCGATCTCAACAAAATCCGCCAGGTCATCCAAGGCTTTTGCCATGGCTGCCAAGGTGTTTTCAGGGGCCTCCCTGGAGCTGCCCCGGTGGGCGGTGATCTGTATCACGCTGAGCATATCAGCCGTAATTGCAGAACCGTTCCGCACCACTCCAAAAAGAGAAAGCAGGCTGAATGCAGCCGCTGCTGCCATAAACAGGGCTGCCAGCCTCCCGTCTCCGTACCTGCCTCCGGGATAATCGCTGATCCTGCGCTTTTTTACAAGCCTGCTGGTGAAGGTGAAATACTGGACACTTAAAGCCCCGTAGTTTCCTACGGTCAGGAACATGCTGGTCAAAAATATCAGCACCAGCTCGATCCGGTCACATGCCGCAGGAAGGATGGCCAGAGCCAGGCTGTTGTCCGTAAACAGGGTCACTCCTACGGCGGCAATCAGCACACAGAAGGCGTAAACCAGCCAAAGTCCTGCCACTGCAGCCGCATAATAAACGGACAGCAGGACCACCACTTTAAAGATCCGGCGCCTTAACAGCCACAGGCTTCTGAAATAGCCATCCCGGAAATTTTTCTGCTCCACCATACAGGCGTGGAAGGAATAGACTCCCGGAATGACAACCGCAAGCAGGAGCATCAGAAAGAGCCCGGCGGACAGCCTTCCCACAGGCTTTTTTAAAACCTCTGATATGACAAAATTCAGAGGCTTTACATGAGTCAGCATCTGGTATATGAGATACAGGTTCACAAGCACGTAATCTGCCAGAATCAGAAGCCCTAACCGCCAGTTCTTCCTGCGCACCTCAAGAACCAGCTTAAAAAAGCCTCCTGCCAGGATTTCCCAGGGTTTCAGCTTCCTGGAGTAAAAGGCTCCCTCATACAAGGTCAGAAGGCAGCCGGTCTCCAGGGTAAGGATCAGAATCCCCACCACCGCCATTACGGCCAACATAAGGACCGTCCAGGGCTTTAACAGGAAATAGCCGATGTTGGCCGCAGTCAGATAGCTGTATCCGGCCATCCGCAGCGCAAATAAAAGGCCTTTGTTTAAGAGCAGCAGATACAGGGTGGTGGTGACCAGCCGAAACAGCAATTCAAAAACAAACGCATTTTTTTGATTGAACTTTATGAGCTTCCAGGTGTCTTTTGTTAATGTACTCATAGGATAACCTTCTTTTTCCGGAGAGAACTAAGAAAAACACGCATTGCGAGTTTTTCTTAGTTGCCGCGGCATTCGCCGAATGAATATGCAGACATATTCGTTCGGCTCATTGTTCGCGCAAAAAGCAGCCTCAGCGAGGGGAACCGTTGAGGCTGCATCTTTTAAGTGTAATCTTCCTCATCCATCATGTTCTCTCCTGCTGTCTCCCGCTGCTGCGCCTCACTTAATTCCAGAATTGCCTGGTTTAAGGAAAACATCTTCCCATCCAGCATATTCACCACATCAGCACAAGCCTTCAGCTCCTGCTGCAAATACGCCGGAGCATTTCCTTCAAACTTATAATATATCTTATGCTCCAGGCTTGCCCAGAAATCCATGGCGACTGTCCTGATCTGAATCTCCACTTTTGTGTCCACCGGCCCATCCGTCAGGTAGATGGGAATGGTTATCACCATATGATAGCTTTTATAACCGTTTGGTTTTGGATACTTAATATAATCCTTTACATAAAGAACCGTAACATCGCTTTGCTTTGTTATCATCTCCGCAATCTGGTAAATATCCGATGTAAAAGAACAGATAATCCGTATCCCTGCAATATCATTTAACTTTTCCACCATGTTGTCGATCGTCACGTCATAGCCGTACCGTTTCAGCTTTTTTACAATGCTGTCCGGAGTCTTAAGCCTTGACTTGATGTGTTCAATGGGGTTGTAATTGTAGATATGCACAAACTCATTATTAAGTATCTCAATTTTCGTACTGATTTCCTTTAATGCCGAGTCATACAAAAACATCACAGATTTCCACTGATCGACCTGGTTAAATGATTTGGGAATATTCATTCCACATTCCCCCTCTCTCTCGCATCCGTATTCCCAGCTAAGAAAAAAACGCTTTAAGAGTTTTTCTTAGCTGCCGCGGCATTCGCCCAATGAATATGCAGCATATTCCTTCGGCTCATTGCCCCCGCAAGTCAGTGAGACAGGGGCAGCCCATCCCACGGCGGCCCCTGCTCCTTAAGAATAGTATATCATGAAAGCAATGAACCAAGGACCGCTAAAGCGGCATTTGGCAAATGCCACAAGATAATGAACGCTTGCATTCATTATACCATAGAAACCTGGCATTTTATATCCCTTTTCCCGACTTTCTAAAATTTCAAACCCTTTAAGAGGCCAGAAAGCCCTGTAAATACAGAACCTTCCTCCTTGTAATCAAAGACCTCCACATTGGCCTCCTCTTCCTCCTGGACAGCCTTCATGCTTAAGCTTATCTTGTTATCCGCAATGGATAGGATCTTGACCTTAACCGTCTGTCCCTCCTTTAACACCACACCGGGATGCTTGATCCTCTGGCTGCTGATCTGTGAAATGTGAAGAAGGCCGGAAAGTCCGTTTTCCAGATTAATAAACGCGCCGTAATCCTTTAAGCTGTCCACCGTACCTTCCATGACAGACCCTGGCTGGCACTTTGCGATCTTTTTGCTTGTTTCTTCCTTCTGCTTCATGAGGGCAGGCTCCCTACCTGAAAGCACCAGCTTCTTATTTTCCTCGTCAGCGGTGATGACCGTGACGTCGATGGTCTTTCCATTATATTCCTCTAAGTCCTCTACATATTCTCCCGCCAGCTTGGAAGCCGGTATAAATCCCCGGATCCCCTCCAGATAGGCAACTGCTCCGCCCTTTACGATCTCAGCAATTTTAACCTTGACAATGGTGCGGTCATTTAGCATGGAACCAAGCTTTTCCCAGGCCAACTGGTCATTGGCCAGCTTTCTGGACAAAACGATATTCCCTTCCCCGTCGTCGGTGCTTATGACCGCAGCCGTAATCTCGTCTCCAGGCTGGATTTCCCTTAACAGGTTAAATTCCGGATCATTGCTTAAATTCTCCTTACTGATGATGCCTTCCGCATAATATTTCAAATCCAGAATGACCATGTCCTCGTTTACACTGATAACGGTTCCGGTAAGAACATCTCCCTCTTTTACTTTTTTAAAGGACGCTTCCAGCTCAGCGGCGTAAGTCTCCATGGTTTCCATTACTTCTACGGTTCCGTCTGCTGCTTTCATCTCTTCGCTCATTGAAATCTCCTCCACTCATAAAATACTGTGTTCTGCATAAAATCTAACTATATATTTATCACATCCCGCCTGATATTTCTATAGTTTTATTAGTAAAAATATGTTATATTTGTATTATAGGAACAAAAACATTCCTTAATATGAAATATTTTCCACTAAAGGAGCATTCCTTCAGTCGCTGATAGAGAAAGGACAAGAATCATGAACGACATAATGGACCTGCATACCCACACAGTAGCCAGCGGACATGCATACAACACTTTATATGAAATGGCCAGATCTGCCTCTGAAAAGGGCCTTGCCCTTCTGGGCTCTACGGACCACGCACCAAAAATGCCAGGGACATGCCACGAGTTTTATTTTATAAATTTTAAGGTGATCCCCCGTAATATCTATGGAGTGAACATCCTCATGGGCGTTGAACTAAATATTATGGATTACACGGGACGGGTGGATTTAAGAAAAGGGCTTTTGGAAAAAATGGACTACTCCATTGCCAGCCTCCATGAACCATGCTACAAAAACGGAACTTCTGCCGAAAATACAAGGGCCTACGTGGGGGCCATTGAAAATCCCCTGATCCACATCATCGGCCACCCTGATGACAGCCGTTTCCCCGTGGATTACGACACCATTGTTTCCGCTGCCGCTGAAAACCACACCCTTTTGGAGGTTAATTCCAGCTCCCTTCATCCATTAAGCGCCAGAATCAATGCCGATGAAAACTACCGGACCATGCTGGAGCTGTGCAAGCGCTACCGGGCCTCCGTCATCATTGACAGCGATGCCCACACGGAAGCTGATGTGGGAAACCATATAAGAGCCTGGGAGCTTATTAAAGAAGTGAATTTCCCGGAAGAGCTTATTGTAAACAGTTCCTTTCAAAAGCTTCTTCCTTATATTCCTAAGCTGGAGGCTTATTTATGATCAACTTCCTGAACCTGGAATATTTTCTGGCGGTTGCAGAGGAGCTTAATATCACCCGTGCCGCCAAGCGGCTGTACATCTCCCAGCAGTCCTTAAGCAGCCACATTTCCAATCTGGAAAAGGAGTTTGATGTGCAGCTTTTCAACCGCACCATGCCCCTTACCCTGACCTATGCGGGCCGCGCCTTAAAGGTACGGGCAAAGCAGATGCTGGACCTAAAGGATGAAACCTACCGGGAGCTGGCCGATATCAAGGATTTTACCACCGGACAGCTTTCCATCGGAATCTCCCATACCAGGGGCCGCTTCCTTCTCCCTGCCATCCTTCCCGCCTACAAGGAAAAATTCCCTAACATTGAGATCCATCTTGTGGAAGGAAACTCTTCTGAATTAAGCACTGCCCTGATCCATGGAACCATTGATCTGATGATCGACCTTCTTCCTTTTAAAGCCGAGCATGTGGAAACCGTCCCCATCTGTGATGAGGAGATCCTGCTGGTGGTTCCTGACCAGATCCTGGACCGGTATTTTCCGGGACAGCAGGAAGAGATGATAAACGTGCTGGGAGAAAATGCGGACGTGGAGCTTTTAAAGGACTGTCCCTACCTTCTCATCAACAAGGGAAACCGGGTGCGCACCATTGCCGATGAAATTTTTGAGGAAGCCCAGCTCACCCCTTCCGTCCTGCTGGAGACAGAAAACATTGAAACAGTGCTTGCCCTTGCAGCCAAAGGCATGGGAATCACCTTTTATCCTAAGATGTTCATGTCCGGAAGCGGAAGCACCGGCGATGCCGCAATGAAAAAAACGGGACTTCATTACTTTTCCTTAAATTACAGGCGCAGTCACGGCGTTCTGGCATTCGGCCGCCACAAAGGCAGATATTTATCCCGGGCCACGGAGGAATTCATACGGATCGCAAGGGAAAACATATAGACAATTTGTTACTGTTCAGACATTCCACTCATCATTTGACGGATAAATTTTTTTTAGAAGGACACCTGGGAATGCTGCCAAATATTAACTATGGATTGACAAAAAGCCGGAAATCCTATATTATTAAATAGTAACAATTACTAATATAATTATTATTTATAGAAAAGGAGCGGCCATGAAAACATTAAAGTATAGCCGTCAACGGGAATCCATTAAAGCCTGTTTAATGGCAAGGCACGACCATCCCACTGCCGATGCCCTATACACATTGATCCGCCAACAATATCCCAATATCAGCCTAGGAACTGTCTACCGCAACTTAAACCTTCTGGTTGAGCTGGGGGAAATCAAAAAGCTGACATGTGGCGATGGCGCAGACCGCTTCGATGCGGACACCTCCCCCCACTACCATTTTGTATGCAAAAGATGCGGAAAGGTCAGTGACCTGCCACTGGAGCATTTGAATGGCATCAACCAACTTGCTCAGGAGCAGACAGACGGCACGGTGGACAGTCACACCATTTATTTCTACGGCACCTGCAAAGACTGTTTTGAAAATAATTATCGATAACACTTGACACCAGGATAAAGATGTGCTAAATTAATATCAGTAATCATTACTATTATTGATTGCCATTAAACATACAAAAATAATTATAAAATAAAAAGGAGACATGAGATCATGAAGAAATGGGTTTGTACTGTATGCGGTTACGTTCACGAAGGGGAGACAGCTCCAGAGTTCTGTCCAGTCTGTAAGGCTGGTTCTGAAAAATTTAAGTTACAGGATGAAAACATGTCCTGGGCTTGCGAACATGAAATCGGTGTCGCACAGGGTTCTCCGGAAGACATTATGATGGATTTAAGAGCTAACTTTGAAGGTGAATGTACCGAAGTAGGCATGTATCTTGCAATGTCAAGAGCTGCTCACAGAGAAGGCTATCCTGAGATCGGTTTATACTATGAGAAGGCTGCTTTGGAAGAGGCTGAACATGCTTCAAAATTTGCAGAGTTATTAGGCGAATGCGTAACTTCCAGCACAAAGAAAAACCTGGAATTAAGGGTTGCTGCTGAAAATGGTGCAACTGCCGGTAAATTTGACCTTGCAAAACGTGCAAAAGCATTAAACTTAGATGCAATCCATGACACCGTACATGAAATGGCTAAGGATGAAGCCCGTCACGGCAAAGCATTCAAGGGCTTATTGGAAAGATATTTCGGTTAATACATCTTTGGGGAGCGGCAGAAGGAATCTTCCGCTCCCTGTTTGCAAAGTACAGATCATTCACAATTCAAATCAGGAGGGTTTATACGATGTCCAAATACGCAGGAACAAAAACAGAACAGAACTTAAAAGATGCTTTTGCAGGCGAGTCCATGGCAAGGAACAAGTATACATATTATGCGTCTGCTGCTAAAAAGGCCGGCTATGAGCAAATGGCTTCCCTGTACTTAGAAACAGCCGACCAGGAAAAGGAACATGCCAAGATGTGGTTCAAGGAATTGCATGGCATTGGTTCTGTGGAAGAGAATTTAGAGGATGCCGCTGCCGGTGAAAACTACGAGTGGACCGATATGTATAAGAGAATGGCTGAGGATGCCAGGGCAGAAGGTTTTCAGGAACTGGCTCTTAAATTTGAATTCGTAGGAAAAGTAGAAGCTGCTCATGAAAAACGTTACTTAAAGCTCCTTGACAGCGTAAAGAACGATAAAACCTTTAAGGGAGATGCTCCTCTTGGCTGGAAGTGCCGCAACTGCGGTTATATCCATGAAGGACCGGATGCTCCGGAAGTCTGTCCAACCTGTGCTCATCCTAAGGCTTATTTTGAAAGAAAAGTGGAAAATTATTAATACAATCTGTTACGTCAGTCAGGGCGGGACCAATAGGTTCCGCCCCTTTAAAATACCTTGGATTTTTCCGGGGCTCATGCTATACTTTTAAGGTAGTAAATGAATGACCGGTTTGAGGGCAAAAATATGATTAAAATCGCTATTGTAGAAGATGAAACAGAATATGTGGAAACGCTGAAAAACTACCTTGCCCGGTACGAAACAGACCATTCCGCCAGCTTTCAGGTACAGGCTTTTACCGACGGCCTTGATATCGTATCCGATTATACTGCCAGCTATGATATCATATTGCTGGATATTCAGATGAAATATTTAAACGGTATGAAGGCGGCGCAAAAGATCAGGGAGCTGGATGAGGATGTGATCTTCATCTTTATTACCTCCTCCGCTCAGTTTGCCGTGGAGGGGTATATGGTGGATGCCCTTGGTTATATATTAAAACCGGTTCCTTATCTGTCCTTTTCACAAATATTAAATAAAGCCGTCCGCAGGATCTTAAAAAGACAGGCAATACACTATATGAATGTCGATACGGATGGAGGCACCATGAGGCTTAGCACAGACTCCGTCCATTATATCGAAAGCCAGCTTCACCATGTCCTCATCCATACGGACAAGGGGGATTTTGTAGCTTCCGGGCCCATGAAACGTATGGAAGAGGCTTTAAAGACCTTTGGCTTTGCCAAGTGCCACAATGCCTACCTTGTCAATCTAAAGCATGTGACAGGCTGCCTGCCGGGTGATGTGCTGCTTCTTTCCGGCGAACAAATTCCCATAAGCAGGGGCCGGAAAAAATCATTTATGGAATGCCTGGCTGATTATATGGGAGGATAAACCGATGAACTTTGGCGAACTGATGAATACCCCCCGTCCCTTTACCGCACTGGCCGAATGGTGCGCCTGCATCAGCTACATCCTTATGCTTCGCAGACGGCTTAAGGGACCGGGTCTGGCCGCTTCTTTTGCAGTCATGCTGGGCCTGTTTTTCCTTCTCCACTTAATCGCCGGCGTCCTTCCCCTGTATTTGTGGTTTCCAGGGATGATCACTGCCATTCTTCTGATGTATTTTTCCATCTATGCTTCCTGCCGGATCTCTCCCTGTGATACGGGATTCCTTTGTGTCCGGGCCTTTGTTCTGGCGGAGTTTGCGGCCTCCTTTCAGTGGCAGATGTATGTATGGTGGGCTCTCAGCTCCGGACGGGTGAGCAGGACCTTATCCGTTTTAATCATGGCAGTTTCCTATGGCTGCCTTTATACAGGATATTATTTTCTGGAAAAAGAGCACATTTCAAAGGATGAAGGAATGGAAGTGGAACGGAAGGAACTTCTTGGCGCTGTTTCCATTGCCCTTGGGGCTTTTCTTATGAGCAATATCAGCTTTGTCATGCCAAATACCCCTTTTTCCAGCGCTGCCAGCTCCCTGCTCTATGTAAGAACCCTGGTGGATTTCGGAGGGCTTCTAATGCTTTTTGCACAGCAAAACAGGAGAAAGGAGCTGCGGGTCCGGGGGGAAAACCATGCCATGAACGTGGTCTTACAGCGCCAGTACGACCAGTACCGCATGGCCATTGATAACATGGAACTGTTAAGGCGTGAATTCCATGACCTAAAGCATTACATGATCGCCATCCGGGCGGAAAAGGATCCTGAAAAAAGGGAACAATACCTATCGGAAATGGAAAAGGCCATTCTCACCCAGGAAGCCCTGGCCAACACGGGAAACCAGGTACTTGATGTGGTGCTGACCACCAAAAGCACCTATTGTGCCCAAAACAAAATCACCTTTACCTTCATGGCCGACGGAAAGCTGATCTCCTTCCTTCACGTGAAAGACATCTGCTCCATCTTTGGGAATGCCCTGGATAATGCCATTGAATGCGTTTCCCAGTTTGAGGATCCTGAAAAAAGGCTGACCACCCTTTCCATATACAAACGAAACCGTTTTTTAATGATCCAATGTGAAAATTATTCCGAAAACCACCTTTCCATGACTTCCAACAGCCTTCCCCCTACCACAAAGGGTAATAAGCTGTATCATGGATACGGCTTAAAGAGCATTCAGGCCGCGGCTCAGAAATACGGCGGTTCCATGACCATTTCTTCCAGTGATAACTGGTTCCGCCTTCAGGTTCTTATTCCCCTCCAGGAAGAAATGCCGGGATGGTGAATATAAGGCGGAAAAGAACGAAGAATTACTGCAGCCCGGCCCATAACAGGAGCAGGAGGGAGAATCATGAATTTCTCCCTCCTGCTCCTTTATTCCTGTTTTTATCAACCATTTCCTGCATTTTCATACAAAACTCATCCAGATCCATTTCTCCGGCAATGTATTTTTGAAACAAGACCCCCAAATCCGCCACATATTCCATGGAATTCTTTGGCATGAATCTGGCCTGCATTCTGGTGGTTTTTAAATAATCCCGCATTTCCTTATAGCCTGCAATATCGAAATTCTCTTCCCATATTACATCCTCTCTTGCAGGCATCCGGTTCATCTTCTTTGCATAGCTGATGCTGCCTTCCCGGCTGGCTGCATAGGCCAGGAATTTCCGGGCCGCCTCCTTATGAAGGGAAGCCTTATTGAGGACATACTGCCAGGTGGCAATGTAGGTGGTCCTGCCTCCCAGATCAGGCAGAGGTGTCAAATGGATCTTATTCTCTCCGTAAACTCCTGAATCCACAAAAGTGTTCATGGTGCCGCTGCACAAAAAGACCATTCCGTACTTTCCGTCTATAAATTTCTGTTCCAACTGTTCATACTGGTCCAATAGCTGATCAATGGGGGAATGTCCCTTTTCCACACAGTTTTTTAAAAATTCCATGGCCTCCCTTGTCTTAGGGTTGCTCCAGTCGTAATAATTTCCGCCGAACAGATTGATGAATTCTCCGATTTCATTATACACGTAGGTCTTCTCCCACGCCCCACCGTAAGCATAGCAGCCTTCTCCGTAATCCATGGATAAAAACTTATTTAAGCGCTCCTGCGTGGTGACATCCGCTAACCCCGCCTTCTTTAAATATTCATCGTTAACCCACAGCATCAGAATGTCCATCATATAGGGCACAGAATAAATCTGATCCCCATCCATTGCCATTTCCATTAAATATTCCTGAGGGAAATGAGAGACCACCTGATCATTCATCACATCATCCTGAAGAGACTCCAAATAGCCTGCCTGCTTGAATTCACTGATCATTTCGTCGTTTACGCTGATCACATCAACTGATGTGTCTCCTGCTGCCAGCAGGGAAGAGATCCTGGCATGTCTGGAATCTGCATTGATGGGGCATTCCACCGTATGGATCCTCATATTTAATGCCTTTTCCGCTTCCTCAAGAAAGGCTTCAAACTCCTTCTTTCCTGCATCGATATGCATGATGGTGATCTCATCCTGGTATGCCTCCCTGTCCGTCCCATGGGGAGCTTCCTGTGTTTCTCCCCGGTCCCTTTCAGGCCCTGTCCGCCTGCAGCCCATGGAGAAACAGACTGCCATAAAGGCAGCCATAAAAAAGGCAGCACAGCGGTGCTTGGAATACTTTTTTTTTGGATCCTGAGTTTTCATAGCCTTTCTCCATTTTTATTTCTGCACAGGGTAAGTTTCCAATGCTTCTCCTTATCTGGGCCACCGGTCTTCTTTCTTCATAAGCTCCGGAAATGGCTCATGAGGCAGGGTCTGGTACCAGTAAGCAACACTTGCCACATCATCCTGCCGCTCAAAATTTCCCTTATGGCAGGTTCCGATCTGCTGAATGGTCACCCGGAGATCCTCTTCAAAAAGAATGGGGTCCATGATGTGCCACCGGTAAAATCCCCTTTGAGGCATGGTATCATCGTTATGGTAAAAATTATGTACACCCTCGTCATGACTGGAATAGTAAGGATATCCCATAAATGGCGTACAATACGTATTTTCCACGGTTTTTCCGTTTACCTGAGCCCCATAGCTCCATGCCCCGCCGAAATAATCCTCGGTTCCCGTTCCGCAGATCGTGGGATATTCCTGATCTCCATCCAGATAGAATTTCACTTCTCCCTCTCCCCACCAGTAACGTTCCAGGGTTGTCAAAGCCATGTATGTACCTACATAATGCCCTTTTCCTTTTACATTGTCAAGGACAGTATAATCCTTCTGCTTTTCAGTCAGGCGCTCCCTCCTCCACTGAGCGTGGAAGTACAGGGTATCCTGCGGCAGATCATCCACCAGGCAGTAATCCACCTGATAGAAAAAGGCAGGCACTTGGGCTCCATGCTGGTTTTCTATGGTGATCTTTGCTTTTTTGCGGAAGGGCATGGGGAAATAGCAGTTCATTCCCCTGGTGGGGTTGACCGTTACCGGCTGGGAATTGACCAGGCAGCCTCTTGCAAACCCGCAGCAGAAGAAATCTCCCAAAGGAGTTTCCACCGAAGGGGTTTCCTCTCCCTCCCAGTACATGCGCAGCACCAGATCCCGCAGGACATAGTAATCCAGCTCCGTCCGGTCCGTTACCGTGATCCAGATATGCTGAATGATCCCCGGCCCTTCCATCTCCGCCAGGGTGGTCACACTTCCCGGAGCAAGACCCCGGATGCAGGGAGAACCTTTCCTGGAGGGCCCCAAGGGGCTGGCGGCCATGCCGCCCCTTCCCTTTTCTCCGTATGGATTTTCTGCATTGATGGCTCGGCTCCTCCCATACTTTGCCTGGGAGAGCATACCAAGGCCCCCGAAAATTGATTGCATCATTGTATTCTCCTTTCCTGCAGGCTCACGCCTTTACGCCGCCTGCCATAATACCGTCCATAATCTGTTTTTCAAATACAGCAACAAATAAAATAATTGGAAGCAGGATGATCCAGCCCATGGCACTGACCAGATCCCAGGGCACTCCATACATATTATCCCGCAGGGGAAGCTGCACAATGGCAACGCTGAGCACCTGAATGCCGTTGGAATAATACAGGGGGGTAAAGAAATTGTTTAAACAGGTAATGAAATTGATGATGCACACCGTAGCTATGGCAGGCTTCATCAGGGGAAGAACCACATAAAACAGCCTCTGCCGGAAGTTTGCCCCGTCTATGGCAGCGGCTTCTTCCAAAGATTCCGGGATCTCCCCCACAAAATTCCTCAGGATCAGGACCGTAAACGGGATGATGGCGCTTACATACAAAAGGATCAATCCCTGATACGTATCAAATAAATGTACTTTCTGCATAAATTCATACAGAGGCCTGGCAGTGACCACTTCCGGTATCAGCATGGTGGCAACGATAAACCCAAAAGCCAGACTGATACCCCTGGAGCGGAACCTGGCAAAGGCATAAGCGCCCATGGCACAGAACAGGGTTCCTGCCACCAAAGTCACTCCGATGATCACAACCGTGTTGCCGATTTTAGACAGCAGCCCTACATTTTCCATCAAAAACCGGTAGCTGCTGAGTGTGGGATGATCCGGCACATAATCAATGGGCGTCTTAAACAGCTCTCCCGGCGGAGTTATAGAGGAAATGAATATCCAGTATACCGGGAACAGGATCAAAAACGCCACGACTGCGAACAGGATCCATCTGCCTGCTGCCACTCCTCCTCTGTATACCTTATACTTTTTATCAGTGTCCATCTTCATATCCCTTCCCTCCTAGTTCTCATATCTGTTCATAAACTTCAGGTTCATATAGCTGAATACAGCCATGACCAGGAACAGCAGAACTGCCAGCGCCGAAGCATATCCAACATTTAAGTTGGTAAAGGCCTCCATGGTGATCCGGTATGCGATCAGGGAGGTATCCTCTCCCGGACCGCCGGAGGTCATGGAATACACCAGGTCAAAGGCAGTCAGCCGCCACAGGGTGAAGGGAATGCATAGGGTCAGCACGTTTTTCATGATCAGGGGAAGCGTAATGTGCAGAAAGGACTGGACCCTGTTTGCACCGTCTACCCTGGCTGCTTCATAAATATCTCCTGAAATAAACTGCAGCCCTGACAGGATCAGTATCCCGAAAAAAGGAAGGTCCTTCCATAAGTCCATGGCAATGACTGCGGCCCTGGCCGTCCCTGTATTGATAAGCCAGTTCATCTGGAAGCCCGGAACAAACCAGCGTATAAAATCATTGACCAGGCCGTAATCATTGTTAAAAGCCCATTTGGCAGCCATACCGATCACAACAGCAGGCATTGCCCAGGGAATCAGCACTATAGTCCGTAAAAACCGGCGGCCCTTAAAGTTCATATTCAGGATCATTGCCAGGGCCACCCCCAGGATCACATGGAGGATCATGGAAATGAGAACGAACATCACTGTAAATTCCAGGGTGGTGATGACCTTTTCATCCTTAAATATGTTCAAATAATTGTTAACCCCTGCAAACTCATTGATTCCGCGTAATACCCGGATATCAAAAAAGCTGTTGATAAAGGTCCTTATAATCGGATAAATCGTGGTGAATCCGCGGATCATGAGCACCGGTAAAATCAGCACCCAGGCAATCCAGTTTTGTGATTTCTTGGAAATCATACAGGCTGCCTCCTTTCACTGCCTTTAAATTCTAAGGACAAAATACCTTTTGTCCTTACTTGTTATATGTTTCCACGTATTCCTGAGCCTTTTTACAGAACTCATCCACTGTGATCTCATCCTTCATGCAGGACTGGTAAATGGTTCCCATGGCTGAAATGAACTCCATGGTCTGAGGAAGCATGGGACGCCCCTTGACTACGCATTCGTTTGCGTATCTGGAATACATCTCCTTTGCAGGATCTGTATCCGGCACTATCTTTGCCGCTACATCCTTTCTTGCAGGATACCGGTCAAAGGCTTTATAGGAGGCTTCCATGCCTTCCTCACTTGCCATGTACTGAAGGAATTTGACGGCAGCTTCCTTATTTTTAGAAGCCTTGTTCAGCACATAGCTCCAGGAATCTGTAAACACATATCTGTTGTCAATGAACTTAGGAACCATGGCCATATGGATCTTGTCTGCGCCCAGCATGCCGGCCTTATTATAGTCGGCACCAAGGCCCCACATGAACAGGCAGCCGTATTTACCGTCATTAAATTTGGGATTCATCTGCTCATATTTATCTGCGATCTGATCAATAGGCGTATAGCCTTCCTTTACCATATCCTTTAAGAACTCAATGGCTTCCTTGTTGGCCGGATTGGTCCAGTCCAGATAATCCCCGCCGAACATGTTGACGAACTGGGCGATTTCATTAAAAACGTAGGTCTTCTCCCAGGAACCACCGTAGCCATATCTGCCGTTGCCGGAGGCCGCCTTCATGTAGGCCATAAAGTCCTCTTTCGTATCCAGGGAGGCGATTCCGGCCTCATCAAGGATCTTCTGATTTACCCAGAAGGCAAGATAACCGGAATATCCCGGCACTCCAACGATCTGCCCATCCTTGCCGGTGATCATGTCCTTTACGTATCCTTCCGGAAACTGTCCCCGGATATCACCTGTCATAACCGTATCGTTTAATCCTTCCAGCCACCCGGAGTTCTTAAAGGATGCGCTCATCTCGTCATTGATTTCCAGGATATCCACGCTGGCATCACCGGTAGAAAGGATGGTGGTGATCTTCTGCTGCCTTGTGTCCGAATCCGTAGGAGCGGCGATGACATTGAGCTTTAACCCGGTGGCCCCTTCCACCTTGGCCAGCCAGTCTGGGAAATCTGAATCCGTGGTGTTGATGGTATACAGGGTCAGATCGTATTCCCCGGCTTTCTTCTCCCCTGTCCCGCTGCCGGTCCCTTCTGTTTTTCCCGTTCCTCCGCTGCATCCGGACAGAAGTCCGCAGGTCATGGCTGCCACCATAGCCAGGCTTATTAACTGTTTCTTTCTCATAATGAATCCTCCTTCTCTTCTTTGAGCTTGTTCCCTCATTGGTAGGTTCAGGATAACAGAAACCGTATTTCTTCAAAATACAATTTATTTTGATTCGTTTATATTATTTTTGGGTACTATTGAATTGTTCTTTTGGCTTCTCTATAATGAAAATCAGCCGGGATTCCCGGAATACAATATGAAACTGTATATGAGACTGTATATGAGGATTGGTATTTATGAAAAAGGTTATAAAACGGTTATTGATGACATTTTCCCATTTTCAGGCCAAGCTGCTGCTTGCTTTCCTGCTGTGTACCTTCATCCCCTTAAGCGTCATCGGCTGTATTTCCTATGCCGTTTCCTACTCCATTGCCAGAGATAAGATCGTGGATTCAGCCATCCTTGCCGCCGACCAGCTTCATGTCCAGCTAAACAGCCGCATCCGGCAGGCAGAAAATGTGGCAGATACCATCCAGTATAATATGTACACCCTGGGAAAATCCTCAGGGCAGGAGCTTTCTGCAAGGCTTGAGGAGCTTACTTCCCTGCGCAACAACATCTCTCTTTACAAATCCACCTTTAACTTTTACCACATCTGCATCTTTTTAAAGGATGAGCAGCTTGGAAGCGGGGAAGGACTGTTTTTTTATCCCATCAGCGCCATTTCCGGCTACGGGCTGTCCTTTAAGGAATTGAATCATTTAGGCGCTTCCTCCCTTTGGTTTTACCAGCCCCAGGTAAAGCTTCCTCTTGTATTGGACCATGATGAGCCTCCCTCGGATGCGGTGATCTGCTGCAGGGCAATGGTCAATCAAGGCTCTAAGGAGCTGGAATATGCTTACTTTATCATGATGAGCACACAGGAATTTTCTGACATGCTCACCGCTTCCTTTTCCAATACGGAAATAAGCTGCTTTCTCTTCACTCCCGAGGGAACCTTGGCGGCAGGCTCTGAAAAGGAAATGGAAGGCCAGCTTTTAAACTCCGGCAGGGACTTAATATCCTCCCCGGACGGTAAGTCCTATTATGAGAAAAACGGAGACTGTTACTATGTCCTTCCCTTGGAAAACGGCTGGCATCAGATCACCGTGATCCCTCAGTCCTATATTGCAGGCGGAACCGCAGTCCTTTTGCGCACCATCCTCATGGCCTTGCTGCTGTCCCTGCCCCTTACGGCCCTTATCATACTGCTGATCTCCAGAAACTTGTCAAAACGGGTCATGCTCCTGTCAAAGGCCATGGAGGAATTCCGCCTCAGCGCAGATATGAAGGCACAAAAGCACTTCCCCCTGCCAAAGGATGAAAGCCTCTATGATGAGATCGACCACCTGGGCCTGGCCTTTGAACAGATGCAGGCCACCATCCGCCAAAACGTCCGCTCCATCCTGGATCTTTCCCTGAAGGAAGAACGGTTGAAATACCAGCTTCTCCAGTCCCAGATCAACCCTCATTTTCTCTACAATATCCTGGGGTCTGTGAATACATGCCAGTCCCTTGGAAGGCTGGATACCGCCAGCCGGATGATCACGGACTTAACCCGCTTTTACCGGCTTACCTTAAGTAAATCCGGCGACCGGATCACCATCAGGGATGAAATAGAAATTGCCACCCTTTACCTTAACATGGAAAAGCTTTGCCACAGCAGCGGGCTTTCCTGGGAAACCGACTTGGAAGACGGGATCGAAAACTTCCTCATCTGCAAATTCACCCTACAGCCCTTCCTGGAAAACAGCATCCTCCATGGGCTCTCCAACCGGACGCCTAACTTATTTATCCGCATCCAGGCCGTCTACGGAGACGACACGGTCATCATCCGGATCAAAGATAACGGAGCCGGAATACCGGAAGAAAAGCTTAATGAACTGAAACAGGATCTGGAGAGAAAAACCGTAAACTATGAAAAGCATTTCGGCATTTTAAATGTCAATGCCCGCATCTCCAGTGAGTTGTACGGCTGCGGACATATTGAAATAGACAGCAAGCCCTATCAGGGCACCTGCATCACCATCACGTTCGCGCAAATAGAAGGAGACTTAGAATGAAGAAGATCATGATTGTAGATGACAACTGTCTATCCGTGGAGGGAATCCAAAAGAACATTGACTGGGAGTCCCTGGATTCTTCCGTGATCCATATCCGGTTCGACGGGACGTCTGCCATCCAGGCCATGGAGGAAGATCCTGTTGACATTATCATCTCGGACATTGAAATGCCGGATTTAGACGGGATTTCAATGAGCAAACTTGCCATTGGCTTTAATCCATTTGTAAAAATCATTCTCATCAGCGCCTACGACCGGTTCGACTATGCCAGACGAGCTCTTCGGATCGGCGTTTATGACTACATTGAAAAGCCCATTGACTATTCCTATCTGGCGGAAAAGGTCCGGGGCGCCTGTGCTCTCATTGACCAGGAAAAAAAGAACATGGAGCTTTTGAATCAAAGCCGTCCCCTTATGACGGAAAAGTTCTTCCGGGACCTGATTCATTATTCAGGAAAAGAGGCCGCTTATCATCTGGCTTCCTATATGGAATACTTAAATCTGGAACTGGATTATAAGTTCTTTGCCGTGATCCTGTTAAACGTTGAAAATGCCTCTGAACGAAAAGCCCATATGGGTGTGGCCCAGTATGAAATCCTGCTGTACAACATACGGGACACCTTAAGCAGGTATTGCCGGATCTTTGATTTCCATTATGTGCTAAAAGACTTTGACGGCCTTACCCTGATCCTGTGCCAGAACAGCTCAAACCCGGATCACTTTCTCCAGTCAGTCCACAAGATCGCCTCCTATGTGGCAGAGGAATATCAAAATGCCGATGTTTCATTAAACATCGGCATCGGCAATGTGGTCACTGATCTATGGAACGTGCACCTTTCCCATGAAAGCGCCGTTCACGCCCTGGAATACCGTTTCTTCTTTCCCCAGAAGAACGTTTTTAACGCCAGGGAAGCCCTGGGCAGGAATCTGACCCTGGAGCCATTTTCCGACACAGGGGAAGAGGAGCTGATCCGGCTCATCTGCCAAAAGGATTACCCTGCCCTGGAACAATGGATCAAGGAGTTCTCCTCTGACCTGCTGAAAAAATACCAGACCAAAAACCTGGTCTTTATCCGCATATACTCTCTTCTTGGAAGAATCCTGAAATTTTTATATGAATTGAACATTGACGCAGAAGAGCTGGAGACCAGCATCATCAAGGCCTACAGCAGCCTCGACACCTTTACCACCAGCGGCCAGTTCTTCTCCTGGCTGTACCGGATCTGCACCATGGCCTGCCACAAGCTGGACACCTCATTAAAGGCCTACCATGACACCCTGTGCAGCTCGGTTCTGTCCTATATAAAAAACAACTATGAAAGCAGTGATCTATGCCTTCACGACATTGCAAAATACGTAAACGTAAGCCCTGCTTACTTAAGCGCCCTGTTTAAGAAGAATACGGGCGTAAACATCAGCGACATTATTGCTTCCGCCCGCATTGACGCCGCCTGCCAGTACTTAAAAAATTCCGCCCTTTCCTTAAAGGAGATCAGTGAAAAATGCGGGTATGCCAACCAGTATTATTTCAGCACCAGCTTTAAAAGAAAGCTTGGAATATCCCCCTCGGCCTACCGGGAGGCCGAAACCCTGGACCAGAACCGGTCTTAACCATAAAAACTCAGGCAGCCAGTATGAATGAAGCTCAAACTGATTACCTGAGTTTTTAAATATATCTATTTTCCGTCGTTCTTAAAAATGATCTTAAAGATGGGGAAGAACACCCAGAATGAAATTGCGGAATTGATCAGCATGGTGATCACGTCTGCAACGGTCTCTCCTCTTCCTCCCAGCTTTAAACCGTTCATGAACAGGTGGTAGACCGGAGCCTTATAAAGGCCCTGAAGGGCTGCCGCCCCTATGGTAATGATGATATAGGCGATCACGTACCACATGGCCGCCTTTGCTGCGCTGTTATTCGCCTTAAAGGTGACATTCCTTTGAAGGAAGAAGTTGATGACCTGGGCAATTCCCATGGTGATTTCCACCGCCAGAAAATACGCAAGTCCTCCCCCTCCCCCTTGGGAAAGGGTGCCTGCCCCATAGTTGAATATATAATAGGGCGTACCATCCAGATTGGAACCCACATGCCATATCTGGAAATTCGTGTCCACCAGAGAGGTCATCCCCAGCATGTTCCGGAAAACCGGCATCAGAATCATCTGCAATACCGTAACTCCATTGGACACGAGGAAAAATACTAAAAATTGTGCTAAGGTCGGATGGTTCCCGGCAAAGGTCTTCCATCCGGCTTTTATGCCTGACAGCATGTGCTCCCTCCCTTCTATTTTCCGGAGAGCTTCTTTTCATAAGCTCTGTTGGCTTTTGCGTTGGCAAAGTATCCGCCGATGATCTGCTTCATTCCCCGGAAGAAATGGCCGTTCACCGCCAGAACCATGCCTTCCGCCATTTCCATGGAGACCGCTCCTCCGGTCATCTTGGCGATCCCTCGAAAAGGCATGTTATAAATGAACAGGAGGTTTAAGTCCGGTTTTCCCTTTGCTTCACTTCTGTCCTTCAGGGCCGTAAGGATCCGCCAGACCAGTCTGGCCAGGGGGCTCTTGGCGTAATACATCTGACAGAGAGCATCGTTTAATCCCAATTCTCCGGACCATTTTTCGTCAGGGACCGGGTGCCCTAAAAGGGCTTCAAATTCTGTCTCAGGCACCTGCCTGATCTTTCCCGAATAGTAGGATTTAAGCCTATCCGGCTCATAAGGCCAATCTTTCGTGGTCCCTTCCCGGGTCACGGTCTGGTGCAGCCTTATATCCGTCACATTTGACCCCACGAATATGGAATAAACGCCGTCTTCCACCTCAAAACGGTCAGTTGCTCTGTTCCAGTACCGGAAGGTCTTATCATCAAAGGGGAGGGTCACTATCCTGCTTTCCCCTGCCTTTAAAAATACCTTTTTAAAGCTCTTCAGTTCTTTCTCCGGGCGGAATATTCTGCCCTTAGGGCCTCCCACATAAAGCTGGACAACTTCCTTTCCGTCAACCTTTCCCGTGTTGGTAAGGGTGAAGCAGACCTCATGTTCCAAAACCTCCATACTGCCGTAGGAAAATGTGGTATAGGACAGTCCGTAACCAAAGGGATACTGCACCCTGACCTTTCCGGTGTCATAATACCGGTAGCCCACATAAAGGCTCTCCCGATACTCTGAGCAGCGCTCCGTTCCGGGAAAATATTGGAAAGCAGGAGTGTCCTCATACACCAGGGGGTAAGTCTCGCTTAAGCGGCCGGAAGGATTTACTTCCCCGGTAATCACCCGAAGCATGGCAGAGGGACCGGCTTCCCCGCTTAAATATCCGTGGAGAAGGGATTTGCAGCATTCCTGCCACGGCATTTCTACGGCAGAGCCTGCGCTTAGGATCCCCACGATCCTGGGATTTGCCTCGGCCAGAGCCGTAAGCAGATCAATCTGATTCCGGGGGATCCTCATATGGCTCCGGTCCATCCCTTCGGTTTCGCTGATCTCATCAAGGCCAAAGCAGTAAAGCACCACATCGGCTTTAGCGGCCAGATCAATGGCCTCCTGTTTTAAGGCGGCGTCATCCGTTCCCCTTCGGGAATAACCTCTGGCACAGCCTGCAACGCTTAGGGGATAAGCCCATATCATCTCTTCCATGCTTTCCAGCCGGAGGGGATTGACCAGGGAGGATCCTGCCCCCTGATAGCGGGGGGTAAAGGCAAAGTCACCGATCAGCGCCACCCTGCAGCCTGATTTTAAGGGAAGCATCTCATCCTCATTTTTTAACAGAACAATGCTTTCCTCCGAGGCCTTCCCTGCCAGCCTGTGATGTTCTTCCTGATCAAAGGAGCTACGCCTGTTTTTCCGGTCTCCATTAAGGGCAAACACCGCCTCCAGCAGGTCAGCTACACAGGCATCCAGCGCCTCCATGGAAAGGCTGCCGTTTTCCACCGCCGCCATCAGTTCTCTGGCTGAATGAAGGCCGGGAGCTGGCATCTCTAAGTTGGAGCCTGCCACTACCCCCTTCCCATGATCGTTGGAGCCGCCCCAGTCGGTGATGACGATGCCGTCAAACCCCCACTCTCCCCGCAGAATATCCTTAAGGAGATGCTCATTCTCATTGGCATAGACCCCGTTGACCTCATTGTAGCTGGTCATAATGGATTTTGCCCCGCCTTCTTTTACCGCTATTTCAAAGCCTTCCAGATAAATCTCTCTTAAGGTCCTCTCATCCACCACGGAATTCATGGCCATGCGGCGCTGCTCCTGGTTGTTGACTGCAAAATGTTTGGGACAAGCATATACTCCCTGACTCTGGATCCCCTTAATATAGGCTGCCGCCAGTTTTCCCGACAGATAAGGGTCTTCAGAAAAATACTCGAAGTTTCTTCCGCAGAGAGGGCTTCTCTTAATATTAAGTCCAGGGCCCAAAAGGACGTTCACTCCCAGGGCATTGGCTTCCTCACCTAAGGCCTCTCCGATCTCCCGGCAAAGGTCTTCATCCCAGCTATTGGCCACAGAAGCCGCCGTAGGGAAGCAGGTGGCCGGAAGGGAGGCATTTAAGCCCAGATGATCCCCTTCCTTTGCCTGTTTCCGGATTCCGTGAGGGCCGTCGGAGCAGAATATGGATGGGATTCCCAGACGGTCAATGTTCCGGGACTGCCACACATTTTTTCCGCTTAAAATGGCCGCCTTTTCTTCTATTGTCATCTTTTCTATCAAATGAGTATATTTCATTTCAATTCCCGTTTCTTTTTATAGGCATTGAGTATTCTTATCTCCAGAACAACAAATCCTGCTGCCAGGATCACATCTAATCCAATGGCTGCGATCTGCCATGGAAGCAGTCCGCTCTTTGCGTTATTTCCTTCATAGGCGCGGCTGTTTACCACCGTGTACATGATATTCTTACATGCCTTTCTCATGGCCAGAAGGCTTGTGGCGCTGGAAGTATCCTTTACATGGTTGGTTTCCGTATCATAGGCAACCAGCATGGCGTCGTTTCCGTTCCTGATCTCCTGGTCTGCATTCTGATATCCATACCCTCCGAAATAGTCTGTGAGCACAAAGCCTCTAAAGCCCCATTCATCCCGAAGCACCTTGTTAAGCAGTGCATCGGAAGCGCCTGCATATTCGGTTCCAATAAAGTTAAATGCGGACATTACCGCTTTGGCTTTGCCCTCTTTTACTGCGATTTCAAAGGGCTTTAAGTAAATCTCACGGATGGCCTGTTCCCCAGACCAGGTGCAGAGCATGTTGTTCCGGTTGGTTTCCTGATCATTGAGGGCGTAATGCTTGATATAGGCATATACTCCATGGCGTTCCGCACCTATAATAGCGCTGGCTGCCATTTTACCTGACAGGACCCCATCTTCGGAATAATACTCAAAATTTCTTCCTGCAAAAGCGGAACGGTGGGTGTTCATTGCCGGTGCATACCAGCCGGACACCTTCATCTCGTCTGCCATTTTGCCGATGCTTTCCCCAAATTCCTCTGCAATATTACGGTTCCAGGTGCTTGCAATCATCACAGCGGACGGGAAGCCAATGGATCCGGTCCCAGTAAAGTTATTGTTGATGGAAGCCGGTCCGTCACAATCCACGGTCCCTACCTTATCCACGCTCTTTGCCCCAGAGGTCTGATATCCTCCGATGGCGATCATGGTGTCCATTTCCGTCACGGTCAACTGGTCAAGAAGCTTCTCCCACTGGGGATCGTCATAATCCATACCCCGCATGGAGGCAAGACTCAGCCCATTGCGGGCGCCGGTCACCGGCATCACGTCCTCTGCCCGGTTGTCAGCCGCCGGATCGTAGTTGCTGTTATTCACAAAGGCAGCCTTATAGGCTTCCGGCATGGTCAGGCTTTCAGGCCTTGCCGTGGCCTTTTCATAATTTGCAAATCCGTCTGCACGGGATAAATAGGTCAGTCCTCCGTCAGCATCGGCAAACCGGTTTTCAGCGGCAGCCTTATCGGAAGAACGGGGATTTGTTTCATCATAAACGGTTTCCCCGGATACGGTATAAGTCTGTTCTTTGATTATGCTGTGGGAATCAAACCTGATGGAGATCCCGTAATCACCGGCTTCCAGGACATAGGCGCCTTTTCCGGCTCCGTCATAGGATGCCATGTCTTCCGCCTGGAAGGAGACCTTAACGGTCTGGGACTGGCCCGGCTCCAGAATATCCGTCTTATCAAATGCGATCAGGTTTGCAGAAGCCTTTTCAATTCCACCGTTGGTATAGGGGGGATTGTAATAAACCTCAACCACATCCTTGCCTGCCTTGTCTCCCGTATTGGTAACGGTCACATCAAAGGAAATGGTACCGTCTGTCTCCGTGATTCCACCCATTTCCTGGGAGAAAGAGGTATAGGACAGGCCATATCCAAAGGGATAAAGGACGGTTTTATTATAATCGATCAGTCCTTCTTCTGCGGCAGTTTCATAGAAACGGTATCCTACATAAATGCCGTCAACATAGTTAATAAGACTGGGATAGGTGGCCTCTCCCTTAAAGGCCTTACCTGCAAATTCGTTCATGTTATCGTAAACAAAGCTTCCAAAATTGTTGTAGTGAGGGGTTGCGGTCAGGTCCGCCGCAAAAGTATCGCTTGTTTTGCCAGAGGGGTTAACTGTACCGCTTACGATCTCACCCAGGGCCTCAAAGCCGGACTGGCCGGTACCAGGGCACCAGATGGCACTTTTGATCTGGCTGTATTCATTGATAAAGCCAAGCTCCATGGCATTTGCCCCATTGTATACCAAAACCACATTGTCGAAATTGGAGCATACCAGATCAACCAGGTCCTTTTCCGTCCTGCTTAACTGAAGATAATGCCCGCCAGGTTCAAAATCCTTATATCCTGTGGAATTATCCGTATAGGTCACTGCGCTGACATCCGTAGGAAGATCGGCTCCCTCCCCTCCTACACGGGTGATCACCACCATAGCCGTATTAGAAAATTCCTTTGTACCTGCCATCAGTTCACTGGTGTAGGATTCCTTTACAGGCTCTGGAAGGGTCCAGTCCTGTTCCCACATCCCCACCTTCGGACGGTCGGCCCGGTATGCGGTGTAGAAATCAGTAAGTCCTGCATTCAGTTTAAAGCCTGCATGTTCAAGCCCCTGAAGAAGGGACACTGTTTCATATGCGTCGGAAAGGGAACCTGAACCGGTACCGCCGTAGCAGGGGTTGGTGGAAGCCCATCCAAACACGTTTAAATTGGAATCAGTTTTTAAAGGAAGCAGATTTTCCTCATTCTTTAAAAGCACGATCCCTTCTTCCGCAATCCTGGTACAAAGCTCTGTGGCTTTGTCTGAAGTCTCTTTTGAAATGGTTCCGCTGCCGGTGGCAAGGGAAATCAGGCTGGACATGGGACCCCAGCAGATCATGTTTCCCACAATAACCACAGAAAGCACAATGGCCATAAGCCCCTGGCGCCGGATCAGATACTTTGTGGCAGCCTTCCTGTTTCTGCATACAACCATTGCAACAGCCGCAACTGCAATGGCAATGGCCAATCCAATTAAGTACGGTACGCAAAGATTGACGATTTTTAATACATCATCCACGTTGATTTGTAACATTTCTTTCATCCTCCTCCATTAAAATCACCACAAGCTTTGTGGTATGTGCCTCACTTTAACACATTATGGACTTAGGAAGCGGCTTTTTGCATAACCGGTATTATTTTCTGCATAATTGGCAGGCGGCTTGTCCTTTTTAGCAGGGAATTTCCTGCCGTCATGATGGAAAAAGAAATAGAGGCGGTTGTAAAAAGAAGGCATGATAACTATAAGAAGGATCCGGGAGAAAATCCTGCTTTTTAGATTTTCTTCCGGATCCCTGAATGCATAAAAACATCGGAATATTTATTCCTTGAGCCAATATTCAGAACCGGAGTCCGTGCGGCATAAAAAACCGTATTCGATTAGCAGCCGTCTGATATATGGGAAATCATGATATAATTCCTTTAAAGAGTCGTTAATCTCACTTTCGCTGTAACGGGTTCTCGGTAAAAACCTGCCGGATATTTCACGCAGGACCACTATTTTGGCCTTTTCCCTTGAAGGGAATTGCTTGATTGCCCCATTCTTATCAAAATACCTGGTCAGGATCTTCGTTCTTTCCTCCACCGTAACATCATACCTGTCATCCATCATTGTTGCTGTTTTATGGGCGTCATAAAACTCTGTCTTATCATTTTCTGCTTTCATGGCTGCCTCCCTTTTATTAAATATTTCCATTGCTGCTAAAAATAACTTTGATTGTTTTTCCTGTTCATGAAGCTTATAACGGTAATTCCTCACAGTGGAACAGGATATACCTTTTTGCGCGGCTATTTCTTTATCAGATAAGCCTTCTATCATTAAAGATAATATGGAGTGCTGTATCTTTGATAAGCCTAAAAACCCAGGGTTCATATTCATTAAATAATCCAGCATTGATTCATGTCTTTCCTCAACATGAACCTTTGCCATTTTGTTTGCATCATAGAAATGGCCGCTATGAGGATATATCTCCCCCTTGGTATACTGCTGGCTGCAAATCAAACAATAAACGGAATCATCGTCTTCGTAATATCCATTCATTAATTCATCAGGAGCAGCCTGCCACAGGGATTTTCTGTTAAATGAATTTTTCATGATTTTCTCCACTTCATACATTTTACAATGCATATCTGTTCCTTTTCTTAATTTAACAATCATGCATTGAGATATCGGGGTCTTTATGTCCTCTGTGTTCCAATTGGATTGGGTGGAAATTATAGATTGCATTAAAATTTCCACATGATAATAAAGCGTTTTTTTTCATTGCATCTACAATTTAAAATATCACTTATAATGGATATTATATAGTAATATTTAAAAAATGTCTATGTATAAGCAAACATTTTTATGTTTTGTTTGTTTTTTATTGTTATGTGACACAATCAGAGATTATGTATTTTATTACCTTTAATCCGCCTCATCCGGAAGGCTATCACCAACTGCTTATAAGAAATATCATGAAATCAAATGCCCTCAAACAGGCAGGGAACCCATAGAACGTCTAAAAAATACTTGCCTAATAAATACATAAAAAAAATGCGCCTTGAAATGGCTTATTATGGCCAATCAAGGTGCATTTCTTTCTGTTTCAATCCATTCCTGTCTCGTATGGGCCAGCCCTCCCTTTACGGCTGCAAAACAAACGCTTGGGATTCCCATGGATAAGAGTATGCTGCAGTCTGTGGTGCCGGGCCTGTTTTCGGCGTCTTTCCTGTGTGCTTGTAAATGGATGGCCAAGTTCTTATACCTTTTCCCCCACCACCGCCATCCCCCCGTTCTTTAAGAACTCAGAGGGCGTCACATTGGTATACTTTTTAAACACACTGCAAAAATGTTTGTACTCCCCAAACCCCAGCTCATCCGATATTTCATAGATGCGCATAGTCCCCTCGTTCAGCATATTCATGGCTTTCTTGATTCTATACTGGTTCAGCAGATCTACAAATGTGGTGTTAAGTTCTGCCTTTAACTTCCTGCTAAGATAGCTGGAGCTGACACCCAGGCTCTCTGCCACATGGTTGATGCTCAGCTTCTCATGATAATGCTGCTTTATAAGCTCATATGTCTTTTTCACATATGGATCTATGCTGTTTCGGGCGCTGTCAAATATCTTCCACTCGTCGTAAACCGTCAGCATCCTATCCTGTGATATCTTCTCTATCTTCTCATACTTGCTGGCATAGGCAATCTTTTGTTTTATCTTATCCAGTGCTTCCCTCAATTCATCCTCGTCCACAGGTTTTAACAGATAATCCATGACTCCCATATGGATGGCCTGGCGAGCCAGCTCAAATTCCGAATAGCTGGTAAGAACCAGGCTGTAGAAATGCCTCTCCTTCAGAGCCTTCTCCACCATCTTAAGGCCGTTCATCTTGGGCATCTTAATATCCGTAAGCACGATATCTGGCTGCTCCCTGCAGATGGTTTCCAGCCCCTCTGCCCCGTCCTTAGCCGTACCTGCGATGACACACCCCATATCCAGCCAGTTAAGAGCAAAGGTAAGCCCCTTCCTGATGATTTCCTCATCTTCCACAATCACTACTTTTAGTAACATTACAGATTCCCCCAATCTGTTTTCTGAAATGTGCGAATGTAAATCCATCTGTGTACGCTAATCATTTTTATTTTCATCACAGAGAACCCTGAGAGTCACCACGGTTCCCTTATTAACCCTGCTTTCTATACTGACTCCGTATCCGTTTCCGCAGACCAAACGGATTCGTTTATTGACATTATAGATACCGATGTGGTCCATCTGGTTCTGGTGATATTCCAGGTTTGACTGAAGCTCTTTTAAAAGTCCTTCAGGGATGCCCACCCCGTCATCCGATATGATGACCGAAAGCACACCATCCTGTATCCTGGTACGGATGGATATCTCCAGGCAGTCCCGGTCCTCCCCAAACCCGTACTTGATGGAATTCTCTACTATGGGCTGCATCGCCATACGGGGAATGGAAGCCTGGCTGCTCTCTTCCTCCAGCTCCACACTGTACTTAAGCCTTTCCCCATACCGGTAAAGCATTACCTGCAGATACCGGTTAATGAAATCCATCTCCTCTTTCACAGTTACCACATCTTTGCCGTTCTGGATGCTGTAGCGCAGCATCCTGGACAAACAGACTAACATCTTCTCTGCCTCCCCGGGCCTGAATTTTATCATATACCGGATGGATTCCAGGGTATTGAAGAGGAAATGAGGGTTGAACTGGGACTCCAGAATCTGGACCGTAGCCAGCATGTTTTCCCTGGCCAGCTCCTGGTGGCGCACCAGCAGATGGCGTATACTGCCTATCATGGTGTTAAAGGAATGGCCAATCCGCTCAAATTCATCACCGGAGGCGATATTTAAGGATACAGCCAGGTCCCCCTTCTCCACCCGATCCAGGGCTCCTATGAGGTCATATATGATCTCTGTCTTTTTGTCCGCCACCTTACCGGCGCTGCGGTAAATGGCCATTGCCACTACCAAAGCCAGGAACCCCACCAGCATCAGGGACATGATGCACAGTTGTACAAAAGAAGTACAGTCGTAGACCACCTGTACCGCGGCCTCCCCTCCCAGCACGGATTGTCTGGCCGTATAATACCATCTTTTTCCAAAACACACCAGGTTCCTGCCATCACGGAATTCCTTCACCAGTTTTCCCCTGTCGTCCTGGAATCGTGAAGCCCCGGCTGTAAATACACGGTTGAACTTATTGACCATCAGCACCGGCTGTTCCATATTTCCAAGATTCTCCTTAAAGGCATCAGCCTTCAGCACAAAACCACTGTACCCCTGAAGCTTTCCATCCTTAACCACAGTTTCAAACATGAGCCATGCAGGAAGAGCCCTGCCATCTATCACTGTGTTGTCATAGATAAATATGCAGTCCTTCTTGCTGTACTTCTGATCAATGGTATTCCACGGCAGATAATTCCCTATATACTGTACCACATTAGTCTGGCTGTCCGTAGAGAACACCACGTTCCGGTCCTCATCAAAAAGATAGTAATTCCCCCTGTAATCCTGGCCGTTTAAGAAGCGATAGATGCCGGACACTGCCTCCGTCTTATAGGAAGACTGCCCCTTAAAGAACTTCATATCAAGTTCCTGGGCCATCTTCTTATTCTCATCCACATAGCTGGTGATGACCCCTTCAAATTCCCCGGAAAAATGCGCCATCATGGTCTTGCTTTTCCTTATGATCTGCTGGGATCCCAGGGCTGTGAACACCAGAAGAAGCACCACCAGTGATATAAAACAAGGTACAAGCGCATGGAAAATCAAACTTTTCCGGATCTCATCCCTGAAACATGTTTGTTTTCTTTTCTCCATATGCCTGCACCTTTTAAACTGTATTTTCTGTAGTTATAGCTGCGCCGGAAAACTATTTCTGCAATTTACATGCTTAGTTTATCATAAGACCCTTACATTGTCACGTCCTTGTTGCCGGACACCTTGAAGAAGATAAGCAGGGATACAACAGTGGTTGCAGTCAGTATAGTGGCCAGAGCCGCCGCTGTACCGTAGCTGGCACGGATGACTTCGTTGTATATGGCGACCGACATGGTCCTGGTGCCTGCATTGTAGAGCATGACAGAAGAACTCAGCTCGTTAATCAGGGTAATCCAGCTTAGGATAGCGCCGGATGCAACTCCGGGCAGCATCATTTTGGCTGTCACCTTGACAAAGGACATGGAAGGTGAATCTCCCAGGCTGATGGCAGCTTCCTCCATACTTGGACTAATCTGGTATAGGATGGCAGAGCTGGAACGCAGGGTATATGCCTGCCTGCGAATGACCAGGGATATGATCATAATGATGGCAGAGCCTGCCAGCATCATCGGCGGATGATTAAATGCAATCAACAGAGTAATACCAAGTACGGAACCCGGAACAATATATGGGAACATGGCAATGGTGTCAATCATGTTGGTCAGACAGTTTTTGCGCCTCACTGCCAGGTAGGCAATGAGCATACCCAGGACAACGATGATCACAATGGCGGCCAGACAGTAAAGATATGTATTCTTAATGGACTGGACTGCGGTGGAGAATACCTTGCGGTAGCTCTCTAAGGAGAAGCCGTCCACGAATACCTGCATCTTAGTTGCCCTGAAGGAAGTATAGACCACCATGCACTGCGGGATAATTGAGGTTGCTGCCAGAAGGTAGATATACAGGTGAATCAGGAATCCCTTGATGCCATGGACATCCTTTGGCTGGATTGGCCTCATGGAGCTCATGGCAAAGGACTTGGTATTCACATACCACTTCTGTACCAGGAATATAGTGGCTGTCACCACCACCATAATGGTAGCCATACAGGCTGCAAAGTTAGCGGAACCACCTGTCTCCCCCACAAATTCTGAGTAGACCAGGGTGGGCATGACACGGTAGCCCTCACCGATTAGGGCCGGTGTGCCAAAGTCCGCCATACAGTTCATGAATACCAGCAGGGCAGCGGCAATCAGGGTAGGAGTCACCAGCGGCATGATGACGGTAAAAATCTTCCGAAGTCCGCCGCATCCCAGACTTTCAGCCGCCTCAGACAGAGCCACGTCAATCTTTTTAAAAGCGCCCGACACATACATGTAGATAAATGGATACAGCTTTAAGGCAAATACCAGAAGCATACCGCCAAAACCATAGATGGACGGCATATGGATACCCATACCTTTTAGGAACTGGGTCACGGTACCGCTTCTTCCCAGGAGAAGTATCCAGGAATAAGCGCCGATAAAGTTAGGGCTCATCATGGAGATGATGAAGAAGATCTCCAGAATCCCTTTTCCCTTTATCTTGTAAAATGACATAAAGTAAGCCAGAGGTGCGCCCAGGACAATTGCCACCAGAGTCACGCTGATGGTCAGCTTAAATGAGTTAAGCAGTGCGCTCTTATAATATTTTTTCGAGAAAAATCTGGCATAATTTTCCATAGTCCAGATACCAGTCTCCGTATCCTTAAAACCGCTTAGGAAAAGGCTTATCAGCGGATACAAAAGGAATATGGCAAACAGTGTGATGATGATAACAGTCACAATGTTCCAGAAATCCCATCTGATTTTTTTAATCGTCATATTTCTTCACATCCTTTATCAGACTCTGTTCCAGGTCTTCGGTAAACACGTTGATTTTGTTGGGGTTAGGCCTTAACCGAATCTTCTCTCCCACACCGAATATGCGGTCCACATGGCCCAGATCCTGGGAATACTCAATACTGGGCTGGTTCTCCAGAACCATGCCGTCGGCAAAATGAAGAAAATAGTTGGTGTACTTACCCAGGAAGGTCCTGCTGATGATCTCACACTCCATTCCCTCTTCATTTAGGGAAAATTCCTCAGGACGAATAGATATTACTGCCTTCTGCCCTTCTGTAACCGTGTCCACAAGGTTAGGCATGGACACCTGGTATCCATTGCTAAACACCACTGCAGGAACTTCTCCCTGCTTCTTTATGGTACCGAAGAACAGGTTGGAATGTCCGATGAAGGTGGATACAAATGCATTATAAGGCCTGGCATAGATGTCCTGGGGGGAACCAATCTGCTGGATGATCCCCAGCTTCATGACTGCAATCCGGTCTGATATGGCCAGGGCTTCCTCCTGGTCATGGGTTACATAAACAGTGGTGATACCCACCTGCTTCTGCACATCACGGATGGCGCTTCGCATCTCAATACGAAGTTTTGCATCCAGGTTGGACAGCGGCTCATCCATGAGAAGCACCTGGGGATGGATGACGATTGCCCTGGCCAGAGCCACCCTCTGCTGCTGTCCTCCTGACAGACGCTCCGGCAGACGATCCTGGTATTCGTCAATCTTAACCACTTTAAGGATTTCATCAATCCTGTCCTTCATCTGCTCCTTTGGCACCTTGCGGATCTTCAGGCCGTATTCCACATTCTGCCTGACCGTCAGATGTGGAAAGATGGCATAGCTCTGGAACACCATACCGATATTCCTCTTCTGGGCAGGAATGTCATTTATGACCTTTTCATCAAACTTTATAGTTCCCCCTTCAATGCTGTTAAAGCCCGCTATCATGCGCAGCAGCGTTGTCTTACCACAGCCAGAGGGCCCCAGAAGTGTAAAAAACTCTCCATTTTTAATAAAGGCGGATAAGTCCGGTATGATGGTCAGGTCCCCATATTTTTTCACTACATTGTCGATTCCGATTGAAACACTCATACGTTTCCCCTCAATTCCTCTAAAATGAAGGGGGGTGACATATGAAGCCACGCCCCCGGTGTATATATTCCAGTACCGCCGGTATCCCTTATCCGTTACGGCCTACTCTGTAAACATCTCTTTGAACTCGTTCAGCCACTCAGACTTATGAGCTGCTGTATCTGTCTCATCATCCTGAATTACCTTGATCTGATTCATCGGAACCATGGCCTCTCCTGCCTCCACATCCTTGCGTATGGTCCTTCTGTACTGGGTATTGTTCATGAATTCCTGTACTTCCTTGCTGGTAAGCCAGTCTATGAATTTTTGAGCATTTTTCTCATTCTGGCATCCTTTGATGATATACACGCCATCGCCCCGGAAGATAACACCCTCATTCATATAAACAGTCTTCACAGGAGACCCAGCGCCTACATACTGTGCGGAGCCCTGTTCAAAGGTAAGGCCTACGGTGTATTCTCCATCTGCAACGCCCTTATACACTGCAGAGGAACCGCCTAAAAGCTTGCCGTCCAACTGCGTGCAGAACTGTTTTACATAATCCCAGCCATTATCCGGGTTGTTGCCGCCCATGGCATAGAGCATATTTACCAGATGCTCAAAAGAGGAAGAGGATGCTGCCGGGTCTGCAAATGCAATCTTGCCCTTTAACTCAGGATTAAGCAGGTCTTCGTATCCCTCAATTTTGATATCTCCGATCAGGTCTGTGTTTACCATGATAACAGACGGAATGGTATCAAAACGTGTCATATTGCCCTCTGTGTTCTTGTACTCATCATAGAAAGCGTCCTCATGGACAGTTATGTAATCTGCAAAATATTCACTCTTATTCTTTACAGTACCTATGGTTCCTGACCAGAGAATATCTGCCTGTGGATTGTCTGCCTCTGTTTGGATTCTCTTTAATGCGTCCCCTGTCCCCATAGCCAGACACTCTGCATCAATACCGGTATCCTCCTCAAACATAGCCAGCATGGAGTCGATCATGGACTCGGTAAGAGGGCTGTATATAATCAGCTTCTCCTTTGAAGAAGCTGCTGCGCCCTCCTCTTTCTTAGCCTCTGTGCCTGCTTCATCCCCTGCCTCTGCCTTGGGCACCTGTGTGTCCGCATTTTTCTCCGGTGCTGAACCGGAACTTAAAGAACATCCTGCCAGGCTTGCCGCTGCTGCCACTGCACATAACACTGAAATTATTCTTTTTTTCATTTCCCTTATCCTCCTTTAGTTGTACTGTTTTGTCTATGTTTCCGGAACAGCAGGGTGGATGGCGGGGATAAACTTCCAGACACGCTCCAGCCTGCGGGCTCCAGCACTACATACAAATCAGATTACCAGGGCCCCATACACCTTTGTTTCTGTGGTGCTATATCCCAGCGGAAATCCGGTTACCGTACAGACATTCAGCAGTGTATGATCCGCATGTATGAGAACCTCTTCCTTCTTCATATCCATTGCTTTGATTTTCTGGGACTAAAATATTTGTAAGATTATTATATTCTCTCACTTCTTGCCAAACAATCCAAAATTCCGGCAAACTGTCTAATATTCTGAACATGTATCACATTTTAATGTGAAATATATATAATTACCAATACCATATGCCTTTGATTTAATAACAGAGAAAGAAAGCGAAGCACCGCCAGAGGCGGCTTGCTCTTAACGCGGTTCACGGTCTGTGCTACCTCTCCTGGTCAAGTTACCCCAAAATTAACAACACAGCATATACACCTTAAAATAAGATCAAAACGACAAATCGGAATTGGTAAGTTCTTGACAAATTGGGCGCATATTAAAGTTTTGAACAAAAATAAAGGGACCTTTGCCCCATAGCCAATCAGCTATTTTGCAAAAATCCCTTTGTAAAAGCAACTATATATTCTTACACAACCTTATTCTTAATAGCTCCGATCTCCTCGATCAGGCATTCCACTTCATCTCCTGCTGCCAGAAACTTGGGCGGTTCAAACCCCATTCCAACGCCCTTAGGTGTACCGGTGGAAATGATGGTCCCTGCCCTGAGGGTCAGGCCCTTGGACAGCTCGCTGACAATATGGTCGATGTTAAATATCATAAGACGGGTGTTGCTGTCCTGTCTTAACTCTCCGTTTACCTTGGACTGAATGCTAAGCTCCGGCGGATAGGAAATGGAACTGGCTGTCAGAATACAGGGGCCCATAGGGGTAAACCCGTCAAGGCTCTTGCCAAAATACCACTGCTTGTGAGCATTCTGTACGTTGCGGGCACTGACGTCATTGATAATGGTGTAACCGAAAATATAATCCTTTACCTGTTCCGGGGCCACATCCTTTGCATCCTTTCCAATGATGACTCCCAGCTCTGCTTCATAATCCAGGCTGTCCACCATATCGCTGTGGCTTAAGATCTCCCCGTATGGGTTCACCGCCTCATTCACTCTCTTGGAAAAATAAACGGCATTAGGGCGCTTGCCGTCAAAATCTTCATTTTTATAATGGGCAGACTCCTCGGCATGTTCCATGTAATTAAGCCCCAGACAGATGATGTCCTGCTCCGGTGTCCGGATGGGCGCCAAAAGCCCGACCTCTTTCATCATAGCAGCTCCGACGATGTTGCTCTTGTAAGGGTCCAGGCCAGAAGCATGCTCCAGAAGATCAAGCTCAGACTGGCTCAGCCCCTTGATAACCTCCAGCATTTCCTTATACTCCATACCAAATGCCCTGAGAGGAAAGACCCACATCTCGTCCTTACTCACTACGCCGATATCTTTTCTCCGGTCAACCTCGTATGTAACTAATTTCATAACATCCTCCTTTTACATGAACCATAGCTCTTCCTTTGTGGTGGAAATTGCATCCGCGCCTGCGCTAAAAGCCGCCATAATATCCTTTTTGTCTGATATCAGCCCGCCTGCAATAATAGGAATATCCGTATAGGCCCGAATCTCTTTAAGTACCTTGGGCATGACCCCGGGCATGATCTCAACCAGATCCGGATGATAGGTGTCAATCTGCTTTTTTGTCGTACTCATGGCAAGGGAATCAATGATAAAGGTTCTCTGCACCCCAACCAATCCCAGCTCAACCGCCCGTTTAATAAGAAGAGGCTTTGTGCTGATGATCCCATCTGCATAAGTATTCTGCTTAATAAAATCTACAGCAATTTCCCTGGAGCTTAAGCCCTGCGCCAAATCCGCATGGACAATGGCATATTTCCCATGGTCCTTTATCTGCTTCACAATGCTGCTGATGTTGCAGATATTGCCATACAGAATGAACACTACCTGGCATTCCGATTCAAAGCATCTCTTTAATCCATTATCATCCTTAACCGCTGCAATCACCGGAGATGCCTCCAGTAGTTCAATCGCCTTCATTAATATTCCTCCGCACCCACAAAATATGGATCTCGTTCTACTTTATCAATCCTTTTCCCCACCGTCAAGGCAATTTTTGCCCTTTCTGGGTTTTCCTTTGAAAGTAAAGCATATTTTAACGTTCTTTTTTCCATACAAGATAGCAGGAGCTGCGGTCTCCTGAAACGGGCGCCTCACTCCTGCTATCTTTTATCTACAGTTCTTTGCTCTGTACCCACCGCTTACAGACTTCCGGAAAGTTGCTGATGACTCCGTCGCAGCCCCATTCATAGACCTGCTCCAGTGCGGCCATGTCGTTAACTGTCCACACATTCACCTGGATTCCGTATTCCCTGCAGTTGTCCACAGCTTCTTTTGTCAATCCTTTTACTCCCGGGTGGTAGCATTCAAAATGATACCGGTCACAGTAATATCCTGCATTTCCCAGGCCCTGGTGGTCAAGGAGGGCGCCACACCGGATTTGGGGAGCCAGCTCCTTTAACCGGCTGATGGAAGTATGGTTAAAGGAAGAAAAGATGACCTTTTCCTCAAGCCCGTATCTTCGCACCAGCTCCAGAGTCTTTTCTTCCAGGCCCTCATAATAATATACGCCTGTCTTGATCTCAATATTAGTGATAAGCTCCTGATTCTTTGCCCATATGCAGTATTCTTCAAAGGCCGGAACAGGCTCAAATCCATGGATCCCTCCGCAGACAGCATCCCCATTGAATTTCCTCAGTTCCTCATAAGTGAGATCTTTCACAAGACCGGTGCCGTCCGTCGTCCTGTCAATGCTTTCATCGTGGATCACCACCACCGTTCCATCCTTTGTAAGCTGTACATCCAGCTCGATCCCGTCACAGCCTGTCTCTGCCGCCTTCCGAAATGCCAGCATGGTATTTTCCGGATACCTTCCGCTGTAACCTCTGTGTGCGAATACCTTCATGCAACCCCCTCTTTCTTTTTCTTTCTGCAAGCAATGAGCCAGGGCAGGTATAACCCCATTCCTGCATCGGGCCAGTGCTGCAAAGACCAAATACCCGGCAGCAAGCTGAGAGTATTTGACGCTTTCTCCAAAATCTCTTTCCAGTATATCATTTCCCGGATAAATTATCCACAAGTTCCCCTATTTTTATATAAAACAGCCTCGTGAATCTGCAGGCTGCCTAAAGGACTCAGACAGCCTGCAACAATTACGAGGCTATTTTATGTAAATTATTAAACCTTTTCAACGTTCCTTGTGGCAACGATGGGAACGCCGGTTCCTGCACAGTCAGGAATAATCACATCTCCAATGAAAACAGGTGCAGATACTTCCATTTTCCGGATCTCCTCCATGCAGGCAAAAATCTTGTTCTTTGGGATATCCTGCTTTGTCTTTACCGGTACCATTGCCAGGCCGCCGTCTATGACACGGACTGAAGAAGTCACTACCCTGGTAGGGCTTAAAACCTCTTTTCTGCCGTATTCCTCTCCGCGGCTGCAGGAATTTCCTGTCACCTCCACCTGGTCCCCTTCCATCCGCACCGTCAACGGGCAGCCCAAAGGGCAGCGGATACAGATCAGTTCTCTTGCCTCCATATCATTCCACCTCCGTACAGACAACAATTCTCTTAAGCTCCGGATATTCCTTAAAGCTGTCTTTCTTTAATACCACCTGTTCCATCTCACCGGGAGCCAGGATCTTTTTCTTTTTGTGGGAAATCCTTACATCGTCATAATAAACGCTGATAAAGCGGTCCTTATATACATCGGCCACCCGGAAACGGACCGTGACCTTATCCTTCATGTTTTCCACATCAATCATCTGAGGCACCGTATAGCGTACCCCGTTTTGAGCTGCCAGTTCCACGGTATGAGCCGCTTCTTTTTCCATATCCTCTTTCACGTATGCGGCAGCACCTGCTCCTGCCAGGGCGGCTTCCTCGGATACATAATCCACCAGGTCATGAACATGAAGCACATTTCCGCAGGCAAAGATGCCTGAACTGCTGGTTTCCAGCCGGTCGCCCACAACAGGGCCTGAGGTCACCTGGTTCATTTGGACTCCCGCTCCCTTTGAAAGCTCATTTTCCGGGATCAGACCCACGGAAAGGAGAAGGGTATCGCAGCTATAATATTCCTCTGTGCCTGGAATGGGCTTTCTGTTTTCATCCACCTGGGCAAGGGTAACTCCTGTCACCCGTTCCTTTCCCTGGATATTTACTACCGTATGGCTGAGTTTTAAAGGAATTCCATAATCATCCAGACATTGGACGATATTCCTCTTTAATCCTCCGGAGTAGGGCATAAGCTCTGCCACCACCTTCACACTGGCCCCTTCCAGGGTCATGCGCCTTGCCATGATGAGGCCGATATCTCCGGAACCTAAGATCACCACTTCTTTTCCCACGCTGAAGCCTTCGATATTCATCAGTCTCTGTGCGGTGCCTGCGGAATAGATCCCTGCAGGACGAAAGCCCGGTATGTTAAGGGCACCTCTGGGGCGCTCCCTGCAGCCCATTGCCAGGATAATGGCCCTGGCCTTTATGGTTGTCAGTCCATCTTCCCTGTTGATGACTGTCACTTCTTTGTCTTCATTAATGGAAAGAACCATGGTATTTAATTTATACGGTATGTTTTCCGACTCCGCCATCTCAATATAACGGGCAGCATATTCCGGGCCTGTTAACTCTTCCTTAAAGGTGTGCAGGCCAAAGCCGTTATGGATGCACTGGTTTAAAATGCCCCCAAGACAGGATTCTCTTTCCAGGATCATTATATCCGTAATGCCTGCCTTCTTTGCCGCTACTGCCGCAGCAAGACCGGCCGGACCGCCGCCAATTATCACTATATCATGCTCTGTCATGTCGCTGTCCTCCTTATTTATGACCGGTCAATATGTTGGAGCCGGGCCTGTTTTTGCAGATATCTTCCATCTCTCTTCCGGTTTCCCTTGCCAGGATCTCCATGGTCCTGGGGGCGCAGAAGCCGGACTGACACCGTCCCATACCGGCGCGCACACGGCGCTTGATGCCGTCTAAGGAAACCGCTCCCAGGGTCCGGGTAATGGAATCCACGATCTCTCCCTCACTGACCCCTTCGCAGCGGCAGATGATGGTGCCGTACTGAGGATTCTTCTTAATCAGCTCCGCCCGTTCCTCAAAAGACAGCTTTTGAGGATCCAGAATCCCCTTCCGGGTTCCCTTAAAGTTCTCCTTATTGGAAGCCTCCGCTTTTTGGGCAACCAGGTCTGCGATATAAACGCCAATGGCCGGGGCGCTTGTAAGGCCCGGTGATTCTATGCCTGCCGCATCAAAAAAGCCGGGGGCACCGGAAGCCTCTCCCAGGATGAAGTCATCTCCGTCCTCATGGGCACGAAGACCTGAAAAGGAGGTGATGATCTGGCGGAAGGGGATGTTCTTTACTCCCCAGGCAGCCTTCTCCAAAATATCCGACAGCTCCTTTTCCGTTGTCCTGACCTCTTCCTTATCCTCTACATCGGTTGCCGTAGGTCCTATCAGCAGGTTGCCATGGACCGTAGGGGTCACCAGCACGCCCTTTCCCATTTTACCGGGAAGCTGAAAAACGGTATGGGACACATGGGTCCCTGCTTCCTTATCTAACAGGCAATAATCCCCTTTTCGTGCTGTGATGTGGATCTTCTCCTCACTCACCATGTTATGGAAAACGTCGGCATAGACCCCGGCAGCATTGACCACATAGGCTGCATGGATGATCCCCTCTCCGGTTTTTAAGTCATAGCCTTTTTCCGTCTTTTCAATTTCCTTTATCTCAGTATTAAATAAAAATTCCACCCCATTGTCACAGGCGTTCTCCGCCAATGCAATAGTCAGACCAAAGGGGCAGACGATTCCGCCGGTAGGCGCATATAATGCCGCCACAGCCGTCTCCGTCACATTAGGTTCCATGGCCCTTACCTCATCGCCGGATAGGATGGATAAACCGGGAACTCCGTTTTTTACGCCCTTTTCATAAAGCTCTTTAAGAGCAGGCATATCCTCTTCTGAAAAACAAAGCACCAGTGAGCCGTTTCGGATCAATGAAAAATCCAGTTCCTCAGAAAGCTCTCCCATCATGCGGTTGCCTTCTACATTGAATCTGGCCTTTAAGGACCCGGGCACCGCATCGTGCCCTGCGTGGACAATGGCGCTGTTGGACTTTGACGTGCCGGAACAGACATCCTCCTCCTTCTCAATGACGCAGATGCTTAAGTCATAACGGGCAAGTTCTCTTGCAACCGCACAGCCGATTACGCCGCCGCCGATGATCGCTGCATCGTAATTCATTTCCTTCATGTTGTTCTCCTCCATATCCGTAATGGTCACCCCTTTTTGGGAAAATCATATAAAAAAGAGTAAGGAAAATACACGGATCTCTCCGTATTATTCCCTTACTCTTTCATCTCAAAGGTTTTTTATTCGATTACCTTAATGCTAGCACAACCCTGACCGGATTGTCAAGATTTTTCTGCCGGGGCTTTCTATTCGCTGACTGCCATGACCGTATTCTCCTCCGCCAGCTTGGATAACAAAGCGCCCTTGTCAAAGCCGGGAGGATAAATAACCTCAAATTCCAGCTTGATCTCATCCTTTTTATTCTTGTTGATCTTCACGGAAGCGATCTCCACCTTTTCTCTTTCCAGAAACTCTTCCATGTTTTTCACTGCCCCGCTTTTTTGAGCTATGGTCATCCGCAGGCAGCCGCAGGAAGCCACCTGGGCAAAATAGGTGATCCTGTGGGTCAGCATCTGCATGACAATGATGAGCACCGCAGACAATATACCCACAATGTACTGGCCCGCCCCAAGAGCCAGCCCTACCCCGGCGGTTGCCCATATCCCGGCTGCCGTTGTCAATCCGTTTACCAGATTGTTCCGCACAAAAATAACGCCTGCACCTAAAAATCCTACTCCGCTGACCACCTGGGCCGCAATCCTGGCCCCGTCACTGGTGGGAATGTCCGGAAACCCATATTTGGAAACCACCATCATAAGAGATGAGCCAATGGCTACGATGGCATGGGTCCGGATACCAGCCGATTTATTCCGGTTTTTTCTCTCACTGCCGATCAAAAACCCTAAAAGACCGGCTGTTATGATGCGCAGCATATATTCCAACTGGATCATTACATATGATAAGGTAATTCCCCCAAACAATAAATATGTACCTTCCAAGTCCTGCCCCTCCACGTTCTACTTCTCGTCCTCTGACCAGCAAAGAGCACATTTTACCGCCCTCTTCCAGCCTTTTACCAGCTTTTTCCGGTATTCCAGTTCCATCCGGCTTTCAAATGCCTTAGAAGCCTTCCAGTTTTTCTTGATCTCTTCCTGGTCCTTCCAATATCCTACTGCAAGACCTGCCAGATAAGCAGCTCCAAGGGCAGTGGTCTCTATGCATTCGGGCCTGACGATCCTGGCATCTAACACGTCTGACTGGAACTGCAGCAGGAAGCTGTTGGCACACGCGCCTCCATCCACTCTAAGCTCCTTTAAATGAATGCCGGAATCCTGTTCCATGGCCTCAATTAAATCATATACCTGGTAAGCCATGGATTCCACCGTAGCCCGGATAAACTGCTCCTTGCTGGTTCCCCTTGTCACCCCCACAATGGTTCCCCTTGCATACTGATCCCAATAAGGTGCCCCCAGCCCTGCAAAAGCAGGAACCACATAGACTCCCCCCGTATCTTCCACTGCATTGCAGTATTCCTCTGTCTGGGGCGCAGAGCGGACCATGCGCATCTCATCCCTGAGCCACTGCACGGCTGCCCCTGCCACAAACACGCTTCCTTCCAGAGCATACTGAATCTTATCCTGTTCACTGGCCGCTATGGTGGTCAAAAGCCCGTGCTCTGACTTCACCGCCTTCTCTCCTGTATTCATGAGGAGAAAACAGCCGGTTCCATAGGTATTCTTCATCTCTCCCGCTTCAAAGCAGCACTGGCCGAACAACGCCGCCTGCTGGTCCCCTGCCGCTCCTGCAATGGGAATCTTTCCTCCCATAACATCGGAAGAGGTGTAGCCGTAAATGCAGCTTGAGGGCTTTACCTCCGGCAGCATGCACTTAGGGATGCGGAAATAGTTAAGAATCTCCTCATCCCAGCATTTCCTGTGAATGTCATAAAGCATGGTCCTGGAGGCATTGGTATAATCCGTCACATGGATACAGCCCTTGGTCAGATTCCAGATCAGCCAGGTATCCACGGTTCCAAACAGCAATTCCCCCCGTTCCGCCCGTTCTCTTGCCCCGGTTACATTGTCCAGAATCCATTCGATCTTGCTTCCTGAAAAATAGGCATCAGGGATGAGCCCTGTCCTGTCAATAATCTGTTCCTCCAGACCGTCCTGCTTTAACTTTTCGATCCGGTCTGCGGTCCTGCGGCACTGCCATACAATGGCATGGTAAACCGGTTCCCCTGTCTCTTTATCCCAGACCACCGTGGTTTCCCGCTGGTTTGTGATTCCAATGGCCGCAATGTCGCTGTAATGAGCCCCGATCTTCCCCATGGCCTCCATGGTTACAGAAAGCTGCGAAGACCATATCTCCATGGGGTCATGTTCCACCCACCCCGGCTGCGGAAAAATCTGAGTAAACTCTTTTTGTGCTGCACTGCAGATGTTCCCCTGTTCATCAAACAGGATGCACCTGGAACTTGTCGTGCCCTGATCTAAGGCAATGACATATCTTCCCATAATTCCTTCCCCTTCCAGTAATCGCCCCAGGATTTCATTCCTTGTTAAATATTTCTCAAGGAATAAAGAAAGAGCCATGGAAATGAACGGTTACCCGCATTCATCACCTGGCTCTGTCATCTCTTAGGCTATCTATATTATGTATACTTAATAGTACCATGTACCAAAAAGTATGTCAAGATTTAAGGGTATTATTTTCTTAATGAAGACTCTCTCTTATGGTCTTAAATGCCTGGATCACAAGCGTGGGAATCATTGCAAAAATAAAGATGGTAAGAAACTGCCTTACGGTCAAATCTGCCACATAAAAAAGGGTATGAAGCCCTGGTATGAACAGCACGGCTCCCAGAAGAACAGCCCCTGCCTCAAAGGCCATAATGCTCCATAAATTGCTTTTAAAGCCAATCTTTAAGATGGAATGGCCGCTTCTGCAGTTAAAGCCGTGGAACAGCCTTGCCAGGGTCAGGGTGGAAAATGCCATGGTGCTGGCAGCCGCCTCGCTTCCGGTCACCAGGCCGGTGTGATAGGAGGTCATGGTGCAGACCGCAATAAGAGCTCCCTGAAGCAGGATCTGAAAAACAAAACGCTTTGTTAAGATCCCCTCTTTGGGATTTCTTGGCTTTTGGGCCAAAAGGTCTGCTTCCGCCTTTTCCATGCCAATGGCAATGGCAGGAAGGGAGTCGGTCAAAAGGTTGATAAACAGCAGATGCACCGGCGCAAAGGGAATGGGAAGGGCCAAAAGTGATGTATACAATACACACAGGATCCCGGCCATATTTCCTGATAAAAGGAATTTAATGGCATTCCGGATGTTCCGGTAAACATTGCGGCCGTTGGCAACCGCCTTAATGATGGTTGCAAAGTTATCATCCGTAAGGATCATGGCAGCGGCATCTTTTGACACTTCTGTCCCCATTTTTCCCATAGCCACCCCAATGTCGGCCTGTTTTAAGGCAGGGGCATCGTTGACCCCGTCTCCTGTCATGGCAACGATATGGCCTTTTTTCTGCCAGGAGCGGACGATTCGTATTTTATGCTCCGGAGAGACCCGGGCGTAGACGCTGATATGCTCCAGTCTGCGGTTCAATTCCTCCTCCGTCATGTCATCAAGCTCCGGCCCGCTGACCGCCAGATCATCCTCCCCCAGAATGCCTATTTTCTCCGCAATGGCTGATGCGGTGATCTTATGGTCCCCTGTGATCATGACCGGGCGGATGCCTGCTCTCCTGGCGTTCAGCACCGCATTCCTTGTTTCCGGGCGGGGCGGATCCATCATTGCGGTCATTCCCAAAAAGGTACAGCCGGACTCCGACTTCTCTGTCAGCCTTTCATCTTCACCCATTTCCCGGCAGGCAAAGGTCAGAACCCTTAACCCCTGTTTGGAAAACTCCATATTCTGCTCCATCAGGGTCTGCCGGTCTCCCTCTCTTATGGGACGAACCCCTTCTCCTGTCCAGATATGGCTGATACGGGGAAGCAGCACATCCACCGCTCCCTTTATGAACAGAACACTCTTTCCTTCGATCCGGTGCATGGTGCTCATAAGCTTTCTCTGGGAATCAAAGGGGATTTCACCGGCCCTGGGATAATAGGATTTTAAGGTTTCCTCTTCCATGCCTGCCCGCTCCGCCATCTGTACCAAGGCGGCCTCCGTTGGATCTCCGATCAGCTTTCCTTCTATATAAGCGGAATCATTGTTTAAAACAGAATTATACAGCAAATATTTATGTACAGGGAGGTCCTTATTTAAGAGTTCCGGGGGATAAAGGCGGTTGTTTACGTAGATCTGCTGTACTGTCATGCGGTTTTGGGTCAGGGTTCCCGTCTTATCGGAACAGATGACTGAAACGCAGCCAAGGCTTTCCACTGCCTTTAGATCCTTTATGATGGCATTTTCCCCGGCCATTTTCTGTGTGCCCATTGCCTGCACAATGGTGACAATGGAGCTTAAGGCTTCCGGGATGGCCGCAACCGCCAGGGCTACGGCAAACATCAGGGAATCCAGAACCGGCATTCTCCGGTAAATGCTGAGGCCAAAGATCACTGCACAGACAATCAGAATACCTGCCGCCAGCCTGCTTCCGAACTGGTCCAGGCTCACCTGAAGAGGTGTCTTTTTTTCCCCGGTGTCATTCATGAGGGAAGCAATCCTGCCGATTTCCGTATCCATTCCCGTCCCCGTGACCAAGGCCTTGGCTCTGCCTGCCGCCACCAGGGAGCCGGAAAAAACCATGTTTGTCTGTTCTGCCAAAGGCACCTTTTCTTCCCTGATCCTCCCCGTCCGTTTCTCCACATTAATGGATTCTCCGGTGAGAGAGCTTTCATTGACCAGCAAGGAATAATTTTCCAGGATCCGGCTGTCTGCCGCCACCATATCCCCTGCTTCCAAAAGCAGAATATCTCCAGGCACGATCTCCGAAGACAGGATCTCCTGCTTCCTTCCTTCTCTTATGACCTTTGCAACCGGTGACGACAGGGCCATAAGGCTATCCAGGGACTTTTCCGCTTTCTGGTGTTCTACGGTCCCCAGCACCGCATTCAGCAGAAGCACCGCAAAGATCACCCCCGTGCTTTCCACATCACCGGATATCATTGAGATCACTGCTGCTATAATGAGGATGATGACCAGCAGGTCCTTAAACTGGTCAAGAAATATCTGGAAAGCGCTTTTGCGTTCCGCCTTCTTCAGCGTATTTGAACCATATATCTGCCTGCGCTTAAGGACTTCCCTGGAATCCAGCCCGTTTCTGCCTGCGTCAAGCTTTGCAAGGACTTCATCCTCTGATAAACGAAACCATTCTTCCATTATGACGCTCCTTCCCGTTTCTCATATTATGAAAACAAAAAGATGTTTTCATAATCGGATGGACGGCAGTAAAAAGCACTGCCTTTTATCAGAAATCTGAAAAGCGATTTCTGATAACCTATACTATGGTATGAGACAGGAAGGGAATTTTATTCTAAGACCAGAGCATAATCCGGGAACCGACTTTGGGACAGGCCCCAGCGTTTTCTCTTGCAGGGAGCCGTTTTTTTTATTATAATTCTATCAGTAGACATGAAAATCCAATGAACCCCATTAAATCATTCATAGAAAGGACATGATAACCATGGAAAAAATAACAAGCTTTACCATCAACCACTTAAAACTTCTTCCAGGCATCTATGTCTCCCGCAAGGACCAGGCCGGGGACTCTGTCATTACCACCTTTGATATCCGCATGACCCGCCCCAACTTTGAGCCTGTCATGAATACGGCGGAAATCCACACCATCGAGCATTTGGGGGCTACCTTCCTGCGCAACCATGAAACCTTTGCTTCCCGGGTCCTGTACTTTGGCCCCATGGGCTGCCGCACCGGCTTTTACCTTCTCCTGTCCGGCGACTTCAAGTCCAGGGACATTGTTCCATTGATCACAGAAATGTACGAATTCATCCGGGAGTTTGAAGACGAAGTCCCAGGCGCCTCTGCAAGGGACTGCGGCAATTACCTGGATATGAATTTAGGGATGGCAAGATACCTGGCCGGAAAATTCCTTAATTCCGTGCTGTACGGAATCGACGACGGCCAGCTTATTTATCCCCGGGACTGACAGCGGCATTCTCTCTTTCCTCCCCGGTTCAGGGAGAAATGAGGGGAAACCATTTATCTGGAAAAAGCCGAAGCAAGGGCATTATATGCCCTCTCCTCCGGCTTTTCTCATTTCCTCCGGGAATTTCCCGGCTCCAGCCCGGGATCCTGCCTGTAAGGGCCAGGGGCCTGCAGCTTCTTTTTTCTTCTTTTTTCTTCTTTTTTCTTCTTACTCACTCCTGTTCCGAAAAGTAAATCCATTCATCCTTCCATCACTTCCTCCGCCATCCGGTATCCAACGCCCATTTCCGTAAGGATGTACTGGGGTGCTCCGGGATTAGCTTCTATTTTTCTCCGTATGTTTGCCATGTTGACACGAAGGGTATGGCTTTCTTCAGTATACACTCCCCATATCTCCCGTATGATGAAATCACGGGTGAGCACCTTGCCTGCATTTTTAGAAAGGAGAACCAACAGCTTATATTCTATGGGTGTTAAATGGATCTTTTCCCCGGCTTTGTATACAACCCTTTTGCTGTAATCGATCTCCAGCTTTCCAGATGAAAAGGAGATGTGCCAAGAACTTGGCATCCAGCATAAAACCTTGCACCGTATGGGGCAGGCCCTTTCCCGGGGAGAGTCCTAAAGCTTTTTGGCCTGAAAAACCCCCGGAATAAGGGTTTTCTGCCTGATTCTCTTCTCCCCCATTTCATGGCTCCATGGAATGAGGGAAGAATGGCAGAATAAATGGTTGGATTTTACAATAAATTATTATTGACAATATTGTGTGTCACACAATATAATAATATTGAGGTGATAATATGACGGAAAATGAGCAGTTACAGATCTTTATTACAGAACTCCGCCGGGGCAGCTTAACTCTGGCTGTGTTGGGATGTCTTCACCAATCTCATTACGGCTACGCTTTGCTTCAGGAAATGCAGAGAAAGCATATAGATATTGAGGCCAATACGTTGTATCCTCTATTGCGCCGGCTGGAAAGCCAGGGCCTGCTTGTCAGCGACTGGAATACCAGCGAGAGCAGGCCAAGAAAGTACTACATCATCAATGAAAAAGGAAAAATGGTGTATAAGGAATTGATTGCTGAGTGGAAAAGAATGCAGGAAAGTTTTGAATCCTTTATTGGAAAGGAGGAGCACAATGAGTAATTTCATTGAACGTTACGTCTATGATGTAACACGCCGGCTGCCTGAAAAAGAACGAGATGAAATAAGCAAAGAGCTGACGGCCAATATTTACGATATGCTGCCGGATGATGCAGATGAAAACGAAATAAAGTCAGTTTTATATAAGCTGGGTGCCCCCGCCTTCCTGGCGGGAAAATACCGGAAAAACCCCCAGTATTTAATATCTCCCGGCATTTATGACGACTATGTGCGCTTGTTAAAGTGGATGTTACCGCTGGCCGGTGTCATCGGCATGGTGATCGGCATCATCACAGGTTCCACCGATGCCATAAAGGATAGCATGATAAATATAAGCAAGGTGCTGTCAAAGGGGATCTCAGCGGGTCTGTCCGCAGCGTTTCAAGCTCTTGCCTGGACAACAATAGGCTTTGTAATTGCCGAAAGAACCGGAGACAAAAGCCAGGAAAGCACAAGTTGGAAGGTAGAGGATCTGCCGGAAATATTGCCCAAAAGCAAATACCCCATCTCCCTGTCCGACAGTATTGCGGAACTGGTACTGACTGTTGTGTTTATGGTTGTGGCAATCCTGGTATGCAGCGGGGCAGTGCCCATTGCATTCATGATCCGGCATGGCAACACACAGATACGCACCTTATTCAGTCCCGGGTTTTTGGAAAGCTGCATCCCCCCGATCATAATCATGGCCCTGTTTGGAGTCGGGGAATGCATCATTAAGATAAAAGACCGCCGATGGTCGATTCCTGTATGCTGTACAGTTGTTCTGAGCAATATAGTAAGTGTATCCGCCCTGATTTATCTTGTTTCCCGTCCTGACATTTTAAGCGAAGAGTTCAAAGGGTTTATGAAATCAACTGTCTGGGTATCTTCAGGTCCGTTTCTATGGGGAATAAATCCTGCCATGATATTCCTTTTAATCGTGATCGTATGCTCCTTTGCAGAGTGCGGCAATGCCATTTATAAGACGCTTAAAAGCCAAAAAGTTTAAATGCCATTAAATAGGAAAAGGCACTTGAACATCCAAGTGCCGGCGTATATCCAAGTCAGGAAGGTTGTCAGATAGAATCTTTGATGCCTTCATAAATCTTTCAAAAAATAGCATCCTGCACCTTAAGCGGTGGAAGGATGCTATTTTTAGTATCATTATCAATTACAAAAACCAAGGATGCGACTTGCCAGACTTTCCGAATCCAATTCATGGGCTATTAGCAGTTCCCTTGCAGAGCCGGATCTTCCATAAACGTCATTAACACCTATCTTTAAAACAGGAACCGGATAATTTTCAGACAGAACATCGCACACTGCGCTTCCTAATCCGCCGATAATGGAATGTTCCTCCACCACCACTACTTTTCCCGTCTTTTTTGCCGACCGGATCACTAAATCCTTATCTAAAGGCTTAATGGTATGGATATTTATTATTTCTGCCTGAAGCCCTTTTTCCCCCAATCTCTTCTCCGCCTCCAGCACTTCATTTACCAGGATCCCATTTGCAATGACAGTAATATCTGATCCCTCCTTTAAAACTACTCCTTTCCCAATTTCAAAATCATAGTCCTCCCTCTGATTAATGGAAGGAACCGGCACTCTTCCAAACCTTAAATAAACAGGCCCTTTATATTTATATGCTGCTTTTACCGCTGCTTTTGTTTCCACATCATCAGAAGGACAAATGACAACCATTCCCGGTATAGCCCTCATAAGTGCAAAGTCCTCATTGCATTGATGAGTCGCGCCATCCTCTCCAACAGAAATCCCGCCGTGAGTGGCTCCTATTTTTACATTTAATCCCGGGTACCCAATGGAATTGCGTATCTGTTCAAAAGCGCGGCCCGCCGCAAACATGGCAAAGGAACTGGCAAAAGGAATTTTACCTGTTAAAGATAAGCCTGCTGCAACTCCCATCATATTGCACTCTGCAATCCCGCAGTCAATATGCCGGTCTGGAAATGCCTTTTTAAAAAGAGCAGTCTTTGTTGCCGAAGCCAGATCTGCATCCAATACATGTAAATCTTCATGGATACGGCCTAATTCTACCAGTGCTTCTCCATAGCTGTCCCTGGTTGCTTTCTTTATGATCTCTGACATAACAAGTCCCTCTCTCTTTCCAATTCCCCCATAGCAAGCTGATACTGCTCCTCCTTCAATACGCCGCTATGCCATGACAGATTATTTTCCATAAATGAAATCCCTTTTCCTTTTACTGTTTTTGCAATAATTACTGTTGGCTTCCCTTTTGTCTGCCTTGCCGTTAAAAAGGCTTTTTCCAGTTCCTCAAAGCTATGGCCATTGACAGTCATGGCATGAAAGCCAAAGGCTTCAAACTTCTTATCAATAGGATAAGGAGAACAGATTTCTTCAACGGTCCCGTCTATCTGGAGACCGTTATTATCTACAATCACTACCAGATTATCTAATTTCCTGTGGGCTGCAAACATGGCAGCTTCCCATACCTGCCCTTCCTGCATTTCCCCGTCCCCTGCCAAGGCGTAGACCCGGTAGTCTTCCGAAGAAAGCTTCCCTGACAATGCCATTCCGGCGGCAACTGAAATACCCTGTCCCAAAGAGCCGCTGGACATATCCACACCAGGTGTTTTCTTCATATCCGGATGCCCCTGCAGCCTGGAACCCAATTTCCGGAAAGTCGACAATTCATCTATTGGGAAGAAGCCCCTCTGAGCCAAAACTCCATAATATCCCGGCGTGATATGACCCTTTGATAAGATAAACCGGTCACGGTCTTCTTTCCCCGGATCTTTTTCGTCAATATTCAATTCTTTAAAAAACAAATAAGCCAGTATTTCTGCTGCGGATAAAGACCCTCCCGGATGTCCGCAGCCCGCATGATATACGGCTTCTATGATTCCTTTGCGGATATCATTGGCGATTAATTGCAGCTCTTTATATTCCATCCCAGCCCCTCTTTCTAAAATATCTGACAGCAAGCTCTGTTTTCCGGTGAAAAAAGTGCTGTAATGCCTGATGGTATGTTCAGGCATTACAGCCTTCCTTATGTATCACTGTTCTGCGTCTTTCCTGTCAGGCTTTACAATTGAAACTGCAATCATAACGGCCAATACCCCAAACACGAATATGGTAGCTGCCATAGGCCCTAATTGTCCGGCTTTTCCAATTAAGAATCCTGAGGCTATAAAATCCAGATCAGAGAAGGTTGTTCCCTGGTACCCCAGATCTCCCAGCAAAGGCATTAATAAAAGCGGTGCAAAGGTCAGCATCAAACCGTTTATAAAAGACCCGAATACAGCTCCTTTTACCCCTCCGTTGGCATTGCCGAAGACTCCCGCCGTGGCGCCGCAGAAAAAATGAGGCACAACTCCCGGCAATATGATGATTCCGCCGGTGAGAACCAGAATTGCCATACCCACTATCCCGCCTGCAAAACTGGAAAAGAAACCAATCAATACGGCATTTGGCGCAAAGGTATACACAATGGGGCAGTCCAGTGCCGGCTTTGCATTGGGAATCAGCTTTTCTGAAATGCCTTTGAACGCAGGCACAATTTCTGCAAGGATCAAACGTACTCCCTGTAATATAATAACTACTCCTGCCGCAAACTGGATTCCTTTTGTAAGGGAAAACATAATATAATTCTTTCCGTCTGACCAGTTGTTCTTTATATAGTCCGGTCCGCAAAAAAGTGCAAGAATCACATAAAAGAGAACCATTGTCAGGGAAATGGAAACAGAACTGTCTCTTAAAAATGCAAGTGATTTAGGGAATTCTATCTCTTCTGTTGACCTTGAATTTTTCCCTACCAATTTACCGATCATTGCAGAAGACCAATACCCGATGGTGCTGAAATGGCCGAAAGCCACATCATCGGTTTTGGTTATCTTTTTCATGGTTGGCTGTGCCAGGGCAGGGAATAACACCATAACAATTCCAAGAGCAACCGCTCCCACCACCACTGTCATGGCCGTGGACATGCCAATGGTAATTAAGATAACTCCAATCATACAAGCCATATAAAGAGTATGATGCCCTGTGAGAAAAACGTATTTAAATTTGGTAATACGGGCAATTATAATATTGGCGAACATTCCGAAAAACATGATCAAGGCAGTGACCTGGCCATACTCTTTTAACGCTACCGCAATAATGGCTTCATTATTGGGCACAACCCCTGCCGTATGAAATGCCTCCTGAAACATTCCTCCAAAAGGAGCCAGGGACGCAACGATCACATCTGCTCCCGCCGATAACACGATAAAACCCAGAAATGACTTTATCGTACCCCTGATGGTATCTGCTGCAGGTTTCTTTTGAAGCAATAAACCAATAAAGGCGATTAATGATACTAATACTGCGGGGGTTGAAAGAATTTCCTGTATTATCTTTAAAACAGCCATTTTTTTCTCCTCTCTATGCACAATTAGATTACATTCAGTTTCTTTAATGCCTCTTGCAATTTTTCCTTTAGTTCTTTTTTATCCAGCAGGTTCTCAAGCTCCACAACTCCTTTTAAATGGGTCATTCCCATTGCGATATCTCTTCCTGCAATAAAGATATCTGCTGATCCCGGTGTGGCACCCCCTAAATCACTGTGATCCACCTCAACCTCCGGCGCCCCTATCTCCTTTAGCACATTTTTAATATTCATTTCCACCATAAAACTGCTTCCAAGCCCTGAGCCGCAAACCGCCAATATCTTCATATGATTTCCTCCTGGTTTCTTATTCTTCTTCCATATCAATCAATTTGATGACATCCTCTGTTGAATTACAAGCGACTAATTCTTCCCTGGTAACTTCATTGGTTAAGATATTCGATAATTGGGCAAGGGCCCTTAAATGTGTGTGATTATCAATGGCCGCCAGTGTAATGAATACCTTGACAGGCTTTTGGGGATTATCCAGCACACAAACCTCTTCTTCCAGCTTTAAAAAACTCATTCCCAGCTTATTGACCCCTGTTTTATTCTGAGCATGGGGAATTGCTACATTGGGACATATTACGATATAAGGACCAAAGCCCTTCACATTGTCTATCATGGCATTGATATATTCTTTTGTTATGGAACCATTCTCCAATAAAGGCTTTGCCCCCAGCCAGATTGCTTCCTCCCAACTGTTTACACTGGAAGCAAATTGTATGGTTTCCTTCGTAAGAAGGTCTTTTATCACAGGTAATCCTTCCCTTCTGATTTTTTCTTTTTTATATTGTTTCTGCAAAAGGTCCTTTAAGTCGCCGCTTAATCCCTTCCAATCTTGAATCACTGCGTATTTCTCTATGATTTCCAGGATGGAATGAACTGTAACACCGGACTCTGACTTGATCCCAAATACCGAAGAATATACTGCTTCACTAAGCATAAACCTTTCTTCTACCGTTAAGATGGGGGAGGATATGAATAAATGCTTTTCTGCCGGCACATCAATTCCCTCCGTAGTGGAAAAAACCATATCATAGGTTTCCGGCGGAATCTCTTTGAATTCTTCTACATTACAAGTATCCGCGAAATGTATTTCAGGAAATATTTTTATTAATTGGTTTTTCATCATAACAGAGCTTGCAAGCCCGTTCTGGCATACAATGATCCCTCTTTTTCTGATCTTATCCTGATCCGGCAAATCCATTACCGTCATAAAATGTAAGGCAATATAGGCAATCTCATCATCAGGAATGAAACAGTCCAGATAATCCCCAAAGGGCTCCAGCACTAATCTGCATATGTCAAATACCTCTCCGAACTCTTTTTTCACCTGCATCAATGCCGGATTCACTACCGGTATTCCATATTTCAACCGGAAATAGGCCAAACGTAAATGCATCAGCATATTTTCTGATATGCCCGCCTTCTTCTTTACTTCGGTTCCGGTAATGACTTCAAAACGGTTGATCAGGCTTTGGGACAGCTCCTGTAAAAACATGCTTTCCTGATTGTAAAGCTGAAAATACATTTTATCGCCCAAAGTCATACTTAACAAAAGAACAAATAAATAGTCGATCTCTTCCCTGGGCAAGTGAAACGTCAGTGACTCATAAAAGGTTGTTACATCTGCATAAAGGGGGAGGTGGCTCCACATGGGTTCATGGATCAGCGGGGGGCAGTAGGTCATTGACTGGCAGTGATAAGGGAGTAAACTAATAAAATAGATCACCTGAATCAAATATTCCTTCATGATGGGCAGATTAAATTCCTTGATCAACGACTCTACCTTGTCTTTTGTCTCTTCAAATACCGTTTCATAGGAATTATCTGAAACAGCCAGTGATATTAATTTCTTGCATAAGAAATTATCCTTCAGGCTAATAATTGCAAGCAATACCAGAGAACGGATTTTAATAGGCTCGCCTTCAAAGTAATAACCCAATTTTCTTGAGTATTTTAAATCCACCTTATACTGCCCGCCTATTCTTTCAATTTTTCTTAAATCACCTAAGATGGTATTCTTGCTGGATTGGAGATTGGTAATAAAATGGTTCAACCCCAAAGGTTCCCTTGTGCAAAAAATCTGAATACAGATAATCCAGATTTTATTTTCCCCGTTTACAATAAATTTCTGACGGGGCAGGTTTAGCCTGGATACCTTGCTGATTGTTTCCTTATTAATCAGAAACCTGCCTCTTGACAGTCTGATCAATTCTATCTCATTTTCTTTCAGAAGCTCATTGATCTTTCCCACATCATATTCAATCTGCCTTTTGGAGCACCCTAACAGATCCATGGCTTTGTTCACGGAAAAATTTCTGTCATTTAACAAATACTGCAATAAATTGAACGCGCGCTTTTCAATAATCTGCATTTTCCCACCTCTTTTATGCAATATACCATTGACCTCCTGTGATTATTATAATTAATTGAGCATTATTTTTCCATTCTTATTGGTACCTATATTTGTCTCCGAAAAACAAACAAAAATGTGCTCATTCAAAACTAAAAAACAACAAGTATGACCAATTGCATCAAAGAACCACAACATATATTTACAGCCCATAAGGTAAAAAAAATGAGGGCAATGTGGATTCATTGCCCTCAAAACATCTTAGCTTATATTATTTTTTCTAATATCCCTTCATTTCAATTGAATAATCATATGGACAGCCGTCCCAAATGCGCCCGCCTGTCCTGAAGAGCGGCTGACCACCGGTCATGGCTTCCCAACAAGCACCACAATGGACCTTGGCGGAACCAGAAACCGTTTCCCTTCTGCCTGAGGCTCCTTTCCTTCCGGGTATATGCCGTTTTCATCCGTCTTATCCGTGTGAAAGGCCACATGCCACCGCTCCTTCCTGGGGAGATTGGGAAGGTCAAATTCATGAGGCTCCCAGTGCATGTTATAAGCCACATAAAAGTTGTTATCAGGGGTCCCGTCCGGCCTCTTTCCATATTCTCCGCAGTAAAAGATTCCAAGCTGGCGCCGGAAATTATCAAATTCCGGGCACCATGCCTTTACTCCATGGTAAGAAACATCCGGAAAGCCGCAGGCCAGATAATCCATGATTTTAGGCTCCTTCGGCATATGGAACACCGGATGAGCCTTTCGGAAGGCAATGACAGCCTTTACAAACTCCAGGATATCCTGATTGGTCCTGACCAGATTCCAATTAAGCCACGACACCTCATTGTCCTGGCAATAGGCATTATTATTGCCTGACTGGGAATTGCCGAATTCATCTCCCGCCATGATTAAGGGCGTTCCCTGGCTTAAGAGCAAAAGGAGGAATGCATTGCGAAGCTGCTTCTTCCGAAGCTCCATCACCTTTTTCCGCTTGGTGGGTCCTTCCACCCCGCAGTTCCAGGAATAATTATAGGGACTGCCATCCTGGTTTTTTTCCCCGTTTTCCTCATTGTGCCTGGTATCATAGGACACCATATCCATCATGGAAAAACCGTTGGTATTGGCCATATAGTTGATGACCCCGTATCCTGCCGGATTTCTCCTGGTGCGGAAAGCAAGATTTTTCATCTGCTCCTCGTCCCCCTTTAATACCCGGCGCATATCTATGAGAAAACCGTCGTTATACTCCCCTAAATGCCTGGCTTTTCCTTCTGAGACCGTCTCCCAGGAGAGTGCAAACAACTTGATCCGGCTTAAATAAGGGTCCCTGCCAAGGAGATCCAGGGGCATCTCTCCCACCAGATGGATCCCGTCCACATGGAATTCATCCGCCCAGAAACGGACCACATCAAGAACAAAAGAGGGAGGTTCCTTTCCCGTAAAGAAAAGCTCCACGATCACTTCCAAGCCTTCCTTGTGAAGAGTCTTCACAAGGCCTTTAAACTCCAGGACAGGATTCTTTCCCGCTGCGTAGGAGGCCTTGGGAGCGAAATAATAACCTGATGTGTATCCCCAATAATTCAATTTTCCTAAAGGCTTATCCACAACGGAAGGGTCCCCGTGCACATGTTCCTTCACAATGACCTCGGAAAATTCATTTACCGGCATCAGCTCCACAGCAGTAATTCCCAATTCCTTTAAGTAAGGGATCTTCTCCCCTATGCCCTGAAAGGTTCCCCGGTTCTTTACTTTGGAAGAGGCGTGCCTTGTAAACCCCCGGTTATGGAGACGGTATATGATGCTGTCCTCATATGGAATCTGAGGGGGTTTATCCCCTTCCCAGTCAAAATCCGCCAGCTCCATGGGAGTCCTTAAGAGAGGCGAGGCATGTTCAAGATCTCCCCATGCCTCCCGTCCGGTAAAGCGTTTTCCATAAGGATCTGAAAACAGCCTTCCATCGATTTCAAAGCAGTATTCCAGACCGTCAAAATCTTCCCCCAGAATGGTCATGTTCCATACATCGCCTTTTCTCAATTCTGCCGGAAAGGAAAGGGTCTGGACCGGCTCTTCTGCCCCGGCCTTAAAAATACGGACCCTGCAATCCTCCCCTTTTGCAGCCACACACAGGCGGATCCCTCCGGATACCTTTGAAAGCCCTATAGGATATGCCCCCATCTCACGCTTTGCAATCTTGTACTGTTCCATATCACTTATCTCCTCTGTCTCTTGGTCTGACTCCGGGATAGTTCCTGCTGTTTCTTATTAACTCTTATTGTCTTTTACTGGTTTTCAATCTGTTCCGCCAGATCGTTTAAATACATCCACCGCTCCATCTTCTCTTCCAGCAGCTTTTCCTGCTCCGACTTTTCTTCCATCAGTGTATTCAGCCTGCCGTAATCCCTGGCAGCCTCCCCCATCTGCTTATCCAGGGCCTCTATCTTCTCTTCCAGGGCCGCCATATCCTCTTCAATGGTATCCCATTCCCTCTGTTCCTTAAAGGAAAATTTAAGCTTCCGCTCTCCCTTTGGCTTTTCCTTGTTCTTTTTCTCCGGTGCCTGAGGATTTTTTCCGGTCCCCTCCACCTGGCCCGGAAGGCCCTGGGGATATTTCTCCTGGAAGGCGATCTGATAATCCGTATAGCCGCCCTCATACTGGGTCACCAGGCCCTGGCCCTCAAAGGCAAAGATCCGGCTCATCACACGGTCCAGAAAATAGCGGTCATGGGAAACTGCCACAACGATCCCCTGAAAGCTGTCAAGATAGTCCTCTAATATGGCCAGAGTCTGGATATCCAGATCATTGGTAGGCTCGTCAAGCAAAAGTACATTGGGCGCTTCCATGAGGATCCTGAGCAGATAAAGCCTTCTCTTTTCCCCGCCGGACAGCTTGCCCACAATGGTATACTGAACACTTGGCGGAAATAGAAAGCGTTCCAGCATCTGAGAAGCGCTGACGCTTCCATCCTTTGTTTTCACATATTCCGCCACGTTCCGGATGTAGTCAATGACCTTTATGCTGTCATCCATGTCCTCGCTTTCCTGAGAAAAATATCCCATTTTCACGGTCTGGCCTATGGTGACCGTTCCGGAATCAGGAGCCTGCCAGCCTGCAATGATCTTCATTAAAGTGGATTTTCCGCTTCCGTTAGGCCCGATGATGCCGATGCGGTCATTTTTAAGGAAAATATAGGTAAAGTCCTTCATCAGCAGCTTTTCTCCAAAAGCCTTGGTGATCTCATTAATCTCCACCGTAGTCCGTCCCAGGCGGCTTGCAATGGAATCCAGTTCCACGTTCTGGTCCGCCTCTGGCCCCTTTTGATCCCGTAGGGCCTCATAACGCTGAATATGGGCCTTCTGCTTGGTGGAACGTGCCCTGGCCCCCCGCTGCATCCATTCAAGCTCCACCTTAAGAATGGACTGGCGCTTCCGCTCGGTAGCCGCCTCCATGTCCATGCGCTCTGCCTTCAGCTTTAAATACCCTTCATAACACCCCAGGGTGCTCTCTCTGTCGGCTCCGCCGCCACTTACCTTGTTTTCCTGATAGCTGTAAATCTTTCCCTTATCCAGCTCCACGATCCGGTTGGTAACGCTGTCTAAAAAATACCGGTCATGGGTCACCATTAAAAGGGCACCTTTAAACCGCCGCAGGTAATCCTCCAGCCAGTCCGCCATGCTGCTGTCCAAATGGTTGGTAGGTTCGTCCAGGACCAGTAAGTCGGTAGTTCCAAGGAGGACGCTGACTAATGCCACTCTTTTTCTCTGTCCCCCGGACAGGGTCTCTACCCTGGAATCAAATTCTGTAAATCCCAGCCTGGTCAGCATGGACTTTGCCTGGCTTTCTAAATCCCACACATGCTCATGTCCTTCATTGTCCCGGACAATGCTTTCTAATATGGTATCACCTTCACAGAACCTTGGATTCTGGGACAGAAAGCGGATATCTAAATTCCTGCCCTTTACCACGGTCCCCTGATCCGGCTCCTCAAGTCCTGCCACAAGCCGGAGCAATGTAGATTTTCCGGTTCCGTTAATGCCGATCAGCCCGATTTTATCCCCCTCATTGATGCTGAAGCTGGTGTCATCAAAAAGCAGCCGTTCCGTATATGATTTTGTTAAATGTTCAATGGTCAGTAAATTCATTCCTTATCGTTTTCTCCTGTCTGATTCTCTCTAGCGGATCACAAGCTCCACAGGACAGTGGTCGGAGCCCAGGACCTCTGTATGAATGGCCGCGGCAGCAAGCCTGTCCTTTAAGCTTTCTGAAACGCAGAAATAGTCAATACGCCAGCCTGCGTTTTTCTGCCTGGCGCTGAACCGGTAGGACCACCAGGAGTATATGCCTTCCTGCTCCGGATAGAAATAACGGTACGTATCAATAAAGCCGTTTTCCAGAAGCACGGTAAACTTTTCCCTCTCTTCATCGGTAAAGCCTGCATTTTTCCGGTTGGTCTTGGGATTCTTTAAATCAATTTCCTTATGGGCCACATTAAGATCCCCGCAGAAAATCACCGGCTTTTTCTCCTCCAGCTTCTTTAAATAAGCCAGGAACGCCTCCTCCCACGTCATCCGGTAGGGCAGGCGGGCCAGCTCATTCTGGGAATTGGGGGTATAGCAGGTGACCACATAGTATTCCGAAAATTCGGCAGCGATCACCCGGCCCTCCCTGTCATGCTCCTCTGCTCCCAGCCCATAAGCCACTGACAAAGGCTCCTCCTTTGTAAACAGGGCGGTTCCGGAATAGCCCTTCTTTTCCGCATAATTCCAGTACTGATGATATCCGGGAAGATCAAGATTGATCTGTCCCTCCTGAAGCTTACTTTCCTGGATACAAAATACATCTGCATCCACTTCTTTAAAATAATCCAAAAAGCCTTTCTCCACGCAGGCGCGAAGGCCGTTTACATTCCATGAAATCATTTTTTTCATTATTTTTCACCTCTTAATAAAAGATAAAAATAGTATATCATTTTCCCATTGATTAGGAAAGGGAAGAATTTTAATTCCCGGATTCTTCCTTTGAAAAATCATGATATCCATTTTCTCACTGCTTCTGCTGACAATCATTATATTTTAAGCATAATTATCGTTGACGAACCCACTTCTTTTGAGATATTCTAATAATAATTTAAAGCGAAAGCGTGAGAACCATATTTACAAAAAAACGATACAAGGCTTCATGACCTGGGATGTGAATCTGTAAATTATAATGAACGGCTCCGGTTTACATAAGAAGTTCCATAGTATTCGTTTAATAAAATCAAAAAATAATCAGTGAGCTAAGGAGAATTGTATGGAATATTGTTTAGGAATTGATATAGGCGGAACATTTATTAAATATGCATTAGCAGATGAAAAGTACAACATTGTAGACCGGTGGAAAGCAAAAGCCATAAAACTGGACAGCGTACAGGAATTTTATGATTATATATGTTCAAATATAAAAGATCTTAACACAATAAAAAATATAGGAATAAGCGCTCCGGGACTTATTGATGAAAATTCTAATGTGAAATCTTATGCTGCGGCAAATGTATGTATCATGAAGGACAGCAATGTGAATCTTGAAATAGGAAAAAGGACAAATAAAAAGGTGGCAACCATCAACGATGCCAAAGCAGCCGGCCTTTGTGAGTTTAAAATGGGAAATGCAAAAGGAAGCAGATCCTCTGCATTTTTAATTATCGGAACAGGCGCCGGTGGGTGCTTATGTGATGAAAAAGGCGTTATTTACGGCAAGGATTGCTTTGCAGGTGAATTTCACCACTTGCCATTTATAAATGCTGAAACCGGAAAAATCGACCGGCTAGGGGATTATTCCTCAATGGTGGCTTTGATTAAAATATTCAATGATAAGGTAACTTCAGAAGATAAAGCTATCTACGGAAGCGAAGTATGTGATAAGTACTTAAATGGAGACAAAATCGCAAAGGAAGCTGTTGATGAGTGGATCAATAATATATCCGTCCAATTGCTGGCAATCACTGTATTTTACAATCCGGAAATCATATGTATTGGCGGCGGAATATCTGAAGAAGCCTGGTTTATAGAAGCTGTCAAGGAAACGTTTCAAAGCATATGCAAAGGTTATTTTGGAGACGCAGAATTTATAACGACTAAAATTGATAAGTGTAATTTTAACAATGACTCCAATTTATTAGGTGCAATCATTAATGTGAATGAAATGCTTACATAATTTTGCAATCAGGTGATTTTAAAGCGGGTTGGCCCGGGCCAGGATTCTGTCCCCAAATGGCCAGCCCCTTTCCTGTCCGGTCAGCCTTTCTTCTCCGGCACGAAAAAAAATAATCTGAGAATCAAAAGGAAAAGGATGTCTCAAAGGCATTTTCCCTTCAAGACACCCTTAATCAGGTTCTTATTCCTATCTCATTATTTTCCTTTATCCTGCCATTTTTTCCGTTCCACGAACCGTCCCAGGAAAAAAGACAGGATGCCTACTCCGATTCCAGTCTGGATACAAAACAGCAGACTTTCCACTTCCCCAGGCAGCTCCCCATCGATGAAGGTTTCCATCACAGGAGTAAACCATGGCTCATATTCACTTCCCTGGATTTCTGATATCATCTGGCTTCCTGCATCATCGGAGCCGCCAAATTCGGCTCCCTTTAAAGCAAAAAGAGGAACCGCTGCGATCAGGAAGGCTAAAATCAGGAGGATTGCTACGATCTTTTTATTTTTAACGGTCATATTACTGCACCTCCTTTGAAAATCCAACGGCCTTCAGCTCCGGAAGGGCATAGGTTTCAAGGGTAATGATGATTACCGTGGTAAGGATCCCCTCAATGACCGCAAGGGGAAGCTGAGTCGGCGCGAAAACCCCTAAAAACTTAAGGGCAGAAGCTGAGACGCCGCCAACCTCCGACGGATAAGCCAGGGCAAGCTGAATGCTGGTTACACAATATGTAAACAGGTCACCGATCATGGCTGCCAGGAAAATGCTGACCATCTTATTTACCTTCACCATTTTCAATAATTTATAAACTCCAAAAGACACAAACGGTCCTGCAATTGCCATGGAAAAGGTATTGGCCCCCAATGTCGTAAGTCCCCCGTGGGCCAGCAGGATGGCCTGAAAGACCAGCACGATCATACCCAGAATGCTGACCGCAGACGGCCCGAACAAAATAGCTCCAAGGCCGGTTCCTGTCATATGGGAACAGCTTCCTGTAACCGACGGGATCTTTAGGGACGATATGACAAAAATAAAGGCTCCCGACATAGCCAGTATGGTGATGGTTTTCCTGTTCTCCTGAAGCCTCCTTTTGATGGAGAAAAAGCCCGCTGCCAGAAACGGCACACAAACGGCTCCCCAGGCGATGCAGTATCCCACAGGGAGATACCCCTCCATTATGTGCATTCCATAAGCGCTTGGAACAATTCCAAAAGCCAGGGCAAATGCAATGACAAGTTTCATGACTCTTTTTTCTTTCTTACTCATTTTCATTCTCCTTTCCGTTTTCCCACCCAGCTTTCTGGGTAGAGCCCACCCCGCTTTATCGGGTGTAAAGGTATACCCGAAGGGTGTTCCAATAAAATAAGCACCTAATTCCGATGATTCCCACTCATCAGACCGGCGCTTACGGGGTAAATCTTTGTACAACAAAAAGACTTCCCGGCATCTGGTCATCGCTCGTAACCAGATGCGTCGCAGGCATAATTTACTTAATGAAGGCGTAGCCTGAATTTAGTAAATTAGCCGTTCGATGAGCCAAAGGCGAATCGAACTTCCTTATAAAAGGCAGGTCTTCTGACTCGTGTATCGTCACAGCAGCTCCTCTTCCCGGTTTCCCAGTGATTCATTGAGCCCTGCTCCCCACTTACAGCGGCGGGACCGTAAGGGATTTGCACCCTTTTCCCTATTATCCTGCGGAGAATTTTCACAGGCACCTTTCACATGATACGATTGTATTGTAGCTGTTTAAAACCTATCTGTCAATTTTTTTGTACATCCAAGAGCATTTCCAGCTCTCCGGTATCTCTTGGACAGGTTCCGCCTTCTTCTAAAATTCCATGCTTTACCAGGCTGTTATAAACCTCCAAAAGGACCGGTTTTTTCAAATTGGCCTGATTTAATACCTCATCATCCTCAAATACTTCCCTCACCGGCCCGTCCGCAATGATGCATCCGCCGGAAAAAATCACCGCCCGGTCTGCAAAACGGTATGCAAAATCCACATCATGGGTGGAAATCAGAAGAGTTTTCCCCATTTGGTTCATCTTATCCAGAACTTCCTTTAACATTTCCACATTCACCGGATCTAAGGATGCCGTAGGCTCGTCAAATATGATCACCTGGGATTCCATGGCAATGATATCTGCTATGCTGACTCTCTTTTTCTCCCCTCCGCTTAAATAATGAGGAGGCCGGTCCTTCATGGACTTTAAATTCATGTATTCCAGCGCATCTTCTACCCGTTTCTTCACTTCCTCTTTTGAAAGCTTTAAATTCATAGGGCCAAAAGACACCTCTGCAAATACCGTGGAAGCAATGATCTGATTGTCCGCATCCTGAAAGACGATCCCTACGTTTTTTCTCAGCTCATTCAAATCCCTTTTCCCTATTTCTTTCCCGCGGTAAAGGATCCTTCCTGAATCCGGGCGGTACACCCCGTTTAAATTAAGAAAACAGGTGGATTTTCCCGCACCGTTAGAACCGAGAACTGCAATTTTCTCTCCCTTTTTAACGGTAAGGTTGATTCCCTTTAGCACCTGGTTCCCCTGTCCATAAGAATAGCATAGGTCCTCCGCCTGCAAAAGTATTTCCTCCATCTTCCGTCACCTCCTTTCTCCTGTTTTATCCGCCCAAAACCGGTCAAGCCAGCAGGCGTACCCATAAAAGCACCAGAAAATAACCGGCCGCGGCCCAAAGCTGCCATCCCTTTACCTTCTTTTCCTCTTCCAGGAACAAAAGCTCTCCGTCATAGCATCGGGCGGTCAGGGCATCATAATAGGTATTGGCCTTTTTTAAGGAAACCACGAATAAATTTCCGGCCGTGCTTCCAAAGGAACGGCAGGAGGTCTTAAAATCACAATAGCCCAGCCTTGATTCGGCGGCCTGCTTCATATAGCACTGGGTATCCATCATTACGAAGATAAACCGGTAGATCATGTTCATCAGCTCTAAAATCAGCTTTGGAACATGAAGCCTCCGGAACACACTGATGATCTCGCTTGCCGGTGTAGAAAGCACCAGCATGTACATGGCACTTAAGGCCGCCAGGGCCTTTAAAATCAACCCCAAAGCAAGGATTATTCCTCCTTCCATCAGATACACATAACCACCTGGCACAGAAACAAATACCCGTCCATGAGGCACCGGAGACAGGCCTATGACAATGGCCCCTGTTCCCAAAGCAAGGAAGGTAAGGGGGATCTTAAGAAGGGCCAGATATTTTCTCCAGGGAAGACCGCCTGCCAGTGTGGTGACCCCAGCCATGGACAATAACACCAGCCACGAAACCTTCCAGTCATCCGCCACGATGCAAAAAAGCAGGGCAGCCACCGCTGTCACAGCCTTAAACCGTGGATCCCAGCCCCGCATCCGGGAAGCATATGCGTAAGAATCTATGGTGTCAATGGTTCTCACCTCCTTTCCCTGTCTGATTATACGTCATGATAGATCATTACGCAACGGTTCTCACAAACAGCCACCATTATATCCGTTCCAGGCAGGTTCCGGGAAAAGAAACAGGCAGACGCGGGCAACTCCGGCTCTTATATCTCTTTCACCGGAACTGCAGCATCTGCCTGAATATTTAACTATTTGACTATTTGTTCTCCTCAACCTGTTCTTCCGTCAAGGTAAATACCTGTCTCTTACGAGCCATCTCATCACTTGCCAGATACTCGTCATAGGTAGTGATCTTATCGATCAACTGGCCGTTCACGATCTCCATAATGCGGTTGGCCGTGGTCTCCACGATCTGGTGGTCACGGGAGGAGAAAATCAGAACTCCCTGGAATTTTACCAGACCATTATTAAGGGCCGTAATGGACTCCATATCCAGATGGTCCGTAGGCTCGTCAAGCAACAGCACATTGGCGCCGGAAATCATCAGTTTAGAAAGCATACAGCGCACTTTTTCCCCACCGGATAATATCCGTACCTTCTTTACTCCATCCTCTCCGGCAAACAGCATACGGCCAAGGAACCCGCGCACATAGGTGGCTTCCTTTTCCGGAGAATACTGGGTCAGCCAGTCTACAATGGTGTCATCGTTATCAAACTCCACCGAGTTGTCCTTTGGAAAATAACACTGGCTGGTGGTAAGGCCCCATTTGTAATCGCCTTCATCCGGCTCCATTTCCCCTGAAAGGATCTTGAAAAGAACGGTCTTTGCAAGCTCATTAGGTCCCACCAGAGCGGCCTTATTCTCACGGTTTAAGGTAAAGGAGATATTATCTAAAATCTTAACTCCGTCAATGGTCTTTGATAAACCATTAACAGTCAGCACCTCATTGCCGATCTCACGTGCCGGGCGGAAATCGATGTAGGGATATTTCCGGCTGGACGGCTTGATGTCATCCAGTTCGATCTTCTCCAGGGCCTTCTTTCTGGAAGTCGCCTGCTTGGACTTGGAAGCATTGGCGGAGAAACGCTGGATAAATTCCTGCAGCTCCTTCATCTTTTCTTCCTTTTTCCGGTTAGCTTCCTTCATCTGTTTTACCATCAACTGGCTGGATTCATACCAGAAATCATAGTTTCCAGCATAAAGCTGGATTTTTCCATAGTCAATGTCTGCAATATGGGTGCAGACCTTATTTAAGAAGTAACGGTCGTGGGAAACCACGATCACCGTATTTTCAAAGTTAATGAGGAATTCCTCAAGCCATGCAATGGCATCTAAATCCAGGTGGTTGGTAGGCTCATCAAGAAGCAGGATGTCCGGGTTTCCGAACAACGCCTGGGCAAGAAGCACCTTAACCTTTGACCCGCCGGTCAATTCCTTCATGGATTTGTAGTGAAGGTCTGTTTCGATCCCAAGGCCGTTTAAAAGGTTGGCCGCATCGGATTCTGCTTCCCAGCCGTTCATGGCAGCAAATTCCCCTTCCAGATCCGCCGCCTTGATGCCGTCTTCATCGGTGAAGTCCTCCTTCATGTAGATGGCATCCTTTTCCTTCATGATCTCATAAAGCCTGACATTTCCCATAATAACGGTATCAAGGACCTGGCACTCATCATATTGGAAGTGGTTCTGCTTTAAGAAGGAAAGTCTCTGTCCCGGCGTTAAAATGATATCGCCGTTCGTTGGCTCCAGTTCACCGGAAAGAATCTTTAAGAAGGTGGATTTTCCTGCACCGTTGGCGCCGATCATTCCATAGCAGTTGCCTTCGGTAAACTTGATGTTCACCTCTTCAAACAATGCTTTTTTCCCGATTCTTAATGTTACATTACTTGCACTGATCATCTTCAATTCCCTTTCTGCAATCTGGTTATCGTTCACTCCGGCGCTTTTCCATCCTGTTGCCGGTTCTGCCTCCGGATAGCCAAAATCATCAAAATAGGGGTCCATTGGCCCCTTCTTCTGTCATCTCTCTTATTGTACATGAAAATCCCGAATTTGCAAGCTTTTTATAAAGTTCCATATGCCTTTGGCTCACCAAAAGGCTGATTTACGGAATTCGGGCTGCGGTTTGCCTGCCTCCATTTTGTAAATCATGCCTGCAAATCCGGGATTTTTATGTTTTTTTACTTTGCAGCTTCTACCCTTAAGGGGAAATTGGACATGCTTCCTGCGTCATAGGTAACAGTCACATAGGTAACCTTCACCATGGCCCCGCTTCCATTGCTGTCATTGGAGGCAGTTCCAAGGACATCCGTGTCCAGACCCTCGCAGTTGTCCTTTATAAACCCAAGCTCTGTGCCGGATTCCGATTTAATGGTAAAGGTGCTCATGGCCTGGTCTACAACGCTTCCGGTCATCTCCTGCACCTTCATGCTCTCCTGCCCGTCTAATACCAGGACAGGCTTGGCATTAGCCGCATCCGTACCGGAGATCTCTCCTTTATAGATGACGGAAACTTTCACCTCCGGTTCCAGCGCATAAGTAGTCTCCACCCCGGCACCGCTTAAATCAAAGTTCAATTCCTTGTCGCCGCTTTGGATGGTCATGGTCCCCATGTTATCCGCAACCGTTTTCACCGTACCCGTAAGGATCTTAAATTCCGCCCCATTGCCCGGCGCCTCCTGGCTCACATCTTCCGTACCTTCGGAGGTTGGAGCCGTGGTTTCCGTAACCGTATTTGCCACGCTTTCCGTATTCTTTACTGATTTTCCACAGCCTGTAAATAAAACAGCCGCACAAACAGCCACTGCTATAATCCATGTTTTTTTCATAAGCATCCTCTTCTTTCTTTCCTAAATCACCTATGATTCCACATTTAGTATACCATCCGTTTGTGAAAAATCTTTATCTTTTTCCTTAATTAATTTTACGAATTGCCTAAAAATGGTAATTTTCTGCTTAAAATCAAGGGGTTAGAGACTTTTAGCCTCACTGGCTGCTACTACCTGGATGCAGTTGAAACCAGGCTTCATGCAGTTAAAATGCAGTCAGGAAATGATATGATCTACTATATAGTAAGCCAGCCGGAATCTTTCACTTGAAAAAGCAGACACAACTTTTTTATTTTAAATCCAATTGATATTGCTCCTTTCTGTGTATAGAAGGCATCGAAGAAAGACACAGTATCTTCAATCTCATTAAAATATCTTGTCTTCTTATTTCCATTATCTGGAAAATTTTAGATTAACTTATTAAAAAGTTTATACATTTATTACCTTCATTTTATATTGCTTTGTTATCATACTTGTAATAATGGAGGCTAACATATGAAAACTAAATTAACTAATTCAATACTTAAGGGACACGTAGGCTACGGTGCTGGCCCTGGTATTACCGAACTCCATGAATATGAGTGCCCTTGCGGAAAAGGCAAAATCTCAGAAGAACACAATAATATTCCTGGCTTTGAAGAACATGTTGTTAATATTTATTGTGACGAATGCTGTAATAAATATGAACTTAACACCAGCCTTGGTGTCCGCAGTTGGAATTTAAGTGAAAAATAAGTTACACCTTCGATTAAATTTTTATTCCTTAGCCGAAGCCCCAGCTTCGGCCAATCTCACTTCACCTGATTTCTGGCAATAAAAAAACTACCAGTTCAATACTGATAGTTATTAGTTTTTTATGATACATATAAATTCAGACCGCTATTTCTTTTTCTCTGAAACTTCTGCCCACACCAAATAGCCGACTCCAATTATAAAACTAACAATACTAAGTGTTCTCAAGGGAGTGCCTGCATACTCTAATCCCGAAGCAAATAATTCGCTATCCCATGTTGATGAAAGACCCGACATAAATATTGCTGCAGATATGTATCTGGCAGAAAATAAAACAGAGGCTATAAAGCAGAACGTTGAACCAACACCTCTTTTTCCCATATCAAAGACCTCTTTGAAATTCTTACTATTAAGAATACAACAAATACTACTAACTATTAATATTAAGTTTTCAATGTACCCGCTTTCACAAACTCTTCACAGATTCCTCAAATTCCCTTCACAATTTCCTGGTATATTAATAACTGTAAAGAGGCCAATAACCCTTTTAAATAAAACTTTTTTTCATACAGCCGGCAGGATTCCCCATCTTGCCGGCTCCTCCCTTTTATGAGGACTTTTTCTGAAACTCTTTCAAAGATTCCACCAAAGCTGACCAGTATTCTTACCGCTGTGCCACTCTGGCGGAACTTCCACGAACTCCCCATCAATTACAGTTTCAAGGGAACCTGGTACGTGTTCGGGCTGTTCGGGTACGTTTTCCGGTTCTTCAATAACAGTTTCGATTGTCCCATATGGACAACCAAGTGGGGTAGTTGAAAGTCTTGATTCTGTTCCATCTCTTTTTCCTGATATAAAGGTTTGTACCCCCTGCCAAATCTTCTATGTATTCATCAATCAGCTTCCCCACATAGTTTGTAAGCTTTAAAAAAACAAACTTCCAGGTTCTCATCACCGTGGAAAAACTCAATGTTTTCCACTCCCAGCATTTCTTAATATACTGATTTATTCTTTCATTGATCTTCAATTTATCACCCCTTTTTCGATACAGATTTTCTGTATAATTTTACTTTAGCGCAGTTATTCTATGTTATTAATAACTAAGTCCAATAATTCTGTATTTTTCATTTGCAAAATCACAGAATTACTGTATAATCAAGACACATTAATTAAAGGAGACTCGGTAATGGGAAACTTGGCTGAAAACATAAGAAAATATAGAAATCTCGCAAGCTTAAACCAGGAACAACTTGCAACCAAGCTAGGTAAATCAAAAAATGTGATTTCTAACTGGGAGCGTAGTGACAATAAACCAGATGCTGACACTATTGAAAAAATGTGTTACATTTTTAATATTGAACCCAATCAATTATATGGTTGGTCCACTGTATCACAATCTCAAACTATTTCTGCCCACAAAGATTCAGAATGGTCAGATGAGGAATTAGCTAAAATAGAAGAATATAAAAAACTGCTTCTGGCGGCACGCCCTAATAAAGGAAATGATTAATCTTCACTTACGAAAGTCTCCAAGGGGAGGAATACATAATATTCAATATCTATAGAATAACGGGAAGTGTAGGGAAATAGAAGTTTTACATTAAGATTAAAATAGCCTATGGCCTTTTAATAAAAACTAAAGAAAAGGGGATTAGAGTATGAAGCAAATTCTAAAAATCATCGCATTAATTGAATTAATAGGAGGTGCTATCGCAAGTTTTTATTTTGCAAAAACATTTGGGATAAACGTATCATTGTGGGGGCGCCCGGAACGAGATTGGTTATTAACCATTCTTATTTTTATTTCAGCATTGTTCTTGTTCTTTGTTAATTTTGTTATTTTAGTTTCTTTTTATGAGATTCTTGACAACCAAGAACAAATTTACCAAAAGCTGCATCAGGTAACATGTAAAATAGAAAAACAATCAGAAGCCATTCCCCCTGTTGATAGTTGGAAATGCTCAAAATGTGGAAAGTATAATCTTAATTATGTAGGTACTTGTGGTTGTGGAAATTTAAAGCAATAATACTATGAAATTAAATGAGGGGGAATTGCTGTGAATAAAGAAGAATTTGAACAAAAGTTAAACGAGGTACACGAAAGGGTATTATCAAAAGCTCTCTCTGTAGAAGAGGAAAATAATTATACAGAATCTCTGTTTGAGTCTATCCGTTACGTTAATATATATGGAGAAGAATTCTGGTATGCGAGAGAATTACAAGCAGCTTTGGAATATACTGAATGGAGAAACTTTTTAAATGTAATATATAAAGCGCAGACTGCTTGTGAAAATAGTGGAAATGTTGTATCTGACCATTTTGTTGAGGTTAACAAAATCGTATCTGCCGGTGCTACTACTAAACCAGTTGAAGATTTTGAGTTGTCTCGCTACGCTTGTTATTTAATCGTTCAAAACGGAGATTCTCGCAAAAAGGTAATTGCATTAGGTCAGTCCTATTTTGCCATTAAAACTCATCAGCAAGAACTCATTGAAAATTATGGCGAGTTGACAGAAGAACAAAAACGTTTGGCGATCCGCAATGAAATGATTTTTCATAACAAATCTTTGGCTGACGCTGCTCAAATGGCTGGGGTTGTAAAACCAAAAGATTATGCTATCTTTCAGAATAAGGGGTACCAAGGTTTGTATGGCGGTTTAGGCGTTAAGGAAATCCATGCAAGAAAGGGATTGAAAAATAGTCAGAAAATCCTTGATCACATGGGAAGCACGGAACTGGCTGCCAATTTATTTCGTGCTACGCAGACCGATGAAAAGCTCCGGAAAGAACACATAACGGGAAAAGATGCTGCGAACCACACACATTTTGAAGTTGGGCAAAAGGTCCGCCAAACAATAGAAGAACTTGGCGGTACCATGCCCGAAGATCTTCCTGTTCCGGCAAAAAGCATTAAGCAAATCGAAAGGGAGCATCAAAAGAAATTAAAAAAGACTTAAGGAAAAGCCACGTTGAGGGAATCCGGCAGCTATAACGGCAACCGATCCATGTGCAATCACTGGAGTAATATTCTTAAAAACTTCAGGCCGTAAGCGATACTCTGCTGGCAGAGGAAATTACTCCCCACACATTTCGGCATACCCATGCCTGTGACTTGCATAAATCAGGGACAGACATCAAACAGGCTCAATACCTACTTGGACATGATGATATTAAAACCACCCTGGACACTTACACTCATTTTGGGTATATGGTTGTAAAAGTGGACAAGTTGGAATCCTATTACAATACAGCCAAAATGCAGTCATAGAAAAAAACAACACCCCTGAAACATGCATAAACAAAAGGTTTCAGGGGTTTAATAAAAATCTTTATCTTTTTTCTAAAATCTTCCAACTCCTACAGGATTTCGCCATATCTGCCCAAAAAACTCTGCGTGCGCAAATTGCTGGAGGAAAATACCTCCTCCGGTGTTCCCTCCTCTACGATCACGCCGTCAGCCATGAAAATGACCCTGTCTGAAATATCTCTGGCAAAGGCCATCTCATGAGTTACAATGACCATGGTGATGTGCATGTCCGCAAGGGACTTAATGACCTTTAACACCTCTCCCGTAAGCTCCGGATCCAGGGCAGAAGTCGGCTCGTCAAAAAACAGGATCCTTGGATTTAAGGCAAGGGCCCTTGCTATGGCCACCCGCTGGCACTGTCCCCCGGAAAGCTGGCAGGGATAGGCACCTGTCTTATCCTCCAGCCCCATCTTCCGGAGAAGCTCCATGGCCTCGGAAAGGACCTCTTCCTTATCCCGTTTCTGCACATGGATGGGCGCATCGGTAATATTTTTCAAAACCGTCATATGGGGAAATAAGTGAAAGTTCTGGAACACCAGGCCGTAATTCTTCTGTATTTCCTTCCGCTTTTCTCCCCTGGCATAGACGGCCCTTCCATCAGGCCCGTTCCATGCGGCCTTTTCTCCCAAATAATTAAGTTCGCCTCCATCCATCTGTTCCAGCATGGTGGCACACCGAAGCAGGGTGGATTTTCCTGAACCGGATGGACCGATGATGGATACGATCTCACCTTCCTCTACCGATAGGGAGATATCCCGAAGCACGCCCTGGCCATCAAATGCCTTTTTCACATGGTTCATTTCCAGTAAGTACATCTTCTCTTCCTCCTATTGATAATAGTTCATCCGTTTTTCTATGTATTCCATCCCAACCGCCACGATAAGGTTGAAAATGTAATAGAATAAACCTGCCGCCACAAAAGGGATAAGGCTGGTCTGGGAAGAAGCCAGGGCCTTGGCAACTGCGAACATCTCTAAAACGCTGATGGTAAAAGCCAGGGATGTGTCCTTGACCAGGGTAATGACCTCATTGGTCACAGACGGCAGGATCCGTTTCACAACCTGGGGAAATATGATGCGGAAAAAGGTCTGGGGTTTCGTATAACCTAAAAGCTTGGCGGCCTCATACTGCCCTGCAGGCATGGACTGGATCCCGCTCCTGTATATTTCTGCAAAATACGCCGCATAGTTAATAACAAAGCCAATGAATGCGGCCCAAAGGCGGTACCCGTTTCCCACCTTCAAGCCGAATAAGTAATAGGGACCGAAATATACCACCATCAACTGCAGCATCAATGGAGTTCCTCTCATGACTGAAATATAGAATTTAACAACGGCCTGTATGACCGGGTTTTTTGACATCCTCCCAAAGGATACCAAAAGGCCCAGGGGCAGTGAAAAGGCCAGGGTCACCATAAATATCTGGATGCTGACCCACATTCCTCCTGCCAGTTGTGAAAATATCTTCGTTAAAGCCATGATTTATCCTCCATGTTCTCTGAAAAACCAAGAAAAACACGCTTTGGAAGTTTTTCTTAGTTGCTGCGGCATTTGTCGAAGGAATATGCAAGCATATTCCTTCGGCTCATTGCTCGCGCAAATGAAGTCCGGCCCTTAGACGCGGGACCGGAACCCATTTTATCACTTTTTTATTTAACCGTAGTTACATCCTTGCCGAACCACTTTTCCGAAATCTTTTTAAGGGTCCCGTCAGCCGCCATGGCGTCCAACTGTTCCTGAACCTGATCTCTTAATGGGTCATTGCCTTTCTTAAAGCCTACGCCGTATTCCTCTGCTGCAAGGGCTTCATCCAATATGATAAAATCGACTTTTCTCTGCTCGATCTGGTATGCTGCCACGATTACATCCATGGCAATGGCATCCACTGCACCCATTTCCAGATCCATAAAGGCTGTGTTATAATCCGGTGTCGTCTGAAGGGTTCCAAAGGTCCCGGCCAGCTTTTCATCCGCCTGCAGCGCCTTTTCCGCGGAGGAATCCGCCTGTACTTCAACGATCTTTCCTGATAAGTCTGCCAGGGTCTTGATGCCGGAATCCTTACTCACCACAAATACCTGGCTGTTTTCCATGTATGGCCTTGTCCAGGTATAGCCTTCTTCACGTCCTGTAATTGTAAAACCATTCCAGATACAGTCAATATTTCCGGATTCCAGCTCCATGTCCTTGGCATCCCATGCGATAGGCTGGGGAACAAATTTCTTTCCAAGGCGGTTTGCCACCTCCTGTGCCAGTTCCAGATCAAAACCCGTATACTCTCCATTCTCTCCTACAAAACCCATAGGCGGGAAATCCTGATCAAATCCAACGGTAAACGTTCCGGCAACCGCTTCTTCCTTTTTGCCGGCTTCCGTTTCTTTTGCTGTTTCTTTTGCAGTTTCCTTTGCTGTTGATGACGCTGTATCGGAAGCCGCAGAAGCTGCAACCGCATTCTTTTGTCCGGAACACCCGCTAAGCAGGACTGCTGCTCCCAACATTGCCGCTAATAAAACCTTTTTTTTCATAATTGCATCCTCCTCTTGCTTTTCATGTGTTACCATGGTAGCACAGTAAAGTATTTCTGTAAAGAAGAAATTTGCAGTTATGAAAATTACATTGCTGCTGTTAAAAAAAAGCTAAAAATAAAACCAGAATGAGAATCACGATCCCAGCTCCCGCCAGCAAAACCGGGCTAACCGTACTTCCTCCTCTTTTAGAGGGTCCCTCAGGCTCTGCAAGCATTCCCCATGGACTGAGTTCCATGATTCCCAGAGGGATCCCGCCTAAATCCTCTCTTCCCATAAAGGAAAGAAATTCCTTCCAGTCCTGTTCCACCATCCGTTTTCCCTCTTTCCAGTCCTCCCTTGGGTCCTTTTTCTCCCTGGTAAAAAAGGAGCCGGAATCTTCCCTGCCTTCCAGACATTCCTTGTCCTTCAGGAACTGCTGATAGGCATGTCTTATCCCCTTGTTTGCGGTCTCCCTAAGATCCCTGGTAGTCTGATAAAGGTTCATCATATAATAATAGACCTTGTAGGCAGCCCTGGGCTGAAATGGGGTATTCCTGCTCCCAGACCTTTTCATGATGCCCTCAGACTTCTTAAAGGCCTCCTGTATGTAATAGTCGATCATCCGGTCAACGGCTTCCCGCAAGTCCGCGGCCAGCCCTTTATTGATTCCGGAATAAGCCCCGTAGGTTTGAGATTTAATTGCCATCACAGCCGCCAGAAACCCATAAAGCGCCTCACTTCCCCCGGAGAGGGCAGAGGCTTTAAATAAATTCCCCCGGCGGTTCATATACCCGGCAAAGCGCTCTGCTGATTCAATATCATTGGAAGAATAAACCGTATTTTTCCCCATAGGGGAAATGGAGGCCTGAACGCCATGGGCCTTATCTGACCTGCCTCCCAGGCTGCCGTTTCCTTCCAGAGCGGATATGGGCACTTCTCTTCGCATCCGCTGGGCATACTGGGGATCATTCTTTATCCGTCCCTCTCCTGCCGGCTGGTAAATCATTCCCTGTTCTCCGTCATTTCCTGATTCATTGACCGGGGTTCTGATGCTGCCAGGGTTTAATGTAACCAAATCCCCGGTGCTCTCCGGTTGTCCCTGAAAAACCCTTTCCAGCTCCCTGATGCTTAAAGTATTTCCCGTAACACTGCGGTAAAGGGCGGCTTTTAAGGCTGCCATGGAGCTTTGGGAGCCGAATTTTTCAAAAAGCAGCTCCAGTTCCCCCATACGGGCCTCCAGCACCTTCATAAGGATATCCGATAAAACGGCATCCAGTGCGGCAAGCTGCCCCTCCTGCACTCCTGCCGTGGTATTCTCAAGGATGGCCCGGAGCAGTTCCTTATAAATCCCTGCAAGGCTGTCCAGATCATCGGTAAAAGTCTTTGCAGCAGACGGACTCCAGGTCAGGATATCCTCCCATGCCAGATCCGCCTCTTCCTTTCCCCACATTTTATCAAGATCAGAAAGTTCCTCAGGGCTCAGCTTATAATACGCGCTTTCCTCCGACAGAGCTGCCGTATCCCGGCCCGGCCTGGCTTCCCTGGTTTCCCTGGCTTCCCTGGTTTCCTCGCCGCTTTCCCCGCTCTTTTTCTCACGGCTTTCTTCCACGTTCCGGCTCAACTCTTCCACAAACCGTTCCCCTGCCTCCATCCTTCCCCTTATGTCCGCTTCCTCAACAGCCCGTTGAATGTCTCCAGGCTCGCCTATGGGAGCCGCAGCGGCGGCCGGATCCTGTACCTTTATCTCCATGTCCTCTTCCCTTTTTGGTCCCTTTCGCGAAAAGTCTTATTCATCGGGTAAAAATATCAGTCCTTTTCATCCTGATAAACGATCCTCCCGCCGCAGACAGTATACTTCACTCTTCCAAACAGTTTTTCTCCTGTAAACGGGGAATTGGAAGATTTGGAAACATATTCTCCCACGGTCCATTCCTCATTGGGATCGAAAATCACCAGATCCGCAGCCCTTCCTTCCTTTATGAAGCCAAAATCCAGCCGGTACAGCTTCGAAGGATTTAAACTCATTTTCTCCATTAACTGCATCATGGTCAGATGGCCGGGACGGACCAGGTTTGTCACCCCCAGCCCCAGGGCTGTTTCAAGGCCTATGATCCCGCTTGGGGCTTCGGTCAGCTTCTTTGCTTTTTCCTCGGCGCTGTGGGGCGCATGATCCGTTGCAATGATATCAATGCTGCCGTCCTTTAACCCCTGGATAATTGCCTGACGGTCCTCTTCCGTCCGAAGGGGAGGATTCATTTTCGCCAGGGTTCCATGCTTTAATACTGCTTCTTCTGTCAAAGTGAAATGATGAGGCGTCACCTCCGCATACACTTCTGCCCCCAGCTCCTTTGCAAGCTTCACCATCTTCACTGAGGCAGCAGAGCTGATATGCTGGATATCCACGGCAGCGCCGGTGTGAAGGGCAATCATGCAGTCCCTGGCAACAAGACAGTCCTCTGCCAGTGCCGGTGAGCCAAAGATTCCAAGCTCACCGGACACCTTGCCGTGATTGATTCCATTGTTTACAATAAAGGCAGGATTCTCCTCATGAAAGCTCAATGGAACATCCAGTTTAGCTGCCCGTTCCATGGCCGCCTTTACCAGTTTTTCATCAAGGAGGGGAATTCCGTCATCGGTGAATCCAACCGCTCCATGGGCCTTTAATTCCTCCATATCCGTCAGCTCCCGCCCAAGAAGTCCCTTGGATACTGCCGCTGCCTGCAGCACATGGATGCCTGTTTTCTTCCCTTCACGCTCCACATATTGAAGGGTTTCCACGTTGTCCACAGGAGGCTTGGTATTGGCCATACAAACCACCGCAGTAAACCCTCCTTTTGCCGCCGCTCTGGCTCCGGTCTGGATATCTTCCTTATAGGTAAGCCCGGGATCCCGGAAATGAACATGGACGTCAACAAACCCCGGGGCAACAATAAAACCGGAAGCGTCGATCACCACATCCTCTTTTGAAGCCGGAAAGGCATCCAGCTTAAGCTGTGTTCCCACACCTGCAATCTTTCCATCTGCAATGCAGATATCCATAGTTCCTTCCACCTGGTTCCCAGGGTCTACTACATGAGCATTTTTAATCCAAATCATTTTCTATTCCTTCCCTTCTCTTTTATTTCTGTAAACTACAAGAAATACGCTATGCGAGTTTTTTATAGTTGTATCCGGCGGATTCTGCAAGGGTCAAATACCCTGTAACTTCCTAAGGGGTATTTGACTCATCGTCCGTTTGCACCTGTTTCTTTGCAGCAAATCTAAAAAATCCCTGAGGCAGTTCAAAAACAAAGACAATGCCAAGTACAATGGCAACCGCCACCTTAAGAGCAAGAAAACCGGTCCGAACTGCCAGCGCCAGTTCATCCGTCACAATATAATAAGCCGTCCAGTACACTCCGGCCCCAGGCACCAGGGGGAAAATACCGGATATTAAAAATATAGTGACCGGACACCGTTTCCTTACAGCGAAGGTCCTGGAAAGAAGGATCACTACAATGGTGGCTGCCAGGGCGGCTGACGGAGCCGTCACGCCATTCATAAGTCCTGCATAGACCAGCCAGCCTGCTCCGCCGATCAGCCCGCAATATGGATAATAGCCTTTGGGCACACCGAACAAAAGGGAAAATGCAACCGTTCCCACAACTGCAGCGGCCGTTTCCGCAATCACGCTCATAGAAGCACACCTCCTGTCAGCCGGTGAAACAGGCTGAAAACCAGCCCAACGCCCATGGCAATGGAGAAAAATACCAGCAGCGCATCCATCATCCGAACGGAACCGGAGATATAATCCCCGTCAGCAATATCCCGAATGGCATTGGTAAAAGCAACCCCTGGGATCAAAGGCATGATGGAACCGATGATCATGAAATTCAAATGCTCCCCAAAATGAAGCAGATAAAGGACCGTACACAGAAAGGTCACCAGGGCTCCTCCCCCAATGTTTCCTACGATCTTTGAAAGATGGGGGCCGCTTAAAAAGATCACATATACATATAGAAGAATCCCTGAACAAAAAGCCGATAAGCTGTCTCTTAAATTCCCTCCGAACAGATAGCAGAAGCAGGCGCTTCCAATGCCGGAAGCCAGAATCTGCATGGTTTTTGATTTTCCCGGCAGGACCCGGATCTGATCCAGCCTCTGTTTTACCTCCACGGAGCTTAGGCGGCCCTTCTCGATCTCCCTGGAAAGCTGGTTTACCGCCGCCACCCGGTCCAAGTGGGTCCCGCTTACCGGAATGTGCTGGACCTTTGCAAATATTTCTTCTCTCTCATTGCCAGAGGTAGTAAAGATCCCATTGCTGAGAACAAAGGAATTCCCGGACCTTATCCCATAGTGACAGCAGATACGGTCCATGGTCTCCTCCACCCGGAAAATCTCAGCCCCGTTTTCCAAAAGGATATGCCCTGCCTGTATAGCGGCCTCCAAAACCTCTCTCTGTTCCTCAGGGGTCAGCTCCCCCGGCTGTTCCCTCTCATTTTCCATAAGAACCTGTCTCCTGCCCGATTTCAAAACAATCCCCGTCTTTTCGGATATTCACGATCCGTTCCCTGTAAGGTGCGGAAATATCCATGTCCTTCAGCCTGTTGATGACGGAAAAATCCCCCCAGAAGTGCATGGGAAATCCATAGCTTACCCGGGTCTTTCTCATGAATTCATCAAAGCCAAGGCAAAAGGCATTCTCCTGTCTGGGATCCAGGGGGAGAAAAGCCACATCAATGTCCATGCCTGACAGCTTGTCCACTTCCCCGGAATACTTCTTTGCCATACGGTCATTCCAGTCGTCCGGTTCTCCTTCCCATCTCCAGTTGTTTAGATCCCCGGCATGGTAAATGACCCTTCCTTCCGCTTCTATAAGAAACGCAACGCCTTCATCAGTGGATCGGAGGGTCAGAATTTCTAAATCTGCCTTTTTGTCCTCAGAGGCAGGGACTATAAGACTTCCTTCTGAAATGCAAAAGCCAATCCTCTCTCCTGGCTTCATAAAGACCGCCTCACTTAAAAGCTCCTTGGGCAGCCGTCCTTTTGAGATATCATCCGACAGGACATATCTGGTTTTTTCATGCTCGTTTATAATCCCCAGTATTATTTCAGAAAAATGGTCCCCATGGCGGTGGCTTGCAAATACCAGAAGGGGTTTCTTGTCATTGATCTTTGGCAGGGAACCCTCTGTATAATCAAACAGCAGGGCCACTGTCTCAAGCTCCACCAGAAATGCGCTGTGATGGATATAGGTGATTTTCATTGGAAAAGACCTCCTTTTATGGCTGTTTGAAAAAATTATATCACAACAGCCATCACTCTGCATAGCAGGTGGACGCAAAAAGGGCGGGAACAATTGTCCCCGCCCCGGAAATTTTTCATTCCTGACCGTACCGGTAATCCAGTCGATTAGTTTGCTGCTTTTGTGGATTCAACTTCTGCAGACTCTGATTCTTCTGCGTCTGCATCTTCGATGCTTTCTTCTTCGGAAGACTCCTCTAAGGAAACTTCTTCTGTCTTGGACTCTTCTACAACTTCCTTTGATTCATCTGCAGTTGTAGCTGCCTCTGTTGTTGCTTCTGTTGTGATGGCTGCTTCTGTAGCTGCTGTTGTTTCAGCAGTCTTGGTGCTGCCACATGCAGAGATAGATGCCATGGTTAATACGGCTACTCCTGTAAGTACCAGTTTCTTTGTTGTTAATTTCATAATTATTCTCCTCCTTGCGACTACATATGTGTTATTGTTCTTTTGTCTGTCGCGGCTTCATGTTGTCCTACGACTTTGAAGCTGACTCCAAGTTTAACACCTTAAGAAAATAAAGTCAATGACCCCTTTCTGCCTTTTGTCACACGTAAAATCAAGCAAAATCTTAAAACTAAATGACAATTGATACAGGCGGAGCCGAAGATAAATTATGAAATTATGCTCTTGTATTTTTTTCATCCCAATAATTCCAATTTTGTCCACTCCAAAAATCTTACAATTATTTCATTAAAAATAAAATATATTTGTAACATTTTACCACAGTTCTTTCGACAAAATAAGACAATTAAGTGGTCAGATCAAAGCTTTCCCCTATCATCCGCTTAATATCACTCTCCGGTACGGATCCGTCAAGGAGGATGGTGTTCCAATACTTTTTATTCAGGTGATACCCTGGAAGCACTCCGGTAAATGCATTTCTCCAAAATTCCACCCACTCCGGATCACATTTTAAATTAATGCAGACCAGTCCATCCCGTTCGTAGATCCAGGCAAATACCTTCCTGTTTTTTCTGTGCCGGATAACGGTCCACTGGTGGTCACGAAAAGGGTAATCTTCATAAGACTCAGGATAGGTTAAACAGTAAGAAATTAATTCCGCTCTGGTTTTCATGTTGTCTCTCCCTTCCTCTCCTTGTCCATTGCAGACTGGGCCAATACCTGCTATACTTTTAAGATAAGCAAACGAATAAAATACAGACAAAACAGGAGGAATTTATATGTTGAAAGAACTGGTTTCCAAATGCCGTACCTTCCGCCGTTTCTATGAGGATGAAGCCATTTCCCTGGAAGACTTAAGGGAGCTGGTGGATTTAGCCAGGCTCACTGCCTCAACGGCCAATTCCCAGGCCTTAAAGTTCCGGCTGTGCAGCACTCCCCAGGAAACAGCTAAGGTATTCCCTGCCTTAAGCTGGGCGGGCGCTCTGCCGGACTGGGATGGACCCGAAGAAGGGGAACGCCCTTCTGCCTACATCATCATTTTATGCGATTTGACTCTTGGGAAAAATAAGCTGTATGATGACGGGATCGCCGCCCAGACCATCATGCTTGGAGCTGTAGAAAAGGGATACGGCGGATGCATATTAGCGAGTGTGCAGAGAAGTCATCTGGCAGAAGCCCTTTCCATTGATCCGTCCCGGTATTCCATAGATTTAGTTCTTGCCCTTGGAAAGCCCAAGGAAGAGGTGGTCATGGTCCCGGTTAAGGAAGATGGGGATACCCGCTATTACCGGGATGAGAATCAGGTACATTATGTTCCCAAAAGAGCCCTTGATGATATCATCGTTTAGGCGGAGACAGGAACAGCTCACGTTCCTTCCTCCCTTTAAAATCTCTGTCCGCATTTAGGGCAGTATTCAAAATTCTCTGTAGTTTCATAGCCGCAGTGGGAGCATTGCTTCCGGTTCCAGTCTGAGGTCCTGTGGCCGGACTGCACCAGGGACATGTCCTGTTCACTGATGTCCATGGACTCTCCGCGGCTTAATCTCTTTCCCTTTTCCGGGTCCAGTTCGTAAATGGCATTACAGCAGGACATTTGAACGTAATAATGCCGGTCCCACTTTATGATGGGGATGAAAAAAATACTGAAATAGCTGTAAGTCATAAAGACCTGGTATCTGCCGTAGCCTCCGCACAGGCCGCAGATCACTGTTTTGGTGTAATCGAGCAGCTTCTTTCCCTGGCTCATACCGCATATAAATAGCATAATTTCCTCCTGAGATTGGTTGTTGGGTTGGACTGTTTCACATTACAAGCCAAGAGCATACGTTTGCATTTTCGTTGAGGTCAATAAATCCTTAAAATCAAAATTATTTTGATTTTTCCATGTTAATATTCTATCACAACTCCATATAGCTGACAACTTATATAAGGTCCATATACAAGGTGAACAGCTATAATGCTTTCATACTGCCATATTGCTAAGACAAAGGTGCCGCAGAACGACCAGATGATAGTCGTTCTGCGGCACCTTTCCTATTATACTACCAGGTATAAAACAAATCTGATTACCGCAATAACTGCAGTACATACGGCAGTAGTTATATAGAACGGTTTTGGGTGGAAGTGAAATAGCGTAAAACAGTAATCGCCGCTTGCTTTGCGAAAACGCAGAGCAGGCGGCGGTCTAAAAGTGAGATGCTCCATAAAATGAGCGGAGGCACCGCAGCACGGTAAGTTATCCCTACATGCTGCAATGCCCCTGTTAAAATCATCTGTTATCTTCTGTTTCGGCTTCTGAATGTCCATAAAAGGTAAGCAGGTACAACCCGCAAATACCTACCAGGGCATACACGATTCTAGTAATCCATGTCATGCTGCCGAAAATAAATGACACCAGGTTGAAATTGAAGAAACCTACCAGCCCCCAGTTTACCGCGCCGATAATGGCTAAGGTCAGAGCAGTGTAACTTAATGCTTTATTTCTCATGGCACTACCTCCTTTTCTTTCTTTATTATGGAGTAGCTTTCTGGTTTTTATACATTATTTTCCCAAACTATCGATCCTGGACCTTATATCGTTCTCCCGGTCTTTAAATAACAACCGCTCATTGTATTGATAATACCGTTCACAATCGTATTCTTTTAAAAATTCAACGCTGTAATATCCGGTATTTAACTCCGTTAAAAATACCACCATTTCCTGTCCGTCTCCAAAGGCGGCTTCCATGAAATCAAAGGCGTGTTCCAGGGCTTTTCCCGCCTCCTCTGACAGAGACTCATACCTGGCATTTTCCTCTTCAAACATTCCACGTATCCGGTCCCAGGCCGCCTCATTTTCCTGGAAGCCTTCCCCGCGAAGGATTTCCTCATACTGGACTAAAAGGGCTTCCACATCCCTGCGTAAATAATCTTCTCTCCTGTTTAAAAGGCCTGCGCTCCGCTTCCTGTCCCAATCTCCATTCCACTGGTCCCTTAAGAGAGACAGCCGGTCCGCCATAGGGGTCTCCGGACTGCTGCCGGCTTCCGGACTTATTTTTTTCAATTCCCCCATGAGAAGTCCTGTTTTTTCTCCCTGATTGGATACGCCGCGGAAGTTCTGTCCCAATCTGGACAGTAAAAGGCCGATGACATTTAATTTCTCGTCAAAGGGCGCCCGTTTCAGCCTGTTGCAGAGGCTTTCCCGGATGGTGCCGGACAGAATTTCATCGATCTGGTAATCATCCCGGTATTTATAATATATCTCCAGGTAATTGGTGAAATCCTTGGCAATCTTAGGAAACTGGATGTACTCTCCCACCACATCCCTGTCCGCCTTTTTTCCCAGGCGCTCATAAACTTCAATAAATTTCGATAAGTCTTCCCAGCCTCTGGGTGTGGCAAAAAACTTTCCATCCACGGTGGTTTCGATCCTGCAGAAATATTCTGTCCTGGCATTGAGATAGGAAATGACCGCCGGATGGATGGCCTGTTCATAGGCATAGGCCTTCCACACCTCAAAGTCCGGCTCCACATGGATGAGCTTGATTCGGTCCAAGGTAACCACATCAAAATCCCGGACCGATTTGTTATATTCCGGCGGGTTTCCGGCCGTCACAATGACCCATCCGTCGGGGATCCTGTGGTTTCCAAAGGTCTTATACTGGAGAAACTGGAGCATGGTAGGCGCAAGGGTTTCGGAAACACAGTTGATCTCGTCAATAAAAAGGACCCCTTCCTTAAGGCCGGTGGTCTCGATCTTATTGTAAATGGAGGCCACGATCTCGCTCATGGTGTATTCCGTTACCCTGTAAACACTTCCTCCAAATTCCTTCTCGTTTATAAAGGGAAGTCCCACCGCACTCTGACGGGTGTGGTGGGTGATGGTATAGGACACCAGACCGATCCCGCACTCCCTGGCTACCTGCTCCATGATCTGTGTCTTTCCCACTCCCGGAGGCCCCAAGAGAAACACCGGCCTTTGATGGACTGCCGGTATTTCATAGGCGCCGTATGCATCCTTAAGCAGATAGGCTTCTATGGTATTCTTAATTTCTTCTTTTGCTCGTTTAATATTCATGTTAAAATCTCCTGTCATGTAACTTCCAGATCTTCTGATTTAAGGATCACCTTCATGGCCCAACCCGGTACGGAAATATCCTCATACTGGTCCTCCATAAAAACAAAGGCTGTATCATAGGGCGGCATTTTCACCGGATATATCCCTTTTCCGTCGGTAAAATACAAAAGACCCCTAAGCTTTTGAAAGGCTCCCTTGCTCAAAAGACCGTTTACATATTCGAAGGCAGGACGAAAATCCGTCCCTCCGAACCCGGATAATGTGAAATGCTCCATATAATCTTCCATTTCTTCCCTGCTTGTGATGGTCACATCCGAGCGGATTTCCTCGTCGCACTGAATGATATGGATATTGATCTTCCTGAAATAGCTTTCCGACTCCCCAAGGATCCCATAGGTTTCCTGAAGGAAATTCCGCACCAGGTCCCCGGATACGGACATGGATGTATCGATCACGATCACAAAATCCTCGATCCTGTAAACCTCTTTTGTCTCCAATGGCTCAATAAGGGGCATATTCCGGTAAAGAGACAGTCCGTAAGTATAAAACACAGGATCAAAGGAGTCCGGATCTATCTCGGCTTCCTCCCTTAATACCGCGAACTTTCTTAAAAACTTCTTGTAATCATATTTTTCCCGGTTTTCCACCCTTACCTGTTCCAAAAGATTTTTTGACGATTCCTCATTCTTTTCCCCAAAGGATTCCATTTCCGTCTGCATCTTTTCCCGGATGTTCTGCCATTTATTCTGACGCTCCATTTGAGACCGGGGATTTTCATCTGATTCCCACCGGTCATGGCTGTCCACATAAAATTCCGCTGCCATCCGTTCATACTGTTCCCGGGTCAGGTTCATATCCTGAAGGTCTTTATAAATCCCCTCGGCAGTAAAGACCTTTCGCCTTTCTGCCAGCCGGCCATATACCTCTCTGCGGTAAGGAGTCTGGTGCCTGTATACAGGCTTTACATAAAACCCGTCCAGAATGGATTCTATGGTGATATCACAGGCCAGATCCCAGTATTCTTTTTCCCGCTTTCCTCTTCCGCCTAAATGGCAGAACAGGCAGTGAAACAGCATATGCAGATAGGCCCTGTTTACCAGGGTACGGCTTCTCTTATATATGGAAAACAAATGCTCCGGCTGATAATAGATCACAAATCCATCGGTCCCCACGCCCCGGCTTGTCCGGTCGGCTTCAAACCCAAGACTGCTTAGAGCCACATCCAGATACCGGAAGCCTAAATAAAGCTCATTTTTGGCATTGGAGAGAATCTCATGGCCCAGTTCCACCTCCGCCAGTTCATCAAGCTGTCTTTGTCTCACCGGATCGATCATGTTACCACCCTCTTTCCTAATTAATCTAAAGGGAAAATTTCCGTTTCCCAGCCTTAAAGCGCTGGCGGCGAAGCTTCATGAGAACGCTTAATACCTCAGGCCTGTCCCCATTTCCCGCCATGTCCACCATTCCGTCAAAATCCTCCTGCTTATGGCCGTACGCTCCGGCAAGCCAAAGGAAAAGGGCCGGATCCTTTTCCTCAAGCGCCAGCCTTGCCGCCCCCTTAAAATGCTCTGATAAATAAGCCTCGTATACCTTTCTGTCCTTTTCAAGAAGATCCATAGGAGTATACAGCCTTCCCAGAACCAGCGCCGCAGTCACCCGCTCCGGCTCCTGCACCAGGATGTGAGGAAACAGGGCGTCGTATTTGTGAAACTGAAACTCCGTCCGTTCAAAGCAGTAGCGGTACATATGGCCGCAGCCATGCATTTCCCTGAGTATGATCCTGGCTGGTGTATGCTCCACGGACTCTTCATACATCTCAGGAAAAACCAGCCTCGCCTCTCCTTTGGCGCTGTAATAGTTTACATAAAGTTCCTGACGCAATTCCGCCAGCAGCTCCTTCATGCAGGAACGCGCTCCATCGACGATATGGATATCCAAAAACCGGATCCCCGAACAGCCGGTAAACAGTCCGGATCCCACATCAAAAATGGAGCTGAAGCATTCCACATGGCTCAACTCATAACAATTATAGAATGCATAGTTTCCTATTTTTCTAACCGTATGGGGCAAATATATATCCTTCAGCCTGTCACAGCTTATTTCTGGCGGAAAATCTTTCTCTTCTATTTCCATTGGATTGCCCTCTTCATCACACAGGCGTATCTCTTTTCCCGCCGATGATAGCATCTCCTTTTTCCCCCAGCCATCGGAAAATGCATAGGCCGCCAATGACCTCACCGGCAAATCCCCGATTTTCTCCGGGACCCGTATGGAACCGTCGTATCCCCGGCAGCCCAGTATCCGCACATGGTTATCCGTAATCTGATATAAAAACATCCTGAAATCCTCTCCACTAACCGTTTAACAAATCAATATAACAGAAAAATGGGAGAAATGCAACGGACTTTTTCTGATAACAGGCAAAATCAGGTTCAAAACTTTTTAATATCAAACATTTGCTCCAACAGCAGCCAGTTTGCCCGGAAAAACTGCATGATCTGCCAGTACCCGGCTCCGGTCAGGCCGTATTCCTTGATCAGGTCAAACTTGGCCTTATAGCTTCTCACATCCTCAAACCACACCTCATGCTGAATTCCATACTGCCAATAGCGGAAATAGGGAGACATGGCGACCTCGTCAAACTGGATTTCCGCGCCATGGTCAATGGCTATCTGGATGGCCTCTAAGTTGTTTATAGTTCTTGCCCTGGTCACCCCCCGCTCATAGGGCAGAGGCCAGTCATACCCATAGTTGGGGATACCAAGGCTGATCTTCTCCTTGGGGATCTCTGTCAAAGCGTATTCTACCACTCTTCTGACCATGTTGATGGGAGCTACTGCCATTGGGGGGCCGAATGTATATCCCCACTCATAAGTCATAAGCAACACCCGGTTAGCCGCTTCCCCCAAAAGCCTGTAATCGACCCCTTCATACAAAAGCCCCATCTGGGTCGCTGATGTTTTGGGGGCGAGGGCCACCGTGACCTGATAGCCGAACTGGTTCATGATCTGGGTGGTCCGTCTCACAAAATCCACATAAGCGAGACGGTCAGCCGCCAGGATATATTCAAAGTCAATATCCAGGCCTGCAAACCCCTTTTCCAGCATTTTAAGGCCCAGATTCCAGATCAGCCGCTGCTGGATCTCCATATTATGTACCACCGTTGTGACCAGGTTGTTGTTAAAATGACCGTCAGGTCCCAGAGGGGTGAGGGTCAGAATCGGGCGCACTCCAAGCTGCCACGCTCTTTCTATCATCCAGTCATCAGAGCTCATGGGCGGTACCAGATCTCCCTCCATGGTGAACCCATAGGAAAAAACATAAAGATCGGTCAGATATGGAAGGGTATTTTCCAAATTATCCGGACTGATGATGGGGTATGCATAACCGAACACATAAAGAGGCATCCTTTCATCCAAAGGGATTTCATCCCGAATGTAAAGTGCCTGGCCTATAGCCAGGCGGTAGGGATAACCGATCTGGTTATCAAATATCAGATTTTCTACTGGAATGCCCTGAGAAGCAGCAATGGTGTCCACACTGTCCCCCTGCTTTACCACATATATTTTCATAGCAGCATCCTTATACCAGAATTGGTAAAGCATATGTTGAAAAAATCCCCAACATGACAGAAACAGACATATTTTCAGAGTTCTTCAGAAAAAAGTAATATGCTTTTTTATAGCCTTCGTTGTATAATATTGAAAAAGGAGGTTTTCGTATGCAGAATATTTTAGTATGTGATGATGACAAACAGATCGTGGAAGCCATTGATATATATTTAACAGGGGAAGGATTTCATGTAATCAAAGCCTATGACGGTTATGATGCCCTAAAGCTTCTGGAAGGACACGAGGTGGATTTAATGATCCTGGATGTGATGATGCCTGGGCTTGACGGGATCCGGACTACCTTAAAGGTCCGCGAGACAAGCAGTATTCCCATCATCATCCTATCTGCCAAATCCGAGGACACGGATAAGATCCTGGGATTAAACATCGGGGCAGACGATTATATTACCAAGCCTTTTAATCCGCTGGAACTGGTAGCCAGGGTAAAGTCCCAGCTCCGCCGCTATACCCAGCTTGGCAACATGAACCAGCAGCCCGCCGGTCAGGTGTATAAATGCGGAGGCCTGGCCATCAATGACGACAACAAGGAAGTTGCCGTGGAGGGCGAGCTAATCAAGCTGACACCCATTGAGTACAACATCCTGCTGCTTTTGGTAAAGAACGCCGGAAAGGTGTTTTCCATTGACGAGATCTACGAACAGATATGGAATGAAGAAGCCATCGGTGCTGATAATACTGTGGCCGTGCACATCCGGCACATCCGGGAAAAGATCGAAATTAATCCAAGAGAACCCCGCTATTTAAAAGTAGTATGGGGCGTAGGCTATAAGATAGAGAAACAATAGGAGCGTTTATGAAAAAAAGAAAAGATTTTGCGGCCTTCCTGCATATGCTCTTCTCCCTTCTTGTAGTTATGGGTGTCTCCATTATGTACAGCAATTCCCACTATGGAGAGGGTATTCGCTGGATCACCCATGAAACCTATGAGGATACGCCCGACTTCACCCGCCAGCTTAATTCCGACATTGATGATATTTTTAACTATGTAAAATATAAGGAAGTATTTGAAACCAACGGAAAGCTTGATTATTCAAAACCCATTGTCCGGGTCATGGAAGGCCCAGGAACCACCACGGAATATACGGTGGATGAGATGATACGGCGGGCTAAATCCCTTGGTTATTATCTCAACGAACAGTTTAAAGTCAGCGGAGGACAGCCGTCTTCCGATGACGTGGATTCCTATGTGCGGGTGGATTACCGGGCCTATGAGCCGGATTTTAAAATTACAGAGCCAGGAGAAGCATTTCTCACCATGGACCAGCTTTCCCATGAGGTGCTGACCCACCTGGGCAATTACTATTCTTTTTATTACCGCTTTATCCAGAATCCCGGCAACTTAAAGTATGAAGTTCTCTATCGGAACACGGAGGAGGATTACAAGCTTTACAGCAATGTTTCCGGCAAAACCGTAAATGACTTTAAGGCCATGGGAAAATACCTTTACGTAACGGGAGAAGCCCTTTATGTGGATTCCAATTTAAGCACTGTCCCGCAAAATATCTCTTCCCAGTTGGAACAGATGAATCCCTATAACAACGGCAATTACCATATGACCATAGCCGTGAATACTTCCTATCCCTATGACGACGCTTACGCCCAGGCCTCCGCTTCCTATGACCGGATGCGCCTGCTGTTCATCACCGGAATGATCAGCCTGTGCCTGGGAATATTAGGCTGCGCCGCAACCCTGTACGCCCTGGTAAGCCTCACCGGACATCCGGATGAGGAACATTGCTCCGGTCCCATGGAGCGGATCCACCGGCTGCCGGCAGAAAGCTGCCTGATTCTGTTTTTTGGCGCTGCCCTCCTGGCCCTGTTTCTGGCAAACCGGCTGGCGTATAAGATCATCCATCTTTTCCTTTCCGAAGAACAATGGGATTACGGAGAACTGGCGCTGCGGGTCCTGATTTATTATGCAGCCGGGCTGTCTGCCGCCTTAAGCCTTTTAAAACGGTATAAGGAAGGGAATCTCTGGACCGGAAGCCTTACGCACCGGGGACTTCAAAACCTGTCCCTGTATGTGAAAAACCACCGCTTCACCACCCGGATCATGCTTTCCTATGTCCTGTTCCTGGTCTTTAACGTTGTCATGACAATGGCTTTTGCCTTTCTCCTGTTTACCTATGACAGCCTGGAATCCCGGATCGTTATGGGGGCAGTTATCCTGCTGTTTTTCTGCCTGGATTTTTTGGTGTTCCATCAGATGTATAAAAATGCATGGGAAACCGATCAGATCAACGAAGCCCTTTTAAATATTTCTAATGGGGACACCACCTATAAGATCGATACTATGACGTTTAACGGGAAAGAACGGGAGCTGGCAGAGCATATTAATCACATCAGCACCGGACTTGAGACGGCCCTGCAGGAAAAGGTACGGAGCGAACGCCTGAAGGCGGACTTAATCACCAATGTGTCCCATGATATCAAGACTCCCCTTACATCCATCATAAACTATGTGGACCTAATAAAAAGGGAGCAGATCCAGGACCCGAAGATTCAGGGATATTTGGATGTTCTGGAACAGAAGTCTCAGAGGTTAAAGACTTTGACAGAAGATCTGGTAGAAGCCTCAAAGGCAAGCTCAGGAAATTTAAAGCTGGAGATCACCAGCATTGATTTTGTACAACTCATCCATCAGACCAATGGAGAATTTGAAGAAAAGTTTGCTCTCCGCCACTTAGAACTGGTCTCCACCCTTCCCGTGGAATCCATCCTGATCGAGGCGGACGGACGGTACCTGTGGAGGGTGCTTGAGAATCTTTATAACAATGCGTTCAAGTATGCCATGGAATACAGCAGGGTATACGTAGACATCACCGTGGAAGAGAATATGGCGGTCTTTACCATGAAGAACATTTCCCAAAGCCCCTTAAACATCCGGGCGGACGAGCTGACCGAGCGCTTTGTCCGGGGCGATGTTGCCCGGACAACGGAGGGAAGCGGCCTTGGGATCTCCATCGCCAAAAGCCTGGCCGAGCTTCAGGGCGGGGATTTAAGGCTTCATATTGACGGAGACCTATTTAAGGCAGGCCTAGCCTTCCCCATTAAGAAATAAGCCGTATCCTCTCCCACTTTCCTGTCAGATACCGGAGAAAAGATATGATATAATTGGCCGTCCAGCCCATTGGAACCGCAAACCAAACGGCCTGGACGCCAATGACAGGAGCCAGCACGGCCGCTACTGATACCCGGATGGCCAGATTTACCAGATTGGCGGCGGTGAATACCATCACATCTCCTGCCCCCCGCAAAAGCCCGTCTGTGGTCGCCTTTAAGCCAATGCAGACATAAAAGAATGAAATGAACCGGACATAATCCATACCCGTCTGAAATGCCGTATCCGCACTTCCTTCATTTAAGAAGCTTCGTATGAACCAATCTCCCCAGGTCTCCATAATGATACAGATAATGACCGCAAAAACCCCAACCATGATATAGCAGTAACCATAGCCCTTTTTCACCCGGTCCGTCCTTCCGGCGCCTATATTCTGCGCAGTGTAGGTGGACATGGCATTTCCCAGGGCGAGCATGGGCACGATGCAGATGGATTCGATCCTGGTCCCTGCCGCAAACCCCGCCATGACCGCAGAACCGAACACATTGACCACAGATTGTACGAGAAGCATTCCAATATGGACGATGGACTGCTGAAGAGTGGAGGGAATGGCGACCCGCATCATATGAAGCATCATGCCCCAGTCATAGAACCGGAACGGCTCCCTTGTTTCATACCCCTTCAGCCGTTTCATCAGGATGAGAAAAGATATGACCGCGGAAAACCCCTGAGCGATCAAGGTGGCGATTGCCACACCTGCTACCCCCATGAAAAACTGGGTTACAAACAACAGGTCCAGCACAACGTTTAAAAGGGAAGAAAAGACCAGAAGATATAAGGGGGTTTTTGAATCTCCCAGAGCTTGAAAAACCGAAGCCTGTACATTATACATGAACAAGAAGGGAAGGCCTATAAAATAAATCCCCAGATATACCGAAGCATCATAAAACACATTCTCCGGTGTGTTCATGAAGCTTAAAATCCGGTGATTGAAAAAAAGCCCCAGACCGCCTAACATCACGCCGATCAGAAGAAAATTTATAAGGGTGGTGGATATGGCGGTTTTCATGTTTCCAGTCTGTTTTGCCCCGAAAAACTGGGACACAACTACGGAGCTTCCGATCCCGCCCCCCACCGCAATGGCAATAAACACGTTTGTAATGGAATAAGAAGCCCCTACCGATGCCAGGGCCTCTTCCCCTACAAACCGCCCCACCACCACGGAGTCTATGATGTTGTAAAACTGCTGAAACAAGTTTCCAAGAATCATGGGAAGGGCAAAGAGCAAAAGGGCCCTTCCCGGTGAATCTGTTATCATATCAATTGCTTTTCTCTGTGTTTTCATACTCATTATTCTGAACCATTCCTATCCAAATATACGCCAGCCGCAGATAAAGTTCTTCCTCCACCAGGAGCTTAAGGAACGTTCCACTACCTTTCCGTTACTGGAGGAAGCGTCGATAACATTTCCGCCTCCGGCTACGATTCCCACATGGCCGCTTACCACGATGATATCCCCTGCCTGCAGGCTTCCAAAGCTGGTGATCTTCGTATATTTACCTACATTTCTCCAGCCGGAAGACGTCAGGTAGCTTTGTCTCACTCCTGCCTGGTTAAGGGACCAGTAGATAAATCCTGAACAGTCAAAGGACTCCGATCCCTTGGCTCCCCATACATAGGGGCGCCCCAGCTTGGATCTGGCAATGGAAAGCAGTCCGCTTACACCGGAGCCGCCCTTAACGGTACCTCCCTTAGAAGAACTGCCTGAAGAGCCGGAAGACCCTGCGGATTTTATGCCGCTTCCCGTTAGTTTACCCATGGTAAGCTGTCCCACAGAACCATCCGCAGTCAGGCCATTGTTGCTCTGGAAGGCCTTTACCGCCTTTTCTGTCACTTCACCATAATATCCAGTCACATTGGCGGAAGCCAGGTACCCGTATTTATTTAACAACTGCTGGATCCTGGTAACCGATTCCCCCTGCTCACCAAGGGTAAGGCCGTTTGGCTGTGCCCCGGCGCTCATTAAGGTGATCCTGGTGGAAGGTCCTAAATATCCATCCACGACCAGGTCATTCCGGGACTGGAACTGCTTCACCGCGGTCACCGTATCATCTCCGTAAGCCCCGTCCGGAGCAGTGATTAAGTACCCCAGATCCTTAAGGCGCTGCTGGCTGGTTAAAACCACGTCGCTTTTTTCCCCATAGGCCAGAAAGTTGGGCTTGATCTCTTCGCTGTAGAGAAGGTTTATGGTCTGACGTCCGACTTTACCGTCTATGTTTAATCCGTTGACCTCCTGAAGCTTTTTCACCGCTGCCTCAGTTTCATCCCCAAAGCTGCCGGATACCTGGCCTCCACTGGCAAGATACCCTAATTCATAAAGGCGGACCTGGATCCGTGATATGTCTTCCCCTTCCACGCCCTTAGATACGGCGTAATATTTAGCAGATGGAGACATAATGGAATTAAAAGTCTCAGGCCCTACGATCCCATCCTGGACCAGGCAGTTCTGGCGCTGGTAGGTTTTGACCGCCGCCTCTGTCACGTTTCCAAAATAATGGGTGGGCTCATCATTATCCATAAAGCCCAGATTCATCAAACGCTCCTGAAGGCTGGCCACCACCGGATGCTCTGCCCCGTTGCGCAGAAACTCCGGAATGGGATTTTCCTTTTGTTCCGGCACCGTCAGTAACCTTGGCATCAAATCTCCACCGGGAGTCAGTATCTCAACGGGCTGCATTTCCGTTTCTTGTTCCATTGCTATGGCTATGGATGGCGTAGCATCTTTCCCAGTATCCGTAACTGTTTCTGTTTTTCCGCAGCCTGCCAGCAGAGAAGATGTCGCTGCCGCCAGAAACAAAGAATAGGCAGAACGCCTTTTCCATCTTATTTTTATATTCATAAACCAAATTCCTTTCCTAATTATTGCTCATGCTCTCTGAGCATAAAGGGATACCCGAAGGGTATTTAATATGTAAAATCAGGTCTATTTTAGCATAAATTTGTCGGAAAGGGAAAGGGAATTTATCTCATTGCACCCAAACAGAGGTTATGATATAGTTAAAGCAGTGAAAATACAGTCAGAACCGCTGACTTTAAACAGAAAAGGAGGGATTTTTATGACACCGATCTTGTGGGCTGCCGGCGGTACCGGCTTTACATTCCTCATGACCACCCTGGGTGCTTCCGTTGTATTTTTCTTCCGGAAGGAGGTAAACCAGTCTGTCCAGAGAATCTTCCTGGGCTTCGCTGCCGGCGTCATGATTGCGGCCTCTGTATGGTCGCTTCTCATTCCGGCTATTGAAGAAGCCGAGGCAAAAGGGATTCCAGGCTGGATGCCTGCTGCCGGAGGATTTATTTTAGGGGTACTTTTCCTCATAGTGCTGGATACTCTTCTTCCTCACCTTCATCCCGACATGAACGCTCACGGAAAGAATGAGGCGGAAGGAATCTCTTCCACCTGGAAACGGACCACCCTGTTAGTCATGGCCGTTACCCTGCATAACATTCCGGAAGGCATGGCCGTTGGGCTGGCCTTTGCCCTGGCCGCCCAGCACGGAAGTGATCCTTCCCTTTATACCGCCGCCATAGCTCTTGCCATCGGTATCGGCATTCAGAACTTTCCGGAAGGCGCCGCCATTTCCCTGCCGCTCAGACAGGAAGGCTTATCTACGGGAAAAGCATTTCTCAAGGGCAGCATGTCCGGGATCGTAGAACCCATATTCGGGATCCTTACCGTGATCATTGCCGGCAGCATCCAGCCGCTCATGCCCTGGCTTTTGTCCTTTGCGGCAGGCGCCATGATGTACGTGGTGGTGGAAGAGCTGATTCCAGAGGCCCACTTGGGAGAGCATTCCAATGTTGGAACCCTTGGAGTTATGGTGGGATTTCTGATCATGATGATTTTAGATGTAGCTTTGGGATAAAAAAAGGATATCCGGGAGACAGACCTCTGCCTCCCGGATATCTTTTTTTCTATCATGATTTCCTGTCAAACTTCATATTTGTGCTTTGTACGCAGCCTGGCCAGAGATCTGGCTAAAGAAGCCTCAAAATGAGAGTGCTCCTGAAGGCTTTGCCCCTGCCTTAGCTGCTCCTCCGCCCTTTCCCTGGCTTCCTCTGCACGGCGTTCATCAATTTCCTCCGGATGCTCGGCAGTGTCAACAAGAAGGGTCACACGGTTGTTAACGATCTGAATAAAGCCATTTCCTACAACTGCATGAATCCACTGGCCGTCTTCATCCAACAGCCGCATCTCCCCTATGGATACTGCAATGACCATATCCTCATGATGGGGAAGAACCGCCTTCTCGCCATCTGCAAGGGGAATAATAAGCTTTTGGCACCGGCCCTTATAAAATATCTTGTTGCTGGCAAGAACCTGAAGGAAAAATGTATTTGTACTCACAGGCAGCACCTCCAAGCTAAGCCTCTAATGTTCCGGCCTTTTCAATCACCTCATCAACGGTTCCTACGTTAAAAAATGCGGCTTCCGGATACTGGTCCATATCACCGTTTACAATTGCCTTAAAGCCCCGGACTGTTTCCTTAAGGGGAACGTATTTGCCCGCAACTCCGGTAAAGTTCTCAGCCACAGAAAATGGCTGAGACAGGAATTTCTGGATCTTTCTTGCCCGGTAAACCGTTGTCTTATCCTCATCCCCCAGTTCTTCCATGCCCAGGATTGCGATAATATCCTGCAGTTCTCTGTACTTCTGAAGGATTTCCTGAACCTTACGGGCCACTTCATAATGCTCTTCCCCCACCACATCCGGTTCCAGGATTCTGGAGTTAGACGCAAGAGGGTCAACCGCCGGATAAATTCCCTGTTCCACGATCTTTCTGGATAAAACCGTGGTGGCATCCAAATGGGCAAAAGTCGTTGCCGGAGCCGGATCCGTAAGGTCATCGGCAGGCACATAAACTGCCTGAACGGAGGTAACGGAACCATTTTTCGTGGAAGTGATCCTCTCCTGAAGCTCACCCATTTCCGTAGCCAGGGTGGGCTGGTAGCCAACAGCCGATGGCATACGTCCAAGAAGGGCGGATACCTCAGAACCTGCCTGGGTAAAACGGAAGATATTGTCAATAAATAAAAGCACATTTTTATGCTCTTCATCACGGAAATATTCCGCCATGGTAAGTCCTGTCTCAGCCACACGCATACGTGCGCCCGGCGGCTCATTCATCTGGCCGAACACCAGGGCTGTTTTTGAAATAACCCCGGATTCTCCCATCTCAGTCCAAAGGTCGTTTCCCTCACGGGAACGCTCTCCAACACCGGTAAAAATAGAATATCCGCCATGCTCTGTGGCGATGTTGTGGATCAGCTCCTGGATCAGAACCGTTTTTCCCACACCGGCACCGCCGAACAGACCGATCTTTCCGCCTTTCGCATAAGGGGCCAGCAGGTCAATGACCTTGATCCCTGTTTCCAGGATCTCAGCCACCGGGCTCTGCTCCTCAAAGGCCGGAGGATCTCTGTGAATGACCCACTCCGGGCCTCCCTGCAAGGCTCCTCCGTTATCAATGGTCTCTCCAAGGACATTAAAAAGGCGTCCCAGAGTCTGCTCACCTACCGGGACTTTGATTCCTTCCCCGGTAGCGGTTACCTCCATGCCCTTATACAGTCCTTCGCTGGAAGCCAGCATGATGCAGCGGACCGTGCTGTTGCCCATATGCTGTGCAACTTCCATTACACAGCGTTTCCCGTCATTATCCACCTCAAGGGCGTCCTTAATACGGGGAAGGTCGCTGCCCTCAAAAAACTCAACGTCTACTACAGGTCCAAGGACCTGAACGATCTTTCCATTATTCATATTCTGTTACTCACAGTTGTGAGGACTCCTCCTCTCTAAAGTTAACTGGAACATTTCTTCCTTTTCTTCTTCTGGGCCTTTGCACCGCTGATCACCTCGGTGATCTCCTGGGTAATGGCGGCCTGACGGATCCTGTTATAGGTGATCGCCAGTTCGTCAAGCATTTCCTGGGCACTTTTTGTTGCGGCCTGCATTGCCATCATTCTGGAATTCTGTTCGCTGGAATAGGATTCCACCAGGCCTCCATAGATAAAGCCTGCGATGTAATTGGGCACGATGGCATCAATCACTGCCTGGGGAGACGGCTTCATGGTGATCTCCTCCAGATGCACGTTAATGGGAACGGTCTGGCCTATCCGGTGCTTAGGGATGGGAAGAAGCTGTTCGATCTCAGCTTCCATTTTCATGGCATTCACCATCCTGGTGTAGATCATATACACCTCATCCAGCTTTCCTGACAGAAAGTAATCCACGATCTTTTCTTCAATGATTCTGGCCCGGCTCATATTTGGCTTTTGCACGGTATACCGGAAATCCTGCTCCACCGGTATTCCTTTCTTCGTAAAATACTGCTGTCCCAGGTCACCTACTACGAACAGCATGGGATTCCCGCCTTTGTCGATCTGGTCCTGAGCCAGTTTAAAAATATTATGATTATAAGAACCAGCAAGCCCCTTGTCAGCCGTTACCACGATGTATCCGATTTTACGTTCTTCTTTTTTAATATGCGGTCTTGTATCCAGATACGGGTCGTCAATGTCGGGCGTATGCCTTATGATCCTGGCAATGGTCCTTTGCAGCGCATAAAAATAAGGCTCCGTATCAGTCAGGGCTTTCCTTGCCCTTTTCAGCTTTGACGAGGAAATGGTATACATCGCATTGGTTATCTTCATAGTGCTTTTGATGCTGTTCATCCTGCTTTGTATCTCTCTCGCATTTGCCATATCCTACACCCGTTTCTGTTTAAATTCGGCTGCCGCATCAAGAATTTTCTGCTTTAGCTGGTCAGACAGCGCCTTGCTCTCTTCGATTTCCTTTCCGATTTCCGGATGGCGCTCATCAAAGAAAGCCAGCATTTCTCTCTGAAACTCCTTGATCTTAGGAACTTCCACATCCAAAAGCAGCCGGTTATTGGCCACAACCAGGCTGATTACCTGGGCATGGAGGCTTAAAGGATGGCATAAGGGCTGTTTTAACAACTCCGTAAGCCCTTTTCCATACATGATCTGCTCCTTGGTAGCCGGATCTAAATCCGAGCTGAACTGGGTAAACACCTCCATCTCCCGGCACTGGGCCAGGTCGATACGGATGCTTCCCGCAGCCTTTTTCATGGCCTTGGTCTGTGCCGCTCCACCTACTCGGGATACGGAAAGTCCAACGTTTACCGCCGGTCTCATACCGGAGAAAAACAGGTCACTTTCCAGGAATATCTGTCCGTCTGTAATGGAAATGACATTGGTGGGGATGTAAGCCGATACATCTCCTGCCTGGGTTTCAATGATCGGCAGTGCGGTAATGGAACCGCCTCCTGCTTCCTCGTTCAACCGGCTGGAACGTTCCAAAAGTCTGGAGTGGAGATAAAATACATCGCCGGGATAAGCCTCACGGCCTGGAGAACGCTCTAAAAGCAGAGACAGGGCACGGTAAGCCACCGCATGCTTTGACAGATCATCATAAACGATGAGCACATCTTTTCCCTTGTACATGAAATACTCTGCCAGAGCAGTTCCTGCATAAGGCGCAATAAACTGTAAGGGCGCCGGCTCACTGGCTGAGGAAGATACCACGATGGTATAATCCATGGCACCGTAATGAGTCAGGGTATTCACCAGCTTTGCAACGGTGGAAGCCTTCTGGCCGACCGCTACATAAACGCAGATCACGTCCTTTCCCTTCTGGTTTAAGATCGCATCAATGGCTATGGAAGTCTTACCGGTCTGACGGTCGCCGATGATTAACTCCCTCTGCCCCCGTCCAATGGGGAACATGGAGTCAATGGCAAGAATCCCTGTTTCCATGGGCACGGATACACTCTTACGGTCAATAATGCCAGGTGCTTCATGTTCAATGGGACGGTAATCGTCAGAGATGATCTCTCCCTTTCCGTCAATGGGCGCACCAAGAGCATTGACCACTCTTCCCACAAACCCGTCGCCTACGGGGATACCGGCGCGCTTCTTTGTTCTTGTTACCTTACAGCCTTCCCTGATGTCCCGGTCAGAGCCGAACAGGATACAGCCGATGTCTTCTCTTCTGATGTCCTGTACCATTCCCTTGATTCCGTTATCAAAAATAACAATTTCTCCGTACATGGCACGGTCGATTCCATAAACCGTTGCAATGCCGTCGCCAACGCTTATAACCCTTCCCACTTCCTGGTCCCTGGCATGGGCGTCATAATCTTCAATCTCACTTCTCAATATAGAAATAATTTCATCTGAATTGATGGAAGCCACGTTTTTCACCTCCGCATTATTTTTTGTTCCAATTCTTTAAGACGTCCCTTTAAGCTCCAGTCAGTCTCCACATCTCCCACGCGAATGATGAATCCGCCGATCAAACTTGGGTCAAGGATCAGGCGAAGCCTTACATCCTTTTTTTCATATTTTTTACACAGCATCCCTTTGATCTCCTGAAGCTGTTCTTCCTCCGGCTCTGTCACGTAGAAAAGAGAAGCCTCCAGGATCCCTTCCTGCCTGCAAACACAGGCACGCCATGCCTTAAAAATATCATCTGCAAGGTCCATATCCCGGCGGTCCACCAAGACCTTGATAAAAGTCCTGATTTCAGCAGAAAATACACGGTCAACGATCCGGTACTTGCTGCTCCTTGCCACCACAGGGCTATTAAGGGCGCGTTTCAGCTCCGGCACAGTCCTTAATGCCAGAGCCGTTTCCTCAATGACCGTTTCAGGAACAGAAAGCTCATAAAGAACCTGCCCGTAATTAATTGCTGCCTGCATCATGGAAATCACCTGCTTCTGCTATAAATGAATCGTAAAGCGCCTGATTTGCCCTGGCGCTCACCTCCTGATTAACTACCTTGGCCGCTGCTGCAATAACTAAGCCTGCAAGCTGCGCCTTGGCCTCACGCATAGCCTTTTCCTGATCAGCCTCCGCTTGTTTCCTGGCTTCGACCATCAGACGGCCTGCATCTTCCCCCGCATCCTTTAAGATCCGGTCATACTGGGCCTTTGCCTGGATTTTCGCTTCTTCAATAAGCCTTGATCCCTCTTCAGAGGAGGCAGCCAGCTTTTCGTCATACTGTTTTTTAAGCTCTGCTGCCTGACCTTCCTTATTCCTGGCATCTGATATGCTCTGGTCAATCATTCCCTTCCGTTTGTTCATCACATCCGTGACCGGCCCTATGAGGAAATGTTTAAGGAGAAGATACAGGACGATGAGATTCACCATATTCCACACAAAGTTCATATCCAGTCTAAGCATCTATACCGCCTGCCTTTCTTTTAATTTTTTCCACCCTAATCCTGATCTTAAGAATTATTTGAGGAATAAAATAATGAGAAGGGCTATAACGAAACCATAGATGGCAGTTGCCTCGGCAAGGGCACAACCTAAAAGAAGGGCCTTGCTGATCTTGCTTTCCGCCTCTGGCTGTCTTGCAATGGCATCAACTGCCTTGGAAGTTGCGATTCCGATTCCGATTCCTGCTCCAATACCTGTAAATACTGCGATTCCTGCTCCAATTGCTATTAACATAATAATTCTCTCCTTTTGATTTTAATGACTTACTCCACTGCTTCCTTGATAAAAAGTGCAGTTAAAAATACAAATACATACGCCTGAATCAATCCGTCAAAGATGTCAAAGTAACAGGTGAACGGAATAGGTACGATTGGCGCAACCAACTGCTTAAGCAGCTCCATAACTACGAATGATCCCAAAACATTACCAAACAACCGCATGCACAGAGAAAGCGGCCTGATAAATAATTCCAGAACGTTCATTGGGGCAAGAAGCGGCAGCGGCTCCCCGAAGCTCTTAAAAAAACCCTTAACCCCTTTTTTGTGAAAACCTGAATACTCTATCAGCAAAATGCTCATAATAGCAAGCGCTGCGGTGGCATTTAAATCCTTGGTAGGCGGCTTAAATCCCACCAGGCCAATTAAATTGGCCACTCCGATATAAATTGCCACGGATATGAGATAAGGGATATACCGTTTTCCCTCTTCTCCCACCAGGTCTTCAAAAAAATTGTAAATTCCGCCGATTGTCATTTCAAGCGCTAACTGCTTCTTCCCAGGATTCTCAACCTTAAGATTTCTTACCAGAATGATGGAAAGGAGCGTCAGAGCAGCCATGATAATCCATGATACCACCACTGATTCAGAGATGGGAATCCCGCCGAACACAGGAATGGTAAAAACCGTTTCGCAGTTCAGTTCCTCTAATAACTTCTCTGCCAAATCCTCCGTAATGCTCACTTCCTTTCTTAAACCGTCCTCCTCTTATATATTACCAGATTTGCAAATTGTACTCCTAAATATACATGATACAGGAGGTATACCGTGTATCATACTTTCATCTTTGGAAATTGTCAACTTTTTGCAGAATTCGTAACATCCTGTTAATGTCTGCACTTGTTTGAACAATTAAAACAATTTTAACCTGTGAAATTATAAAATTTTTATTAATTTTTTAAGCCAAAATATGGCCAGATCCTAAAGTATTTTCTTTTCAGTGAATTTTTCTAGGTTTTATGTAGAATTTTTTTCTGATTATTTGTGAAATTTAACTACGTTTTTTTTGGGTTTTTTCATTTCCCCGTCATTAGTACCTAACGCAATTATAAATAAGCAGAGATTGATGGAAAAAAAGGATGCCCCTTCTGCCTTGTCCTCCTGTGAGGCTATCAAATCCTACAAATGCCATGCAAAAAACTTTTCCTGCTTTTCATGGCTTTCTTCCTATTAAAATGGACAGGATTCTGCTATAATAGAAGAAATGCAAAACAAATGCTTCAAAGGAGGTATTTCTATGGGAGAAATGATTTCTTCATTTGACGGGACCAGGCTGTTTTTAAACAGAGAGGTTCCAGAGGCCGTGCTAGGAGTGGCCGTCATTGTTCATGGGCTGTGTGAGCATCAGGGAAGGTATGATTACGTTGCGGAGCTGTTTCACAAGGCCGGGATCGGGACCTACCGCTTCGATCACAGGGGCCACGGACGTTCCGAGGGGGAACGGACCCACTATGAAGACTTTAATGAACTGCTTGACGACACCAATGTGGTGGTTGACATGGCCATCAAAGAAAATCCGGATATTCCGGTATTTTTAGTAGGCCACAGCATGGGAGGTTTTACCGTTTCCCTGTATGGCGCAAAATACACAGACAAAAAACTTCGGGGCATCGTCACCAGCGGAGCTTTGACAAAGGATATCATAGGGCTGATCAGCAGTGTTCCCAAAGGCCTGGATCCCCATACCAAGCTTCCCAACGAACTGGGCGCCGGCGTTTGCTCTGTCGCTGAAGTTACGGACTGGTACGGCAAGGATCCCTATAACTCTAAAACCTTTACCACCGGCTTATGCTACTCCATCTGCCAGGGAATTGCCTGGTTTGAAGAGGCGGTCACAAGGTTTGAGTACCCCATTCTCATGCTTCACGGAGAAAAGGATGGGTTGGTAAGCGTTCAGGACACTTATCAGTTTTTTGCAGCCGCCCCGTCAAAGGATAAGCAGATGAAGATTTACGGCGGATTGTTCCATGAGATCTTTAATGAATACTGCAAGGATGAGGTCATTCATGATGCCCTTCACTGGATCCAGGCGAGGATTTCCCATTAAGAGAAGGAATATCATCATTTTCATCCTCAGGTTATGCAAAAAGCAGCGTTTTTCCTTTACGGGCAAACGCTGCTTTCTTTTTTATTTTATTTCAGGTTCTCTACCAGTGAAGGACTGTACCTCCTACCTTCTGTTTCTCCGTATCAAACACAATGACCGTTCCAAGACCCTTTACCTCTCCTGCCGTAAGCAGGTCACAGGAATCCCCAATATCCCGGTGGGCCAGAATGACCACATACTTCTTTCCCTTCCAGCCAATGGATACCGCTTCCGCCTCAGAAGGGCTTAAGGGAAGGGTTGGATCTGCACCGAATACAGGAAGGAGAGAAAGCTCCGGGGCTTTGTATTTCCTCTTTTGGCCTCCGGAAACAATGGTAATGATGGAAGAAAATCCCTCTGTTTCCCTTCCCGCCAGAAGCTGTTTTCCTGTTTCCATCTGATTGTAATTTCTGGAAATCCGGCCTTCCGACAGCTTCATCTCACACCCTTTTGTGAGAACTGTCAATTCCCCGTCAGCTTTGATGCCGGAATAGCGCACCGTGGCCCCGGAACGGGAGACCTTTCCTAAGTTGTTAAAATGGTAAAGCTGCTGACAGGTATGCTTTTCACTGGAAAAAAACTCATCGGCAATCAGATAAAGGTCCGTATCAATTGCCACCACCTTTCTGGTAATCCACACGTTGCCCTCTTTCCCGTTTAAATATCCACCGTGGCTTCCCTGGACATAACGGTATCCGTCCTTTTTCTTATAGCCGCCAAAATACGCTGCGGACATTTTATCCACTCCCCAGGCCTCCCGGCATGTTAGATAGTCACGGCCATCTACCAGAGGAACGTTGTGGCCCAGGGCGCTTTTAAACCAGGTCCTTGCTTCACCGGGCACATAATGATAACGCCCTGTGTCCATAAGCACGTCTTCTCCGTTGATCACAAGATCCACATGGAGTTTGTCGGAATGGCCGTGGCCTCCTCCCAGGAATCCGCAGCGGAAGTGGAAATAGTCGGCATTTTCATCCCAGCCGGAGCGGATAAAAAGATTTCCGGTGTTTTCCATGACTCTTTCTAAAAAATCCGGTTCTTTTGAATCCAGCTTTCCATAGCCCTGGATCCCTTCTTTTAAGAAGTCCCAGGCTCCGTCATAATCCATTCTGTCATAGGCACAAAATTTCAGCACCGGGTCTGAAAAAAGCCAGGCGCTTTGGGCCAGCAGATCCCTGAGATCGGTTTCATCGCTGTCTCCCTGCATGGGCTGGCAATGGTTTGGCTTTTTCCATGCAATGTTTGCATAGGCCATCTGCCTTACTTTCTCTTTCATTTTCTTGGGAAGCTTAATGCCGTAACGTCCGGCCAGACGCATCACTTCCAGATAACAGTGAAACACCTCATTATGATACATAGGAGATTGTTCCCAATGCACTCCGTCGTCGGCCACCTGCACCTCTATTTCTTCATTAAGGCGTATAAGGGCTGCATCCAGATATTCCCTTGTCCGGTCGCAAACAGGAAGAGCCAGTGCGATCTCCATCAGCCCCCGGTTCTCAATCACTCCCCAGTTGCTCTTGATCTGGAAATGTTTGTAGGTTGTCATCAGGTATTCCCCGTGAACGGCGAGACAATCCATATATGCCTTCACAAGTTCGTCTCCGACAGAGGGACTTTCCTTAAAATAGCCCATGGCCTTTACCCAGGTTTCAGCCCGTATCCCGGCCTCAATGCTCCTCCATGTGGTCTGCCTGGTTTCTTCTGTCAGAGGGTTGCTTTTTATCCAGGAATCCAATAGCTCTGCAAAAGTCTTTGCATACTTTTCATCTCCGGTTATGGTATATGCCTGTCCCAGGCATATAAAAAACTGGTGGCGGTTGAACTGAAAGATAAATTCCGGGTCATCTCCCGGCATATGATCCCAGACCACTTCCCCGTCAAAGTGGACCGGCACATAGGTGCGTTCCATATCCCACCGCAGATCGAATAAAAACGTTTGCTCCGCCGCATCATCGGCAATGCGCAGGATGTGGTTCACTTCTTCTGGCCAGTTTCTTTGGCAGTAATCCGTGACCCAAACCTTGTCCTCAAGGGCAATATAATTGTTTCGGTTTTCAAAATACTGTTCCTTTGACATCTCGTTCCCCCTCTTCTGTGAAAAATTATTATACTACCTTCTATTATAAAGGAAAAACCGAAGAAATGGAATAAACGATTTTCATGATTCTTACTCTTTTTTTAGGTTCGTAAGATATCCAGCTGCAGACCTATTAATTCGAAAATCAAAAAGAGGACGCCATATCCGGCCTCCTCTCTCATATCAGTTCTATCCAGTTTTCACCAGGTCTCGCAACCCGCATAAATTCTCGCAAAATAAAAGCCCCACCCCCGCAGCTCTCTGTCTGCAAAACCGGAACTTTTGATGCGCCTTCGGGGGCTCAAACCCCGGACAAATAGATTAAGAGTCTCGTT